>DASZJU010000233.1:0-24627 GCA_035947815.1 Reyranella sp.
GGGCAAGGTGTTCCGCATCGGCCATCTCGGCGACTTCAACGACCTCATGCTGATGGGCACGCTGTCGGGGGTCGAGATGGCGCTGGGTCTCGCCAAGGTGCCGCACAAGGCGGTCGGCGTGCAGGCCGCCCTCACCTACCTTCGCGACACCGCGCCGGGCGCGCGGCGTTAGCAAAGGCCGGCGCGGCGAAGCACTTGGACTCGACGAATTTCCGCAATTTCCGCAAGCGTTACGCCAATTCCCAGTAATATCCATTTGCGTTGCTTGCCCCAGATATTGGGCCGCGGGTCCGCAATGACTCGACGGCACGAATACTATAGTGATACTAAAGTATAAGTCAAGTGTTAGTTGGGCGGCTGGTCGCGGTCGAACGCGAGTTTTTGCGCACTGCGTCGCGCAAAAACTCATCGCGCGGCAGACCAAACCTCGGTCGGGGCGTGGCCGCCCCAGACATGTTTCCTTAGGGCGTCTTGCCGGACCGCGGGCCTCGAGGCCCGCCTCATGTGCTTTGATGACGCCGTATATATATATATATATGAGCATGAGCGGGCCTGGAGGCCCGCGGTCCGGCAAGAAGTGCTCTAAGATGCCGGCCGCGGCAGCCGTCCGTTCGCCGCACGGATTTCGGCGACCGCCCGATCCCAACCGGCAATCCGCTCGGGCCCTGCCGGGTGCGTATCCAGCATGCCCGTTTCCCTCTTGCCCGACGCCCTTGCCATCGTCACCAGGAAGCCTCGCGCCTTATCGAGATCGACGCCGGCGCGGTACAAGATCACCGCTGCCAGGTAGTCCGCCTCGCGCTCTTGCTCCTTCGAGAACGATATCCCGCCAATAGCACCACCAATATTCGCTCCCGATTCCATGGCGGACCGGACGGCGTTGGCGCTGCCGTAGCTGCCGCGCGATGCAGCGACGCCGGCAGCACCAAGCAGAATGGCGCCGATCAAAGCGCCAACCGCTCTGTTGCGCTGGCCCGTCGCGATGTGATTGGCCGCCTGATGGCCCATCTCATGGGTGATCACAAGGCAGACTTCCTCTTCGTTGGCCGCGTACTCGACGATGCCGCGGTTGACGACGATCAGCCCGTTCGGTCCGGCGCCGGCATTCATGGACCTGTCCCGCACCGCACCAAAATGCCAGTCGCACACGCCGACATTCATCTCGCCGCAGACCTGGGCGGCCGGCGCGCGAATACGCCGCGTCGCGCTCTGCAAGGTTGCAAGCACTTCGTCATCCGTTACCGCACGGCGCTGTGGCGGCCCACCCGCCCCCTGCACCTCGGCTTGCGCCAGGCCGAGATTGCCCTGGCTGATCTGCGGCAGCTGGTGCACGGCACCCGAACAGCCGCAGACAAGACATGCTCCCGAAAGAGCCAAAAAAGACCGCCGTTGCATGCGTATGCCCTCCTCTCCCTGGAGGACGAAATGGCAAAGCAGGGCGTTACAGAAAATCGCGCTAGGCGATCGGCAGCGGCTCCTGATCGCCGCCGACGGGGCGGCGCAGGCAGGCGACGTGGTGGCCGGCGGCGACCTCGATCAGGGGCGGCGCCGTCACCCGGCACTCGGCGATGGCGTAGGCGCAGCGCGTATGGAAGTGGCAGCCGGGCGGCGGCTTGGCCGGGCTCGGCACGTCGCCCTGGACGATGCGCTTGCGTTGCCGGCGGCGCTTGGGGTCGGGCGCGGTCGCGGCCGACAGCAGCGCCTCGGTGTAGGGGTGCAGCGGCTTGGCGAACAGCGTGCGCTTGTCGGCGAGCTCGACGATGCGGCCGAGATACATCACGGCGATGCGATGGCTGATATGGCGCATCACGGCGAGGTCGTGGCTGATGAAGAGATAGGCGAGGCCGTATTCCTCCTGCAGGTCGATCAGCAGGTTCAGCACCTGCGCCTGCACCGAGACGTCGAGCGCCGACACCGGCTCGTCGGCCACGATCAGGTCAGGGCTGACCGACAAGGCCTTGGCGATACCCAGCCGCTGGCGCTGGCCGCCGGAGAATTCGTGGGCGTACTTGCGCATGGCGTCAGGCCTGAGCCCGACGCGCTCGAACAGGCGCGCGACGCGGTCGTCTGTGTCGCGGCCGCGGGCGATGCCGAAATTCTCCAGGGGCTCGCCCACGATCGTGCCGGCGGGCAGCCGGGGGTTCATCGACGAGTACGGGTCCTGGAAGATCGTCTGGATGCGCCGGCGATGCGGCCACATCGCCCCGGGCTTGAGATGCGTTACATCCTCGCCGGCCAGCAGGATACGGCCGGCGGTGGGCTCGATCAGCTTCAGCACGGTCTTGCCGATGGTCGACTTGCCGCAGCCCGATTCGCCCACCAGTCCCAAGGTCTCGCCCTTGGCTATGGCGAAGCTCACGCCATCGACCGCCCTCACCTCGCCGACGCGGCGCTGCAGCAGCCCGCCATGGATCGGGAAATGCTTCACCAGCTGCTCGACTTCGAGGACAGGCGGCGCGCTCATGGTGCGCTCGCTCTGACGCGCTCGACTTCCCAGCACGCTACCGTGTGACCGGCGCCGACATCGACGATCGGCGGCGCCTCGGCGCGGCAGCGATCAGTGGCAAAACCGCAGCGCGGCGCGAAGGCACAGCCGACGATGGCGCGCGTGAGATTCGGCACCAGGCCCGGGATCTCCTGCAGCCGGGGTCGCGTGCCGGCCGCGTCGGCCTCGATGTCGAGGCGCGGGATCGCCCGCATCAGACCGCGCGTGTAAGGATGCAACGGCTCTTCGAACAGCACCTCGACCGGCGCCTCCTCGACCTTGCGTCCGGCGTACATGACGACGACCCGCTGGGTGGTCTCGGCGACCACGCCGAGGTCGTGGGTGATCAGCACGATGGCGGTGCCGGTCTTCTCCTTCAGCTCGAGCATGAGATCGAGGATCTGGGCCTGGATGGTGACATCGAGGGCGGTGGTCGGCTCGTCGGCGATCAGCACCTGCGGATCGCAGCTGAGCGCCATGGCGATCATCACCCGCTGGCGCATGCCGCCCGAAAGCTGGTGGGGATATTCGTCGAGCCGGCGCCGTGCATCGGCGATGCGCACCAGGTCGAGCATCTCGCAGGCGCGATCGCGCGCCGCACGCCACGGCACGCCGAGGTGGCGCACGACGTTCTCGGCGATCTGAGTGCCCACGGTCAGCACCGGGTTGAGGCTGGTCATCGGCTCCTGGAAGATCATCGAGATGCGATGACCACGCAGGCGCTTCATCGCCTCTTCGCTGAGCACGGTCAGCTCCTCGCCCTCGAAGCGGATCGAGCCCGAGGCGATGCGGCCGGTCTCGGTTGGGATCAGGCGCAGGATCGACAGCGCCGTCACCGACTTGCCGCAGCCCGATTCGCCCACGATGCCCAGCGTCTCGCCGGGCGCCAGCTCGAACGATACGCCATCGACTGCGCGCACGACGCCGTCCAGTGTGTTGAACTGCGTGCGGAGATCGCGGACTTCGAGGATCGCGTTCACAGCCGACGTCATAGCCTTCTGGCCAGCCTGGGATCGAGACGGTCGCGCAGCCCGTCGCCTAAAAGGTTCACGGCGAGCACGGTGATGGCCAGGAACGTGCCGGGGATCAGGATCGTCCAGGGCGCGATCTGGAAGAAAGTGCGGCCCTGGGCGATGATGTTGCCCCAGCTCGGCACCTCCGGCGGCACGCCAGCGCCCAAAAAGCTGAGACCTGCTTCGATCAGCATGGCCGAGGCGCAGACATAGGTCGATTGCACGATCAGCGGCGCCAAGGTGTTGGGCAGCACGTGGCGCAGCAGCAGCTTGGCGTTCTTCGTGCCGCCGGCGATGGCGCTTTCGATATAGGGCTGGGCGCGGATGGAGAGCACGACCGCGCGCACCACGCGCACCACCCTCGGCACCTCGGGGATCACGATGGCCACGATCACGATGCCGAGGCCAGGCCGCGTCAGGGTGATGAGGGCGATGGCGAGCAGGATCGAGGGGATCGCCATCAGCCCGTCCATGACCCGCATGACCAGGCCGTCGATCCGCCGAAAGTAGCCGCAGGCCAGGCCAAGGGCCAAACCGAGCAGGCACGAGAAGGCGGCGACCGAGAGGCCGACGATGAGCGACACGCGCGCGCCATAGACGGTGCGCGAGAAGACGTCGCGGCCGAACTGGTCGGTGCCGAACCACCAGCGCTCCGACGGCGGCCGAAGCCGGTTGACCGGCGCGATCTTGAACGGATCGCTGGTGGCGATGACCGGCGCCAGGATCGCCATGACGATCAGCGCCGCGAGCAGCAGGCCGCCGAAGGCGATCGTCGGATTGCGCCGGATGGCGGTGAGCAGCGAGAAGCGGCGCGGCAAGGCAAGGTCGTCGACGAGGATGGTCATGTCAGTAGCGGATGCGCGGATCGAGGAAGGCGTAGGAGATGTCGATGATCAGGTTGACCAGCACCTTGGCGGCAGCGAACACCAGGATCAGCCCCTGCACGATGGGATAGTCGCGCTTCAGCACGGCATCGACAGTGAGACGGCCGAGGCCCGGGATGTTGAACACGGTTTCGGTGATCACGACGCCGGAGATCAGCAGCGCGATGCCGATGCCGATCACCGTGACGATCGGCACGGCGGCGTTCTTGAGCGCATGCAGCAACAGCACGCGGTCGGTCGCCAGGCCCTTGGCGTTGGCGGTGCGGATATAGTCCTGCTGCAGCACCTCCAGCATCGAGGCGCGGGTGATGCGCGCGATCAGCGCCATGTAGGTGACGCCCAGCGCCACCGAGGGCAGGATCAGGCTCTGCACGAAGGGCCACAAACCCTCACCGATCGGCTGGTAGCCCTGCACCGGCAGGAGCTGCCACTGGACCGCGAAGAAATAGATCAGGATGTAGGCCAGCACGAACACCGGCATGGCGAAACCCAGCACGGCGAAACCCATGACCAGGCGATCGACCAGCTTGCGCGCCTTCCAGGCGGCCAAAACGCCGATCGGAACGGCAAGCCCCACCGCCACGAACAATGTGCTGAGCGTCAGCGCCAGGGTCGGCTCCAGCCGCTGGGCGATCAGCCGCGTCACCGGCAGATTGGAGAAGATCGACACGCCCATGTCGCCGTGCAGCAGGCCCCAGAGCCAGACGGCGAACTGCTCGACCACCGGCCGGTCGAGCCCGAGCTTGGCGCGCACCGCAGCGATCGATTCGGCCGTCGCATCATCGCCGGCGATGATCGCCGCCGGATCGCCCGGCGCGAAACGCAGCAGGAAGAACACGAACAGCGCCACCACTGCCATCACCGGCAGGACGGCGAACAGGCGGCGCGCGATGTAGGCGGTCATGACGGCGAAGCCGTCACCCTGAGCGCAGCGAAGTCGAAGGGCCTTTTCTTGTCGCGCCGCTGAACAGGTCCCTCCACTACGCCTCGCTGCGCTCAGCTTCGGTCGGGATGACGGTCTTGCTTTCATTTCTTCGTAATGCCCCACAGCACCGCCAGTCCGGTGTTGGGCACGATGCCGTCGATCTTGTCGGCGCGGTAGGCGAGCGGCTGATCCCACTGGCCGAACGGCAGGAACACGACGTCCTCCATCGCCCGGGTCTGCAGTTCCTTGGCGATCTTCTTGCGCTCGTCCTCGTTCGCGGCCATGCCGAAGGCGTTGCGCAGCTCCTCGATCTTGGGATCGCACGGCCAGCCGAACAGGCCCTTGTCGCACGCCGCACCAATCCACGTATGAAGCACCGGGTTGGCCGAGCCGACGCCGCCCGAGGTGGTGACGAAGATGTTCCAGCCGCCCTGCGCCGGCGGCTCCTTCTTGGCGCGCCGCGACACCACCGAGCCCCAGTCCATCGACTGCACGTCGACGTTGATGCCGGCCTCGCGCATCGCCTGGATCAGGACCTGTGTCGCGGGCGTGATGGTGTTGTGGTCGGTCGCCGCCAGCACGGTGATCGGCTCGCCCTTGTAGCCCGCTTCCTTGAGGAGCTGCAGCGCCTTCTTGGGATTGTATTCCTTCATGAAGGCGGTGCCGCCGTCGTTCTCGTACGGCCCGCCGCAGGTCAGCAGGCCCGGGCACACGTGGTAGTATTTCGGATCGCCGATGATGGCGCGCAGGAAGTCCTCCTGGTTGATCAGGTAGTACATCGCCTGGCGCGCCTTCACGTTGTCGAACGGCGGATGCAGGTGATTGAGCCGGATCATGCCCTGCGTGCTGTCCATCTGGCCGGTCTTCATCAGCTTCACGCCCTTGGCCTTGGCGAGCAGCGGCAGGAAATCGATGTTGGGATTCTCGTAGAAATCGATTTCGCCGTTGATCAGCGCCGACATGGCGGTCTGCGGATCGGAGATCCATATCAGCTCGATGCGGTCGACACCCGGGATCTTGGCTCCGGCGAAGCCTGACGGCGCCTCCGTGCGCGGCACGTAGTCCTTGTTCTTGAGATAGACCGCCTTGCTGCCCGGCACCCACTGGTCCTTGGCAAAGATGTACGGGCCGGAGCCGACCGATTCCTTGACCTGCTGCTGCGGATCGGTGAGCGCGTCCTTCTCGCGCATGATGGCGGCGATCGAGCTGCCGCTCTTGCCGAGCGATTCGAGCACCATGCCGTAGGGCTCGCGCAGCACCATGGTGAAGGTCTTGTCGTCCAGCGCATCCATCTTGACGACGTAACCAAGCAGGCGCTGGCCGACGCCGTCCTTGGCGCCCCAGCGCTTGAGCGAAGCGATGACGTCCTTGGTCGTCACCGGCGAACCGTCGTGGAATTTCAGCCCGTCGCGCAAGGTGAAGGTGTAGGTGAGCCGATCGGCGCTGATCTCGTACTTGCCGACCATCTGCGGCTGCGGCTTCTGGTCGGCGTCGTTGCCGAACAGCGTGTCGTAGACCAGCGCGCCGTGGATGTTGGCGATAGTCTGCGTGGTCCAGATCGGATCGATCACGCGCACATCGGCGTGCATCACGGCGCGCAGCACCTTGTCCTGCGCCATCGCCGACAATGGCAGGATGAGCGCGACAAGGCCGGCCAACAGTCGGAGCATCATGTTCCCCCTAAAACCCATAAACTCCCCATGCACAAAGTATGCGAAGCGGGACGCTTGTCCAGCGAGACTCATGTCATCCTGAGCGCAGCGAAGGATCTCATGCCAGTGGCAAGCGGCGATGAGGTCCTTCGCTGCGCTCAGGACGACACAAACTAAAAGATCAGTCCCATCGGCTTGGCGTTCTCATCGATTGGCCAGATCGGGCGCTGCACTTTCGTGTAGGGCACCTTGCGATGGTCGCGGCGCAGCGGGCCGCTCGATTCGACATAGATCACCTTCTTGGCGATCGGGCCGTAGGCCGCCATGAAATGATTGGTCGACTTCACCACGACGATCTTCTTCTGCCTGGGATCGATGCCGAGATTGGTGAAGAGTTCCAGGCCGGTCGCCTGAGTGCGCTTGCTGATCAGGACCACGTCGACGCCGCCCACGCGCACGGCGGCGCAATCGCCGACCGGCACCTGGGTCGGGCCGAAGCTTTGCCAGGCGTCGCGCTTCAGGCCGATGATCTCGACCTCGGCGTCGACCGGCTGGCCGGAGCTCCGTGCGATCTTGCCGCCGAAGCGCAGAGCGATCCTGGCGCCCAGCCCCGCATCGAGGCAGATGCGCACGGCGATGGGATCCCAGATCGGGCCCAGGCAGGCATTCTCGATCTTGCTGTCGATCAGATGGCGCACGATGTCGGTGTTGTCGGATGGCGCGCCGCCGCCGGCATTATCGGCAGGATCGGCGATCACCACCGGCAGGTCGTTGAAGGCGATGCCCTGCCCCACGCCGGCCGCCACGTCAAACGACGGCGGCTGGGTCTTGCCGCGCAGCGACACCAGCTCCTCGCCGAGCCTGGTCGCCAGCGCATCGGCCTTCTTCTTGTCGCCGTCGGCGATCACCAGCACGCGCGTGCCGATCTCGGCCACGTCGCCATAGGGAAAGCAGTGGGCGATGGAGACGGAAAGGATGCCGTCCTTGCCCTCCATCGCCTTGATGCGGTCGACCAGTCCGCGCATCGGCTGGAGCGTCGTCGGATAGCTCTGGATCTGCCGGCAATCGTAGACCGACATAACGGGCTTCACCTGGCCGCGCAGCGTCGCCAGCACGAGATCGAGCACGTCCTCGGCGCGCTCGACCACGTCAGTATGCGGGAACTCCTTGTAGAGCACGATGATGTCGGCGGCCGAGACGCGCTTCATCGTGAGATGGCAATGCGGATCGAGTTCGACGCCGATCACGCATTTCGGCCCAACGATCGTCCGGGCGCGTTCGATGATGTCGCCTTCGACGTCGTCGTAGCCATAGGCCACCATGGCGCCGTGCAGGCCGAGCAGCAGCCCGTCGACCGGCATCGCTGCCTTGAGCTGGCCCAGGATCTCGTCGCGCATGGTCTCGTAGTCGGCGCGGTTGGTGGTGCCGGCCGGGCTGGCGGCAAAGCAGCTGCCTTCGATCAGCTCGAAGCCTTCCTGTGCGGCGCGCGCCCGACCGACGAACAATGGCGCCGTGCACATGCGCGGCGCATCGGCCGGGTGCTCGCCGGCGCCGAAGAACACCGATTCGCGGTAGCTCTCGAGGCTGGTCGGCAAGGGCGAGAAGGTGTTGGTCTCGGTGGCGAGCGTGGCGGTGAACAGGCGCATGAATCTCCTTGGGGACAATGCTGGCGGCGACAGAGTACTCTATTAGGCCGGCGCCGCGCGTTGTCTGCAGGGCTGCGGGTTGCTCGAATTGAGCCAAGGGAGAGAGCGATGCAGTGCTTTTTGCATCGGGACGTCGCGGCGGTCGGGATTTGTCGGACGTGCGGCAAAGGCATTTGCCCGGCCTGTGCGCGCGAGATCGACAGGGGCATTGTGTGCTCTGAGGCTTGCGCGCAGTTTGCAATCGTCACCCGTGAACTGCAGGATCGTGCGAAACGCATCTACAGCATCGGCACAAGGCCGAAGATTCCCGTGGGTGCGTGGCTTACGGCATCCTAGGCTTGCTATCGCTTATTGGTTCTACCGTGCTGTGGTGGAGCGATCCAAAGTGTTGGCCGGCAGTCGCCTTTCCCGGGGCCGTCGGCCTATTGTTCCTGGGATTTTCAGTGTTCATTTGGCGACGCTATCGAGCCGTTGGCCTGAGCCTGTAGTGTTTCAGCGACCCAACCAGAGTTTCCGCAATTTCCGCAAGCGCTATGCCAATCTTTTGTAGTCATGGATTCCTCGGGCAACACAACATCTAGACCATTCATCGGCATGTGGGGGCAGTCCCGCCGACCGCCCCTTCAAGACGCGAGACGCCGCTCCTCCCTCGCCGCGGCCGCCCCAAGGCAACGTCTCATGTAAGTTATACTCATTACTTTGTCAAGTAATACTTTTAAATGGTCGCGCCCGTTGCCGGCTATTTTAAGGCTTATGGCGCGACTAGTGTGAGAGATGCTGGGGAAAACAATTAGTTTCACTTCGCCATAGGTCAGGACACGCCTCGAATTATTGCGCACCATATTGCGCAAAAACTAGGGCGTCTGGCTTTCGGCGGGCAGGCTGGGATCGGTGCGCTGAAAGGAAGGGCCGTGGGCATGCCGGGCGTAATCGGCCGCGAGGTTCCGGGCGCCGGCGAGCGCGGTATTGCCTTCGGGCGCCTGCTGCAGGCGATGCAGGATCGGCATCAGGTTGATGTCGGCGAAGGTGAACTGCTCACCCGCCAAGTAGCCGGTTCGCGCGGCGCGGATCTCAGGCGCGTGGAGCGGTTTTCCGTCAGCACCTAGTCGATGTTCAGCATGCAAATCGCGCCAGTGTAGGTCAAGCGGCTAGAGCCGATGATTTCGGGCTTGATCATGGCGCGTTCTCTGCGTTGTTGACAGGCAGTTTAGTTTCGCGCCCGGACGTCGCGCGCGCTATGGTTTGCTCTCGGAAATCGATGGGGAGATTGGCGTGACGGCCCGACATGCTCCTGTCCGGTCCGACAAAGCTGCGGCACAGGCCGCTCGAGCGCGCATCGGCAAGCAGGTCATCCTGGGCATCGGGCTGCTGGTCCTGAGCCTGGTCCTCTGGGAATTGCGCAATGTCGCGCCGGCCTGGTTTGCCAAGAGCATGACCACTAGCGCGGAATTCACCACCGTGACGGAGCGCGACGATGCCCGGATCATGCGTGCCTTCGAAGCCGTACAGCAGACCTTCGCAGCCAACGCGACCCTGGAGCCAGAGCCCAGCCAGACCAAAGTTCGCCACACGCTCCTAACGGTGGTGGCGCCGACTAGCGACGAGGCGGTCGATATCGTGACCCGGATGTCCGCAGCGATCGACAAAGCCTTCACCCGCGAAGGCGAGGGCGTACTCCACGTGAGTGTCTACCGCCGCGCGAGGCCGATCGAAGACCGCACCACGAAAGCAGTCGGCCATGTGCTGCGGATCGTCGTCCTCGCCGTCGGCCTGTGGGGAGCCATGGTGCTCACGCGCGGCGTGGAGCAGTGGCAGGCGGGACCGGATCGACTGCCGCCAGTAGTGTTGTGGGGCATTGTCGTCGTCATGGGGCTGCCCGTCGCCGTGCTCGTGCTGCCCGGTCCGATCTTCATGGCTCTGTTCTTCATGGCCATTCCCGGCGCCATCGCCGCCCAGATCCTGGGCAGGACCAACGAATTGCGGCATGCCGCGAACTGGCCCTCGACGCGGGCGCGGATCACCAAATCGGCGCTGCGCGCCGAGCATCGCCGCGGTTCGGGGGAAGTAACCGAGGTCAAGAATCTGCCCGACATCGAGTACGAGTTCAGCCTCGGCGATCGGGTGATCAAGGGAACGCGCGTCAGCGTCGCGGATAACACCGCCAACGTCCAGGAGATGCTCGATCACTACAAGGTCGGCGCGACGGTGCCCGTCTACTACGATCCCCGGGATCCCGAAAAAGCGTTCTTGGAGCGCAATCCGCCGCTGCCGGTCATCTGGCTCTACGTGATCGCCGCGGGGATCTTCGTGGCCGGCCTCGGCGTACTGGCGCTGTTCTGGAACATCTCGACCGTCTTCGACAGCCTGGCGCCCTATTTTCCTGAGAAGGCGGTGCTGCCCGGCGTCGCCTTCTTCACTCTCGCAGGTGTCATGGTGCTGGCTATGCTGTGGGCCTCGCGCCGGCAGGTCGCGAAGGCATCTCGTTGGCCGCAGACCGCCGGCCGTGTCGTTTCCAGCACCGTCGAGCACTATCGCCAGCGGGTCGGCGGCGCACGCACCGGCGATCTCGTGACATTTTACGAGGCCGTGGTGGAATATTCCTACAGCGTCAACGGCCGCGAGTATCACAGCACAAGACTGAGCTTTGGCGGCAAGACCACAGGCGCTCAGGCATTGGCCGAAGCGCAGGCCGGGCAATATCCAGCCGGCAGCCAGGTGATGGTTCACTACGATTCGAAGAATCCTGCCAACGCCGTAGTGGACGTCCGGATCGCACAAGGTGTGACATTCTTCATAGTGGCGCTGGCCTCCTTCGCGCTGGCGATTTTCTTCACCGGCGCGTTCAGTTAGCCGGTCTCGGTGGCTTTTGCCGGAGAGCGGCCGAGGCGAATTGTCGTCTGCTGCGACGGTGGTCCGGAGGCCGCAAGAACGGCAAGCGGCCTCATGGGATCAAGCCGGGATCGTCGAACCTGTTCTACCTTTGGCACAAGATCCAAGGCATCAAGAGCGAAGCCGAGAAGCTCAAGGACGCCGAGCTGGTCTTCATGATCGGCTTGGTCGAGCTGCTGGTCGAGGAACGGGCAACGCCTGGCGCCACGGCGCTCGCCACGGTCGACATGTCCACGCCGCATTGAGTTCCCTAGGGACGCGGAAGTCCAGCACCGCTCACGCGCGCTATTGGGGTTGGCGCGCTACTGCGGGGCGGGGTTGGAGTTCCGCGAGTTCAGGCCGAGTACCGGGAATGCCCCCGTGCGGAGGTACGCGGTGGATCCCCTTTGGGGCCGGCGAGGAAGCCGCCTTCCTATGGGACGATGTGCTGGGGAAGCGTGGCGCAGTATCGTCCGATGGCGCCCGGCGTGGTGAGCCAGATCTCCTCGCGGTGCGCCGCGATGTGGCGCAACGCACGCTTCAGATGCCGCAGCCGATGCGGCTGACCAACGAGATAGGCATGCAGCGCTACCCCCATCACCAGCGGGCGCGCTCGGGACAGTTCCAGCATCTCGTCAAAGTGGTCGACGATCAGATCGGCGAAATCGGAGGCGCCCATCTTGCGCGCGGCGATGGCGGGTATGTCGTTCACCTCCTGGGGATAGGGCACCGCCATGATCCGCTTGCCGCCGCGGCAGCGGAACCAGATCGGTTGATCGTCCATGCACCAGTCGAGCAGATAGCGGTAGCCCGCCTCCGCCAGCAGGTCCGGTGTGCGATGGCTGTGTGAAATCCACGGACCCAACCAACCTTCCGGAGAACGGCCCTCGCCTTCCGTGATGCGGGCGGTCGCTTCGCCGATCAGCGCGCGCTCGGCGGCTTCGTCGAGTTGGCCCTGGCGTTCGGCGTTGGTTCGCCCATGGCCCACGATCTCGTCGCCGCGCGCCCGACAGGCCGCCACAAGCGCCGGCGCATAGTCGTAGATGGTGCTGTTGACCAGGGCCGCCATCGGCAGGTCGAGCGCGTCGAAGGCATCGAGCATGTACCAGGCGCCAACCCGGTTGCCGTAATCGCGCCAGGCGAAGTTGAGAACGTCGGGCTGCGGCCCGCCGGGCGACAGTTCGGCGCCAAGGCCCTCGCCGAAGGAGAAATGCTCCAGGTTGAGGGCGAAATAGACGGCGAGCCGGTGGCCGCCGGGCCATGAATAGTCGGGACGGCCGCGCAGCGGCACATAGTCGTAGCGATCGTGGGTTCGAAGCGGCTTCATCGGCAAAACGTAGCGCCCGAAATCGTGATGGGCTACCAGCGGTTTGCCGCCATCGTCGCGGCGATGGACAAAGCCACGGCTCGGCAGGGCGGGTGCTCATAAATCGAGCTTGCTGAGAGTGCCGCTTGCTCAATGTCTGCCTTGCCTCTGATAGCGACCGGACAACGGGCATGCCGGGAGGTCCGGTTGTGCCAGACGCGGACTGAGCACGTCACGCGACATATCCGCCATCGATCGTCAGGCTGGAGCCGGTAATGAAGCCGGCTCTGGCGCTGGCGAGATAGGCGACCAACCCGGCGACCTCTTCCGGCTCGCCCATGCGTCCGAGCGGCACGAAGGGTTTAATCATCTCGACGAGAGCCGCTGTCATGTCGGTTGCCGTAGGGCCGGGCTGGACATTGTTCACGGTAATCCCGCGAGGGGCGAGATCGATTGCCACCCCGCGCACCAGGGACGCAATAGCGCCCTTCGTCATCGAATAGACGCTAGACCCGGGAAATGCGGTCCTGACGGCGGTGTTGCTGCCGATGGTTATGATCCTTCCGCCGTCCGTGAGATGAGGCGCGGACGCCTGGATGGCGACGAAGACGCCGCGCACATTCGTCGCCAGCATGCGGTCGAAGTCTTCGAGGGCAAACGTGTCCACCGTGCCGCGTATCAAAATACCGGCGTTGACGACCAGAATGTCGATGCGGCCGAAGCGTGCAACCGTCTGCGCCACTGCGTCGTGCACCGCCTCCGGATCGGCGCTGTCGGCCTCGATCATGATCACCGAAACGCCCAGCGCCTCTGCTGCACGGGCGGTCTCCGCCGCCTTGTCCGGCGATCTGGCATAGGTCAGGGCGACCAACGCCCCATCCGCAGCAAGCTGTTTCACGATCGCCGCGCCAATGCCCCTGGAGCCACCGAATACAAGCGCGACTTTGTCCCTAAGCCGAGGTTCGTTATCCACCATTCCCTCCATTATTGACACAATAGTCCAGAACTGTTCATGCCAGTGCCCTCCGCATGTGTCGTGAGGCTTACCGGCTTCTCAACCCGGCGATCGCGAAGGCGGCCATATCGCGAAGAGAGCGGGTGCTTTCCCCGGCTCTTGCAGCGACCTGAAGCCCAAACATCGTCGTCTCCACGAACCGGGCGGCACGCTCGACGTCGACAGTCTCGCCGAGTTCGCCTGCAGCCTGTGCGTCTTGCAATCGTTCAACCAGCGCCTTGCGCAGCATGCCGCCGCTTTTGACGCGAAGCTGGGCCAGCTCGGCATCGGCATTTCCGAATTCGCAGATGGCGCCGACACCCATGCAGCCCTTTTCGCGCGTGGTCCTATCCGAGGAAATCACGCCGACAACCAGAGCTTCAATTCCAGCGAGAGGTGACGCCATTGATCGTAGCCGCTTGATGTGCCCGGCGACGCTCTCCAGCTGATATCTCCAGAGCGCTTCGACATAGAGGCGCCGTTTGTCGCCGAACGTGTCGTACATACTTTGCCTGCCGATCTTCATCGCCTCCAGCAGGTCATCGGTTGAAGTTGCAGCGTAACCTTTCGACCAGAAGACGGACATTGCCCGCGCCACGGCTACCTCGCGATCGAACTCTTTCGGCCTCGCCATGAGGCATGGTTTGCATAATTTGGACTGATCTGTCAAGAACCTATGCGCCGGCACACCTTTGCATTTTCTGAAGCCTGATCCTGATGAGAGATGCTTCTGGTCAATGTTCACAAAGGGTCAGTCGCGGTGGTTGAGCAAAGTCCTTGCACGGCGAGGTAAAGGAGCGGTTTGCCGCCATCGTGGCGGTGATGGACAAAGCGGCGACTCGCTAAGGCGCTCGCCATCCATCTTGCCAGTCGGCCAACATTGGCTTTTAGTGGCGCCACAATGACGTTGCCGGCCGATGGTCGTTTCCGGAACATACTATCCGTATCTCGTCGTTCTCTCCATTCTGGTGGCTTCTTTCGCGTCATACACCGCCCTCGATCTCGGCGGGCACGTGGGAGCCGCCCGGGGACTTGCGCGTCAGGCGTGGCTGGTGGCCGCCGCGATCACAATGGGAGGCGGAATATGGTCGATGCACTTCATCGGCATGCTCGCCTTCGTCATGCCGATACCGATGTCATACGACATCGGATTGACCATCCTGTCGCTCGTCGTGGCGATCGTCGTAACCGGCGGCGGCTTTTTCGTCATCAGTCGCCAGGGCGCATCGCCGCTTCGCCTCGTTCTCAGCGGCATCTTCATGGGACTTGGCATTGTCGCCATGCATTACACCGGCATGGCAGCAATGCGGGGGCACGCCGAGCTCGGCTACGACCGGCTCCTCGTTGCGCTCTCCGTGGTCATAGCGATCGGCGCATCGACAGCGGCACTATGGCTGGCCTTCCAAACCACCAATCTCTGGCAAAAGCTCATTGCGGCGTTGGTCATGGGCCTGGCCATTTCGGGTATGCACTACACGGGGATGCGGGCGGCGATTTTTACCGCTCACGACGCGGTTCACGATGACCCGGTAAACGCCAGTCTCGATCAAATCAATCTGGCGCTGGCGGTTGCCGGCATTACGTTTGTCATCCTGGCAGTCGCATCGATCGCCTCCCTGTCCGAGCAGAAGCGCGCCGAGGAAGCTCTGCGTCAGGCGCAGGCGGATCTCGCACGCGTCAACCGGGTGACGACCATGGGAGCGCTGACCGCCTCCATCGCGCACGAGGTGAATCAACCGATTACCGCCGCTGCCACCAACGCCGATGCCTGCATGCGCTGGCTCTCCGGCGACCCACCCAATCTCGAAGAGGCGCGCGCGGCTGCGATGGGAATCGTGAAAGACGCAATGCGTGCGGCAGAAATCATCAACCGGATCCGCCTGCTCTTCAAGAAGGGGACGACGCAACGAGAGTTGTTGGACGTAAACGACGTTATTCGAGAGATGATCGTCCTCCTACGCGGCGAGGTAGCGCAACACTCCGTGTCAGTGCGGACGGAGCTGGCGGCGGACCTTCCCCAGGTCATGGGAGATCGCGTGCAATTGCAGCAGGTCATGATGAACCTCATGAGCAACAGCATCGATGCGATGAAGGACGTGGAAGGGCCGCGCGAGCTCGCCATCAAGTCGCAGCGAGCGGAAAAAGAGCATCTTATGGTGTCCGTCAGCGATACCGGCGTGGGGCTGCCGACGCAGCAGGCGGATCAGATCTTCAATGCCTTCGTCAGCACGAAGCTTCACGGGACGGGTATGGGATTGTCCATCAGCCGCTCGATCATTGAATCGCATAGCGGCCGCTTGTGGGCCGCCGACAACTCTCCGCGCGGCGCAAGTTTTCACCTCACCCTACCTGCCAAGGTCGAGGCACGTGAATGACGCCCCGCCGGAGCCGAACACAGGTTCGCTATCGTCGTAGCCGATCTTCTTCAGGGCGCCCCATCAGTGCACGCATCCGCGGTCGGTGCACCGCTACAGGGCGCCTCGTCGGTTGACCCGGGCGACTGCGCGACGCCCTGGCGCGGCGGCAACTCGATCTTCTGGTCCTTCATCTTCTTCTCGAGCGTGGCGATCGTCTTCTGCGTGTCGGTATCGCACTGGCCCAGCGCGAAGGCTTCAGCCACCGGCATCCCCTCGTTATTGGACCACATGTACGAGTACGCATGGCTTAGCGCGTGACAGTATTCGATGTCCGAGGGCGTCCCCTTGGCGACGTTCTGCTGGGCGGCTGCGGCAAAAGGAAGGCCGAACGCAAGACCTGTCATCAAGCAAAATTTCACCATCTTCATGGCGTTTCACTCCTGATCCTTTGAGAACGACATGCCCGTCTTTGGGCGAGCGATGACGTGAAGGTGTTGTCAGGCGGCGCAGATGAGAAGCCTTCCGTATTACGCACTCCTTACCTCCTCTGTTGAGGACGGCTCATGAATGCACCGCGGCGAATTGGTGATGCGAGGGCATGGCGTCACGCGGGCACAAATCAGTTAGATCCAAAAGGCTCCATGCCGACACCCGCCAGATGCCGGCCCTTGCAGACACCGAGAGTTGTATTCACTGAGCAAGGCGCCGCTTGCCGAGGATTGCTGCTCTTACGCCATCCTTGCCGTTTTATGTATCGACAGGCCGGGCCTGTGTTGCAGGGCACGCTTGGCCCGGTGCCGAAAGCGCTACTCGACTGGAGCGTCAGGCACCGATGTTGACCTGGGCGCGGATGGCCGCCGCGAGCAGCGCATCGTGCTCAGGCAGCAGAACCTGCGGATCGAGCGTCAGCACACCGCGCGCGACGTGGCGTTCCGACAGATGCACCGGCGGGTCGCCGCGCTGCAGACGGCCGCTCAGCGCCAGGGCATCCGGCACGGAGATCTCGAGCACGGGAACGCGGCCGGTCTTGGCCGCCGGCAGCAGGATAACCGGGATACCGTCCAGCAGCGCGGCGATCGCCTTGAGTCGCCCCGCGAGGGCTTCGTTGTCGGCCGCATCGTCGGCGTTCACGAACCGGTCGAGGGCCGTGAGAAGACCGACGATCTCCTCCTTGCCCGCCTTGAAGCCGCGGCCGATGCCGTGGTGCGGCACGCCGCGCAGGTTGGCCCGGTCGATCATGCGCGGCGGCATCCAGGTCTCCGGCGACACGTCCATGTCGAGCTGCTGCAGCAGCGCCGACGCCACGAGGTCGCCGCGGCCGGCCAGGATTCCAGAGGCCTGCGGGCCGCCCAGCGCCTTGCCGCCGGAGAAAGCGACCAGGTCGGCGCCCAGGACGATGAAACGCTTGAGGTTTTCCTTGGGCGGAAGTTGGGCGGCGGCATCGACGATCATCGGTACCCCGTTGGCGCGGCACACGGTGGCGACGGTCGGCAGGTCGGCGAGGCTCGCCGCGTTGGCCGAGAAGGCCACGGCCACGACCGACGGCGACAGCGCCGTCTCGATCTCCCAAGCTTCCAGCCCGCGCACGCCGGCGCCAGTGCCGCGGTCGTTATGCCCGATATCGACCAGCCGCGCGCCCGCAGCGGCGAGCGCGTGGGCGTATCCGGTGCGATGGGTGCGCGGGATCAGGATATCGTGCGGAAACGAATCGGCGTGCGGGAGGGCCGCCATCTTGGCCACGTCCCAGCGCGCGATCGCCGCGGCGGCGGCGAGGGTCAGCGCCGCGGACGCGCCCGTGGTCACCAGCCCCGCCTCGGCGCCCGTCGCCTGGGCGATGCGCCCGCTCGCGGCGTCCTGCAGTTCGCCGATATCGACCGAGGCGCGCGCCGCCGCCGCCATCGCTGCCACGACCTCGGGCGCCATCACGGCGCCTCCCAGCCGGGTGAGCGCGCCGGCGGCGTTGATCCGAGGGCGCACGCCCAGGTTTTGGTACGGGTCAGCCGATTCCATGGCGGGAGTTTATCCCAGCCCTTGCCCAAGGCAGCGGAAAAGCGAGGAAAATGTCACCAGCGAGCAGAATAATACTTTCCCACCGGGATAGAGGGCGTGGGAGCGCGCAGAGCGTCGGCCATACACCATAAGTGGGGCCACGCTCGCTCGCGATGACAGTAGAATGCCAGTGCCCTGATCTTCATCGCGCAGGCCTGTCAAGCGGCGAACATTGCCAAAACGCTGATCTTCCTTCTTGTTATCTTGAGGATCCGTCTCCTAGCGAGGGAATCATGCGAGAGCTCGGCGGCAAGACGGCCTTCGTGACGGGCGGCGCGAGCGGCATCGGGTTGGCGCTCGGCCGGGCCTTTGTGCGGGCGGGCATGAAGGTGATGCTGGCCGACATCGAACCGGACGCCTTGGCGGCTGCCGTCGAAAGCCTGCGCGATGTCGGGCCGGATGTGCGGGGCGTCACCTGTGACGTTGCTGATCCGGCGAGCGTCGAGCGTGCGGCCCAGGCGTCGTACACGGCGTTCGGCCATGTCCATGTGGTTTGCAACAATGCCGGCGTCGCCGGCGGCAGCGGCATCGACGACATCTCGCTCGACACCTGGCGCTGGGTGCTCGACGTCAACCTGATGGGAGTCCTGCACGGCGTCCATGTCTTCCTGCCGCATATCCGCGCCCACGGTGAAGGCGGCCATATCGTCAACACCGCTTCCATGGCCGGGCTGCAGAGCGGGCTCGGCTTCAGCCCTTACGCGACCAGCAAGTTCGCGGTCGTCGCCATGTCGGAGGGGCTGGCGATGCAGCTGAAGCCGCTGGGCATTGGCGTGACCGTGCTCTGTCCCGGGTTCGTGCGCACCCGCATCAGCGGCAGCGGGCGCAACCGGCCGGAGCGCTACGGTCCGGCGCGGGCACCGGACCCCGCCAGCCCGGCCGGCAGGCTAGCCGCCGAGAGTGCCAGGCTTCAGCAGGCCGGACTCGATCCGGCGGATATCGCCGCGCAGGCCCTCACCGCGATCCGCGAGGACGAACTCTATGTCTTCACCCATCCGGAAATGCACGGCGAGGTGAAGCAGCGGTTTGCCGCCATCGTGGCGGCGATGGACAAAGCGGCGGCTCGCTAGTGGGTGAAGTCCGACAAACGAGGGTTCATAGCGTCGACGGCCCGAGGAGCTCCCAGCCGTGGCGCTGCAGCATCTCGGCCCGCTCGGTTTCGGTCATCGATGAGAAGTTGCTGCCGGCCTGTTGCTGCTCTTCGATCAACCCGCCTGCCTGGGCCGGGGTGTAGAGAAACAGCACGCGCCCGGCGTGCGCGCCGGTGCTTTTCCAGGCATGCCGGACGCCACGTGGCATGAACGCACTGGTACCGGGGCCGCCGACCGTGAGTTCATCGCCGATCAGGAAAGTGATCTCGCCACTCAGGACATAAGCCACCTCGTCGCTATCGTGATGGAGGTGCAATGTGCTCTTGGTCCCGACCGGAGCGGTCGCCTCGAACATCATGATACTTCCATCGGTCTCGTCACACCGCAGCTTAAGCACGATCGACCGCCCCGGCGCGTAGTTCGCCACCAAGCCCTGTCCCGGCTGTACAACAATGCCCTGCGTGCCCATCGCGAATTCCTGCTTCTCTCGTTGAGATCAGAACCCGTTTGACCTCATGCGGGCTTGCGCTCGACCTGCCGAGGGTCGTCGACATCGAGATCGATAATCTCGCTCGGGGAAGGTGTCACAGCCAGCAGCGTTACACCGTCCGCAGAGGAGAAGCGGTGCCACGCACCCTGGGGATTGACGGCGATCATTCCGGCGCGGAGCGCAAAGGATTGGGGCCCATCCTCGCCGAGCATTTCCAGCGTCGCAGTGCCGTCGAGGATGTGAATCAGTTCGTCGCCGGCGAGATGGCATTCCCAATGACCCTTCCCCGCAAACTTTGTGATGCTGAGGGTGCCGTCGCGGTAGGAAGCCAATCGCGCGCTGCTGCCCTTTCGATCGGCCATCGTCGATCGCGGCGTCCGCCCGCGGAACATCGTGAGCTTCGCGAGCTCGGCATTGAGATCGATGATGATCGGCGATCTCGTCGTATCGCCTATGTCGAGGTCGGATGTGCTCGTCCGGGGGTCGTCTACGTCGAGATCGATATGCTCACCGGGGATCACCGCGCTCATCGTGGTCTTGCCATCGACGGAGCGAAAACGGTGCCATACGCCAGGGAGAACGACGGCGATCATTCCGGCGCCGAGCGCAAAAGAGTGCGGGCCGTCCCCCTGGACGATGTCGAGAGTCGCCGCTCCGTCGAGAACGTGAACCAGCTCGTCCTCGGGATGGGTCTCCCAATGGCCTGTCCCGGCGGACTTGCCAAGTAGCAGGAGCCCGTCACGGTAACGAGGCAATTGCGCGGCGCTGCCTTTGCGCTCCGCGCGCGTCGTTTGCGGTGTCAGCCCGCGGAACATCGTGAGCTTCGCGCATTCTGCCGCGAGATCGATGATGTGGGGCGTTCGGCTCTCCATCTCTCTCTCCATCAGTGACGGGGAAGCGTAACGCCACAATGCGATGGCGGTGTTCCCCGTTTTTGCAGCCCACTGGCACGTTTTCGTGGCACCCCTCTTGATGGTACGAATCACCGTCCGAGGTCGACGGATTGGCGATTGCGAAGGGCAAGACGCGACAGGGGCCGGCGATCCGCCCGCCACGATCGGAGCGCGGGCGATGGACTGGGACGATGTCCGGGCAGCGCAACTGCCCAAGTGGCGTCGGCTCCGCGCAACCCGCTTAGGCGGAGACTCCGAGCCGCTTCCTGGCGTCTTCTCGCAGAGCAGCCTTCCTGATCTTGCCCGATTCGGTCATCGGAAAGACATCGACGAACACCACATGCCGCGGCAGCTTGAAGCTTGCGATCTTGCCGCGGCAGTGGCCGACCACATCGTCAGCGTCGATCGTGGCCCCCGCCCTGCACTCGACATAAGCCACGGGCACCTCGCCCAAGCGTCCGTCCGGCAGACCGACCACGGCGACCTGCTGCACGGCGGGATGTTCCAGGAGCAACGCCTCGGTCTCCATCGGATCGACGTTCTCGCCACCGACCTTCAGCATGTCCTTGTAGCGGCCGAGGAAGCGGAGATGGCCGTCGGGCAGCCACGTCGCCGCATCGCCGGTGCGGAGCCAGCCATCCTCGGTGAAGGCGGCCGCGGTCTCGGCCGGCTTCTTGTAGTATTCCTTCATCACCGCCCAGCCCCGTACCTGCAGCTCGCCCGGCACGCCCGTTCCCAGCACGTCGCCGCTGGCGTCATCGACGATACGCAGCTCGTAGCCGAGCCCCGGCCAGCCTGACGCCTCGCTGCGATGCACTTCGTCATCGTCGAGCGAAGACAAGGAGACGCCCAGCCACGTCTCGGTCATGCCGAAGCCGGACAGGTTCTTCAACGGCGCCAGCGCCCGCATGCCGCGGCGCACAACGGGTGTGGCGCTCAGCATGCCGGCCGCAAAGATCCCCGTGCGCAGGCTCGAGAGATCGCGCGGACGCGCCTCCTGCGCCTCGCTGAGGCCCTTCATGTGCGCCTCGAAGCCGTGGACGATCGTCACGCGCTCGTTCTCGATCAGGTCGAGACTCTCCTCGGGATCGAAGCTGCGGGTCACGATCTGCCGCGCCCCGGTGACCAACGACATCCACGCTCCCTCCGACAGGCCAAAGGCGTGGAAGAGGGGCAGGTAGTTCAGGATCGTGTCGTTCGGCGTAATGGCCATTCGGAAGGCGCGTTCCTCGACATTGCGGATCAGCTCATGCGTCCGCACCACGCCCTTGGGAAATCCGGTCGTACCCGACGTGTACATGATGAAGGCCGTCGCGGCGGGGTCGACGCCGCGGGCGCAGGCGGCCGGATAATCGGCGGATATGCGCCGGGCCGGTTCGGCGAGCGAGGCCCAGTCGACGGTTCCCGCCCGGTGTGACTGGCCGAGCAGAATCACGCGCCGTAGCAGGGGATAACGAGGATCCCGCACGGTATCGCCGGAGGCCGGCAACGAGACGGCCTCGCGGACCATGGCGGCATAGTCGACGGGCCCGGAACGATCGTGCGTGATCAGGAAACAGCTGTCGGACTGCGCCAGGACGTACGAGAGGTCGCGCGAACGGAACCGCGTGTTGATCGGCACGAGCACCGCGCCGATCTTCTGGACAGCAAAGGAGATAAAGATCCACTCGTCGCTGTTGTTGAGCCACAAGGCGACGTGCTGGCCGGGCCTGACGCCGGCGGCGACCAGGCGCCGAGCCGCCTCGTCGATGCGCGCGGCAACCTCGCGGAACGTATAGCGCGACGCACCGAACACCAGCCCCTCGCGGTCCGGCAGGCGGGCCGCGATGTCGTCCGCCAGATCGCCGAAGCGACGCTGCCGATCAGCCTTCATGGCGCGTGATCCTCGCTGCTCTTCGGGATCAATGCACCGCACCCAACCCCGCGACGGGGATACCGGAAGAACTCCGTCGTCGCGTGCGGACCAGGCGCCGTGCATCCTCCTGGCGACCCGCGTTGAGATAGGCCTTCAGCAGCGTGAACGTCACAAGATCGTGCTGCGCACGGCTGCCGCCAATTCGTTCGCTTTCGCCCGCGAAAGGCTCGAGCGCGTCGATCGCGGCGGGGAAGTTTCCCTGCTCGAACGCCACGAAGCCGCGCGATAGGGCGGGCAGGTAAGGACCGGACGGGTATCGTCCTTCGCCCGCCAGCGCCTCCATCTGCCGGACGCGCGCGCTCAGCCCGCCGTCATCCGCCGAGACGGCTTGCGCCAGGATGACGTGCAGGTCCGCCAGTCCACTGCCGGGCCTGGGCAGCGCGCTGCCCGCGTAGTCGTGCATCGCGCGCCAGGCCGCCGCGTCGCGCGGATGCCCGGCGAGTTCGGCCCGCCACAGGAACGCCGTGGCGTCCGACATTTTCTGTTGTGGCCCGCCGCTATGCCGGTCGAGGGAGAAGGCGTCGCGAAAAAGCCGGAACGCCTCGGCCGCGTTGTCGGCTTCGAGTTCGCCAAGTGCCAGGTGCCAGTTCAGATGGCCGTGAAAAAATCCCTCACGCGGATAGGTGGCGAGCCAGGACGCCAGGAAACTGCGTGCCGCAGCGGGCTCGCCTTCCTCGTAGCACACGTGTGTGAACGCGTGTGCGCCATGCGCGTTGTTCGGATTGAGGGAAATGGATCGCTCGATCTTCGCGCGGGCAGGTTCGTGCTGACCGTCCTCCGACAGCGCCATGGCATGATGCGCCAGAAACCAGAAATCGTCGCCGTAGTGTGTCGCCAGGCTGTCCAAAAGGTTGGCGATCTGGTGCTTCTGGCCGATGTGGCCGGAGGCGCCGATGAGGCCGTTCGGGTTCGCGGCGGTGCTGAGCACCAGGGCGTCACGCGGCCAGCTTGCAAGGTGCGTGCGCAACGCGACGATGGCGGGTTCGGTTTGGCCGGCGAACACCAGATCGAGAAAGGCGATGTGGCTGGCCTCCCGCGCCGGCAGACCTTCGGCCACGGCCTTGGCCCCCTCGAGGCACGATCGCGCGGCCACGACGTTGCCTTCCCTCATCAGCACCTGCGCCTTGCCGGCGTGGGCCAGGGCGAAGCTGGGATCGGCTGCGATGGCGCGGTCAAAGGCCTCGATCGCGCCGGGATAGAGCGTCAGCAGCAGATCACACCCCTGAACGTAGGCGTCGCGCGCGACAGCGGACGCGCTGGATAAGGGAAGGCCGTATCGGTCTGCCGGCATGATGAATCCTCCCCGATTTATTGAAAATCCTACCATTTTCATTCGCCTTTTTAGAAGAGGCACATCCGCCGTGCGACCTGGGCGCGACGGTGGGGCCGAAATCATTCCGCCGATTGGCCGCAACCGTTGCGACCAGAGCTCTCCCATGCCCGCTTGGAATGCGCTACGCGAGACCCCTGTGGTCAGCGTCCCAGAGCCTGACCGTCGACGCGCAGCTCCTGGATGCTGACATAACCGTCGGCGCGCACCGCGAGGTCGACGCTGAGCGCGCCCGGTCGCTCGCGGATCAGCCGTTCAAGTTCGCCGGCGCGCGTTTCCGGCACGAACAGCCGGATGCTGCCGCTAGTGGTGTCGATCGTGCCCGGCACGAACGCGTCCCTTCCCCACATCCCGCCGGGAACGACCAGCAGGCAGTCGCCCGGCGTCGCCTGGTCTGCTGGCGAGTCGGGAAGGAAGCGCACGCGGGGCCGCCGCGGGGCATCGATCGCGATGACGCACAGCGCGCCCGCGGGCATCCGGCCATCGGCCTCGGGCTGTGGCAGGCGCTCCCAGGTCCACACGAAGCCCGCGGTCAGGTAATGGCCACGCAACAGGTCGCGGGGATCGACGCCACGCACCGGCACGTTCAGGACCGTAACACGGCTGCGCAGCCATTCCTGCTGGCCGATCATCGCCGCCAGCGCCACCAGCGGCAGCGCGAGCGCCACGATCACGAGCGCGGCAAGCTTGCGCCTCACGGGACCGCCCCGTGCGCCAGGCGGCGCGTCA
>DASZJU010000234.1:0-23973 GCA_035947815.1 Reyranella sp.
GCCTTCTTCGAGGCGCCCGACATGCCGTTCGAGTTCAAGGACCAGCACGACTTCGACCTGCACATTGCGCTCGAGGTCGAGCCCGACGCCCTCGACAAGATGTTCGCCAAGGGCAAGGCCGAGGGCCGCGAGGTGCGCGGCGTGAGCGACCACAGATTCATTCGTTCGATCTACTTCCGCGATCCCAACGGCTATGTCATCGAGCTCGCCGCCAAGGTTCCCGGTAAGGAAAGCGCGATGGATCCCACCAAGAACCATGCCCGCGACATGCTGAAGGCGTGGCAGGCAGACAAGCGCCAACCGGCTGAGGTGGCGTAGCGGCCAAGAAACGACGGAGGAGACGATGAGGCGTATGGCGTGGGCGGCATTGGCCGCCCTTGTGGGCGTGTGCGCGTTCTCATCGTCCTCCATCGCGGCCGAGCCGCCTCAGTTCCAGGTCGACCCCTTCTGGCCCAAGCCGCTGCCCAACAACTGGATCTTCGGTCAGGTGGCGAGCGTCGCCGTCGATTCGAACGATCATGTCTGGGTGCTGCAGCGCCCGCGCTCGCTCACCGAGGACGAGAAAGGCGCGACGCTCAATCCGCCGCGCAACAAGTGCTGTGCGCCCGCCCCGTCGGTCATGGAATTCGATGCCGACGGAACCTTCATTCAGGGCTGGGGCGGTCCTGAGACCAAGCCGTGGGTCGCCAACGAGCACGGCATCCACGTCGATCGCAAGGGCTTCGTCTGGATCACCGGCAACGCCGAGACCGACAGCGCCGTCTTCAAGTACACCAGGGACGGCAAGCCGGTGCTGACGGTCGGCAAGCTCGGCCCGACCGGCGGCAGCAACGACAAGACGCTGTTCGGCCGGCCCGCCGACATCCAGGTCGACGAAGGCGCGAACGAGGCCTATGTCGCCGACGGCTACGGCAACCGCCGGGTCATCGTGATCGATTCGGAAACCGGCGCCTACAAGCGTCACTGGGGCGCCTATGGCAAGACGCCGTCGGACGACAAGACGCCGAAATACGATCCGGCCGCGCCGGTCTCCCAGCAGTTCGGCAATCCCGTGCACTGCGCCAAGGTCTCGCGCGACGGCTTGGTCTATGTCTGCGACCGCACCAACAACCGCATCCAGGTGTTCAAGAAGGACGGCACCTTCGTCACCGAGTGGTTTTACGACAAGCCCACGCTGGGCGCCGGTGCGGTGTGGGACCTGAACTTCTGGCCCGACGCCAACCAGACCTGGCTGTTCAACATCGACGGCGAAAACAACCTCCTGCGCATCCTGCGCCGCAGCGACGGCACCGTGGTCGGCGGCTTCGGTCGCTCCGGTCGCTCCGCCGGCCAGTTCCACTGGGTTCACAGCATCGCGGTAGACTCCAAGGGCAACATCTACACGGGCGAAGTCGACAACGGCAAACGCGTGCAGAAATTCAAGCCGACCAGCGCGCCTTGATTTCTTCTTCTCCAGCTTTGCTGGGGAGGTGGCCCGAAGGGCCGGAGGGGTCATGAGCATCTGCACTGACGCTCATGACCCCTCCGCCCGCTACGCGGGCACCTCCCCGCGCTACGAAGATCGTCAGCCCAGCCGCCGCCGGTAAAGCGCGATCAGACGCTCCCAATGCCGCTCGGCGGCCGGCTTGTCGTAGCACCAGCGTTGCGGGAAGGCGAAGCCGTGGTGGACGCCCATCTGGATTTCCAGCTCGCCCGGATTGCCCGACTTGTCGAACAGCGCCTTTAGCTCCTTGACCATGTCAGGCGGCGCGAGTTCGTCGTGTTCGGCGCAGGAGATGTAGAGCTCGCCCTTGGCCTTGCCGAGCGTGAGATGCGGGCTCTCGACGGCGTCGCTCACCAGCCAGGTGCCATAGAAGGACGCCGCGGCGGCGACGCGGTCGGGAAAACGCGCCGCGGCGGCCAGCGAATAGGGTCCGCTCATGCAATAGCCATGGGTGCCGACCGGCCCCTTCTTGGACTCCTTCTGCGAATCGGCGAAGGCGATCAGGGCGGCAACGTCGTCCATCACCGGCGGGATCGTCATCTTGGTGCGCACCGCCCGCATGCGCGCCTGCTCGGCACTGCCCTTCTCCAGAACGTCGGCGCCGTACTTGGTGTCCTTGCCGGCCCGGTAGTAGAGGTTGGGCAGCAGCACGTAGTAGCCCACCGTCCCCAGCCGGCGCGCCATGTCGTAAAGTTCCTCGCGGATGCCGGGCGCGTCCATCAGGAGGAGAACCGGCGGATAAGGACCGCCCCGTTCCGGATGGCAAACGAAGGTTTCGATGGTGCCGTCCTTGGTCGGGATGTCCAGAATCTTCTCTTTCATGGCCGATTGGTCCTCCTGATGCTTTGCGGCCATGCCAGCACCTTGCTAGGCTTTACTCAACAACAAAGCCCAAGAAGGCCTAAGGAGTGAAACGATGAAGCGTGGTGTGGTGTGGTCGGTCGCGTTCTGCCTCGCGGTCTGGGGAGCGCCGGCGTGGGCACAATTGTCCAACGATGTCGTGAAGATCGGCGTGGCGACCGACATGTCGAGCCTCTATGCCGACATCAACGGACCGGGCGCCGTTGTCGCCACGCAGATGGCGATCGACGATTTCGGCGGCAGCGTGATGGGCAAGAAGATCGAGCTGGTCACCGGCGACATCCAGAACAAAGCGGACGTCGCCGCCACCCTGGCCGGCCGCTGGTACGACAACGAGAACGTCGACATGATCCTGGGCGCCGGCGCCTCGTCCTCGTCAATCGCCATCGAGGGCATCGCCGGCGAGAAGAAAAAGATCTTCCTCGCCCCCGACCCGGCTTCTTCGGACATCACCGGCAAGCTCTGCAATCCCTACACCGTGCAGTGGGTCTACGACACCGCGGCGCTCGCCAACGGCACCGGCTCGGCGGTCGTGAAGGCCGGCGGCAAGACATGGTTCTTCATCACCGCCGACTATGCCTTCGGCTACGCGCTGCAGCGCGACGTCTCGGAAGTCGTGACCAAGGCCGGCGGCAAGGTGCTGGGCGAGGTCAAGGCGCCGATCAACACCAGCGACTTCTCGTCGTTCCTGCTGCAGGCCCAGTCCTCCAAGGCGCAGGTCATCGGCCTCGCCAACGCCGGCGGCGACACCATCAACTCGATCAAGCAGGCGGCCGAATTCGGCATCGTCAAGGGCGGCCAGAAACTCGCCGGCCTGCTGGTATTCGTCTCCGACATCCATTCGCTGGGCCTCGAGCGCGCCCAGGGCCTCAGCCTCACCGAGGCCTTCTACTGGGACCTCAACGACAAGACGCGCGCCTTCTCCAAGCGCTTCGCCGACAAGTTCAAGGGCAAGATGCCGACCATGGTGCAGGCCGGATTCTATTCCGCCACGCTTGCCTACCTGAACGCCGTCAAGGCCTCAGGCACCGACAATCCCGACAAGGTGATGGCCACGATGAAGGCCAAGCCATGGGACGACCCGGTGTTCGGCAAGAGCTACATCCGCGCCGACGGCCGCAACATGCACGACATGTACCTGTTCGAGGTCAAGAAGCCCGCCGAGTCCAAGGGACCGTGGGACTACTACAACCTCATCGCCACCATCCCGGCCGAGGAAGCCTTTCGTCCGCTCGACCAGGGCAATTGCCCCATGGTCGCCAAGAAGAACTGAGGAGACCGAGCCATGGCTGATCCGTCGAACATCTACGCAGGCGTTGCCGGCTATTTCGGCAAGCCCGACCAAACCGGCAAGGTCGGCGTGTTCCGCCGCTCCGCGTCCGGAAACGGTGGACCGGCCGGCGACTGGCAGCATGTGCTGGGCACTGTGCAGGCCTACACCGTCTTCGTTCATCCCAAGGATCCCGAAACAGTGTTCGCCGGCACCAACGATGGCGTGTGGCGCAGCACCGACCGCGGCGCCACCTTCCGGCGCACCAACTTCCCCGATTCCAAGAAGGAAGTCTGGTGCTTCATGGTCGACAGCCGCGACCCCAAGCGCATCTTCGCCGGCGCCTCGCCGATCGACGTCTATCGCAGCGACGACGGCGGGACGAGCTGGCGCAAGCTGGCGACGCCCGTCATCGCCAGCCACTGCAAGGGCCCGTTCGCGTCCCGGGTGATGCGCTTTGCCCAGCATCCGAAGAGGCCGGACGAGATCTTCGCCGCGCTCGAGATCAACGGCGTGATGCGCAGCACCGACGGCGGCGAGACCTGGCAGGATTGCAGCGAAGGACTGATCAAGCTGGCCGAGCTGCCGCACCTCAAGAACAAGATCGTGAGCGACACCACGGCTGAGGGCATGCTCGACGGTCATGCCGTCGCCATCAACGCGGCCGATCCGGACGCCGCCATCGTGGCCTTGCGCATGGGCCTGTTCCGTACCGCCGACGGCGGCAAGAGCTGGCAGGACATGGAGATCCGCCGCTTCTCGCCCACCACCTACGGCCGCGATGTGAAAGCCTCGCCGACCGAGCCCAACACGCTCTATGCTGCGCTCTCGGTCGCGGCCGCGAGCCACGACGGCGGGCTCTATCGCAGCGCGGATGGCGGTCAGAGCTGGAAGCGCTTCGACAAGGTCCAGGTGCATGGCACCATCATGTCGATCGGGCTGCACCACAGCGATCCGAAGCAGGTCTATATCGGCGCGCGCTATGACGGCGAGGTGTTCGGCACGCAGGACGCCGGCAAGACCTGGCAGGCCATGCCGTTGCCGGGCGAAGTGCAGCACATCTACTCGGTGGCCTGCGGCTGACTCGGAGTTACTTCTCCTCCCCAGCTTCGCTGGGGAGGAGGCCGTAGCCCGGAGGGGTCTTGGGTCCCACACACGCTGTGACTCATGACCCCTCCACCCGCTGCGCGGGCACCTCCCCACGCAAAGCGTGGGGAGGAGAAGGAGTCACGAACCCTCGGCGTGCATGATCTCGCCGAACAGTTCCCACGTCTGGCCCTTGAAGCGCTGGAGCTGCACCGCCTGGATCGGGTAATAGTCGGTCGGACTGGTTGAGACCGTGATGCCCGGCAGGATCATCGGCACGCGGAACTTCTGGAACGACGCGGCCTGCCTCATGACGTTGGCGCGCGTCAGCTCGTCGCCGCAGCGCCGCAGCGTCTCGGCCATCAGGAACGACACGGTGTAGCCGTTGACGTTGCCGAGATCGGCCAGGTGCGCCGTCGGATGGTACTTGGCCATCCATGCGGTGAACGCCTTCATGTCCTCATGCTCGGCCCAGGTCGGGTCGGTCGGATCCATGACGTAGGCCGCGGTGAGGATGCCCTGCACGTTGTCGAAGCCGGCCGGCTTCATCACCGTGCCGACGCTCGCCGAGACGTTGTTGACATAGTGCACGGGCTGCCAGCCAATGTCGGCCGCCTTGCGCATCGCCTGGGCGGCAAACTTGGGCGTGGCGATGTTGAAGAAGACGTTGGCGCCGCTCGCCTTGAGCTGGATGATCTGCGAATCGACCGTGGGGTCGGTGATCTCAAACGTAACGTGCTTGACGATCCGGCCGACCTCCTGGCCCAGCCCCTCCTTGAAGCCGTCCCAGTAGTCCTTGCCGTAGTCGTCATTCTGCATCAGCACGGCGATCTTGGCGTCCTTCACCGTCGACAGGATGTGCTTGGCATAGATCACTGCCTCGGTGTGGTAGTCGGGCTGGTAGCCCATGGTCCACGGAAAGTCCTTGGGGTTGCCCCATTTCGAAGCGCCGGTGGCGACATAGAGCTGCGGCACCTTCTTCTGGTTCATGTATTTGTGGATCGCGGTGTTGCAGGCCGTACCCAGCGTATTGTGGGTGCACAGCACCTTGTCCTGCTCGATGAGCTGGCGGATGCATTCCACCGTCTTGGGCGGCGAGTAGCCGTCGTCGAGGCTGATGAACTTGATCTTGCGGCCGTTGATGCCACCCGTATCGTTGATCATGTCCCAAAATGCCACGATCGCCTTGCCGTTCACACCATAGGCCGAGGCCGGGCCGCTATAGGGACAGGTGTGGCCGATCTTGATCTCGCTGTCGCTCGCGCCGTCGTCGTATTTCTTCTGGCCGAACGACACCGACGACGATGACAAGATGGCAGCGGCCGACGCGCCGCCCAGGAATGAACGCCTGCTGGTCTTCATCTTTCCTCCCGACCGGAACTCTTTGGGTCCTGTGTGGAAAGCCTACACGCCTCGGCCCAAAAGCCAAACCGCCGCTACCAAGCAAGCTCCCGCCGCATTTGCGCCACGGTCTCGAGCTGCCGCTCGTGGTCGCCGGCAAAGCGCAGCACCAGGTGGCTGGCGCCGGCGTCGGCATAGGCTTTCAGCCAGGCGGCCGCCCCTGCAGCGGAGCCTGCATAGGACATCTGCCGCTTGCGAGTCACAGGTGCCGGCATGCCGTAGTACTGCTCGAGATAGGCGTTGAGCCTCGCATCGGCGCGGGCCGCGTCGTCGTCGATCGCCAGGGTGAGGTACATGGCACCGGTGAGCGCCGCCGGATCCCGCCCGGCGGCGCGTGCCGCCGCCTGCACTTCAACCCATTGCAGCGGATATTCCTCGACGCTCGGCGAGTTGGGGAACCAGCCATCGTACAGGCGACCCGTTCTTTGCCGCGCCGCGGCGACGGCGCCGGCAACCCAGATCGGCGGGCCGCCTGGCCGATGCGGCGTCGGCCCGAGAATGCCGGCTTGGACCTTCCAGCGTCCGTTCCAGTCGACCGGCTTGCCGGTCCACAAGGCGCGGCAGAGCGCCAGGCCCTCGATCATCCGGCCGACCCGCTTGTCGAACGGCACGCCCGCCGCCTCGAACTCGGCGCGGATGTTCGGCCAGTCCGACGCGATGCCGACACCCAGGATCAGCCGTCCCGCGGCAATGCGGTCGAGCGTTGCGACCTGGTGGGCCAGCAACACCGGATTGCGGAGGGCAGGCAGCAACACCGCAGTGCCGAGTTCGGCCTTGCGCGTGCGCGCGGCCACCGCAGTCAGCAGGGTCAGGGCATCGTGCCGCGGCCGGGCCAGGAGCGAATCGCCGACCCAAATGGAATCGAAGCCCAGCGCCTCGGCGCGCTCGGCCAGCGCCAGCAGCGAAGCGGTCTCGGGCTGTCCTCCCATGATTCGTTCGCGGGTCGGCAGCAGGTATCCCAATCGCGGCATCGGCGCTCCCTCTTTCCAGCAACGGCTGTCAGCACGCGCGGGATCCACGTGACTGGCGATAATGCCGATCGCTTGGAATGTCCCGGAGGCAACTTAGCAGACCCTGCGAATTCCCGTCGATGCCGGCCGGTCCGGTATGGGACAGATACGACTTTTTCCGTTGTCAATGGGTGACGTGAGTCGCCCGGCACGCTAAAAAATCGGCGACGTGTTTCGGGCCCTTAAAAGTTCGATCGCAGTAGTCACCGAGCAGATTCAATGAAATGCGCTGTCAAAAATACCTTGCTGGTTCTCAGTATTTCGTCTCTGTGTCTGCTCGCCCTGGAAGGCCTCACGCGCCTGCTTCTCGATGATGGCAAGCTGTACGAGCTCGAGATGTGGAAGTATGCGCGGGAGATCAAGGTCCGCGACCTTCGGGCAGAGCTCGGCCATCGCCATCGCCAGCATGCCGAAGCGCGCCTCATGGGGATCATGATCCGGACCAACTCCCGCGGTTTCCGATCGCCCGAGATCGGCGAGAAGGCCGAAGCGGGAACAGCCCGCATCGCCTTTGTCGGTGATTCGATCACGCTCGGCTGGGGTGTCGCCGAGCATGAGACCTTTGTCCATCAGGTCGTCGATGCCCTCGCCAGTTCGGACCGCAAAGTCGAGGCCTTCAATCTTGGCGTGGGAAACTACAACACAACACAGGAACTCGCGCTGTTCCGTGACGTCGGCGCCGGCCTGAAACCCGACATCATCGTTCTCTGCTACTTCATCAACGATGCCGAACCGATGCCGCAATATTCGTCCGACGACTGGCTGAGCGAGCATTCGGCGGCCTGGGTCGTGCTTCGTTACAGAGTCGATTCGCTGTTGCGCCAGTTCGGCGAATCGCCCGACTGGAAGCACTATTATCGGGCGCTATACGAGCCCGGTGCCGCCGGCTGGGCGCAGACCCGGAACGCCCTCGCCCGCTTCGCCGCGACGGCACGCGATCTTGACGCCGAGCTCGTCGTTTTTCATATTCCCGAACTGCGCGAACTCAAGCCCTATCCGTTCGCCGACGTCACGGCGCAGGTCCGTGCGGTCGTCGAAAGCGAGCGCGTGCCCTTTGTCGACCTCCTGCCCACGGTCGAGGACCTCGAACCCTCGAGCCTGTGGGTGACCGTCCCCGACCCGCATCCCAACGGAAAGGCCGCCTCGTTCTTTGCCCGCGGCATGATCCCGAAGATCAGCGTCATGCTGGACGATCTGTGCAGCAGCCGGGGCAAGGGGTGCCCATCGCCCTCGTTGCACGACTTGAGCTCGCGGCGCAGCACCACGCCCTAGATGGCACTGATCGTCCGCCCTCCGAGAGACGCCTACCGGTGAAGAACATACTGCTGGTCCTTGCTTCGATCGTTTTCAGCCTCATCGTTGCCGAAGCAGCCGTCCGCTACATCGACGGATACGCGATGTTCGCATTGCCGCTCAGTGAACCCGTGGGCAGCGTGACCGTCCGGCCGGAACTGGTAGACCGAGTTCCCCTTGCCTCGGGCGTCGAGCGGGAATGGATTCTCAGCGATCCGCCCGCGTTGCCGAACCGGCACGCCGTGCCGGAGGAATGGAAGCGTCTCGGCCGCGTCGTCGAAGACAACCCCACGACAAGCGCCGAGTTCCGGCCGCCGGACCTGTTCAAAGCCTGGAACTCGGCATTTGCCGGGGACCCTTGCAAGCATTCGTTTCTCAGCCATGCACCGGGTCGGCTTTTCGCTTACGACCCGCCTGACGGCAACGCCACACCGCCCTATCGATATCTCCCGGACGTCACGCTTCCCAGCGGATTGGTGACCAACCAGATCGGCTGGCGCGGCACCCCCATCGAAACGCCGCGGGGCGAAAAGACTGTGCGCATCGTCTTCGTCGGCTCCTCGACGGTTCTCGATGGCCCTCACCTGCCGTTCTCTTGGCCGGAATATGTCGGGCATTGGCTCAACCTCTGGGCCAAGTCGAAGCGCCTGCCGGTTCGCTTCGAGGTGCTGAACGCCGGGCGGGAGAGCATCGTGTCGACCGACATCGCCGCCGTGATTCGCACCGAAGTCCTGCCGCTGCGGCCGGACCTCGTCGTGTACTACGAGGGTGGCAATCAGTTCCGACCGGCGTCCATCGTGGCAAAGTTGCCGCAAGGGTTGACGCTTCCCCGGGCGCCGGCCGACGCCTCGCCGTCATGGCTGCAAAGGGTGGCGCGTGACTCTGCCATGATGGCTCGCGTCCAGGCGGCCGTACGCACCTCGGCCTCCTCCTTGGATGGCCGCGAATGGCCGAAGCCGGACTACAAGGTCGTCTGGCCCGCGGGACTCGACGAATTCGATCCCGATCTGTCCTACCCGCACCTGCCTGTCAGCTTGAACGTCATCCAGCGCGATCTCGATCGGATTCGCGCCGACCTCGACACGACGGGCAGCGAACTGGCTGTAAGTTCGTTCATGTGGATGGTGAAGGACGGCCTGGTGGTCGACCCGCTCCGGCACAAATACATCCTGGAGCAGCTCAACATCGCCAACTACCCTTTCCACTATCGCGAGCTCGAACGCTTGGCGGCCTTCCAAAACCGCCTGCTCGCCAAATACGCCACGGTTCATGGACTCGCCTTTCTCGATATCGCCGGCAAGATGCCGTTCGATCCCGATCTCTTCATCGATGCCGTCCACACCAACTATGCCGGCGGCCGCATCCGCGGCTGGGTGGCCTTCAACCAGCTACTGCCGACGGTCGAAAAGCATCTTGCCGACGGGTCGTGGCCGCGACCGTGGCCTGCTGGCGTCCCCTCGGGCTTGCCGACCTTCACGTCACGGCGAATCACCTTCGACTGCAGCCGGTGATGCAGGATGTCCGTGCGCCCATGATCCGTTCGCGGGTCGGCAGCAGGTATCCCAATCGCGGCATCGGCGCTCCCCTCGTGTGGCCGCGAAAAGCTAGTCGCTTTTGCGCTGGCGAGCGAGCGGGCGTTCGTGCACGAAGATGATGGCGGCGGTTGGCCTCACGGCTTGCGATAGCAGCGCAATCGGCGGTCTATGCCGTGCTGTGCTTGGGCGGCATTCGGTCGCCTCTAGACGCGGTCCGGGCGGCGCCCGTCGCGGAGCTTCGCGCGAAACCTTGAGGCTCGACCACGCCCAGAGCCTTTAGTCGAGCCATCCATCGGGCCTCGTCCTCATCGGCTGCGGTCTTGCGGGCGGCTGCGATGAGCCTTTTATATTCTGCGTAAGTCATCGGCCGCCTCGTGGTCTCGCGACCGATGTTAGCGAGAAATTAATGGGTCCTCTGTTCAAATGAGGACACTACCTCCAGTTCGCGCAGTTTGACCACACAACCCAACCGGTAGATTGCCCCTGATTCAGACAGAAACTCGGGCTGCAAGCGGCGAGGAAAGGATGCCGATGGTTAGCTGGATCGCCCTTACTGTTGGCCGAGGAGCGACTGCAGTTCCCGTCGCACCCGGTCCGCCACGATCGCCTCGCCCTTCTGGCTCCAGTGACCGTCGAGCTTGCGATAGGTGCCGGGAATCCCGGCGAGATCCTCGCGCAGATCGACGAACCGGATCTTGGTCTTGCCAAGCGCCGCAATGAGCCGCGACTGGCGCTCATCGCAGATATAGTTCCAGCTGTAGGCGCGCGGCCAGGGCTTCCAGAATTTGTCATAGTCGGGATCGACGAAGCCGACGGGCGCCAGAAAGACCAGCAGCGGGACGCCCTGCGCGCGCGCCACGCGATCCGCCGCTTCGATCCACGAAAGCGATGCCGCCACTTCGCCATCTCCGGCCAGTCGCGCCGCATCCTGCCGGTCCTTTGCGACGTCGAAGTCCTTCGACTCCCAGTTGATCAGGATGTCGAGCGCCCAGCCCATCAGGAATTCCTGCTCACCCTCGCTCGACGTGGCCGCACGCCAGAATCGGTTGTCGCCGCGCGACAGGATTTCGGCGATCTGCGCCTCGGGAAGCTGGGGGTAATTGTATTTCTTGAGGTGGGCGACGATACGTCCGAGCCGCTCGTCGGGCGGCGCATTGAGCGCGGCGTCGATCATGACCTCTTCGTTGGGCGGCGCCGGCGCCCTGGCCTGGAAAAAATTCGACAGGTCCAGCCGATTGACGAGCAGCCAATTGGTCCGCGGCATCACCCAACCGACGAGCGACCCACCCGCAGACTCGTCGATCAGGTGCGGCCAGATGGAATAGCCCTGATCGGGTGGCATGAAGTCGTTTCCGGCATAGAAGAACAGCAGGATCGCGTCGGGCGAGAGCTTCAGCGCCACGTCGCGGATGCGATAGTAGTAGCTGCGCGGGTCCGTGCTCGGGACGCCAAGTTCGACCGCCTCCAACCGGCCGTCCGTCGCAGGCATGTGCTGCTTCACAGCCGCCGGCACAGACAGGGGCGTGAAGCGGGATTCGACAAAGCTGTCGCCCACGAAGATGGCGCGGAAGGCGCCCGCCGGCTTGGCAACCGTCCGCTCGGTATCGCGCATGCCCCAGGAATTGTCGGCGTCGCCGAGCCATGGCTGCCGGTTGAAGGGTGGTTGGGGTTCGTGCGGCGAGGTTGCAGGCTCCAACGAGACCAATGCCCGTGCCGGCCAGGACGGCGCGTAGAGCGACGCCAGAGCCTCTATTCCGGCGAGGGTCGCAATTGTCAGGACAAGTCCGAAGGTGACACCGAACAGCAGTTTCTTACGGAAGCGCATCGGAAGTATCTCGCTGTCGAACGCCGGCAAAAGCCGAGCGGCGTGCAACGCCAGTCTAAAGCAGTCCCGACAGCTCTCGATTCACGTTTTCGTGGCGTGTGGCCGTTCGATGATGGCAAGGTTGGATGCACTCTGACTGTAACGCGCCGACGCATTGCCCAGGGGAGAGATGGCGGATTTCTGGACCACCGTCGGATCAGCCGATTTCGCCCGCATCGTTGCCCTTTCCCTCGGCGTCAGCCTGTCGGCGACGGGGCTCGCGATCCTGCTCGGGCTGCCGCTCGGCGCCAGCCTGGCGGTCTTCCGCTTCCCCGGCCGGCGCCTGCTCATCGTCGTCGTCAACGCCCTGCTCGGCTTGCCACCCGTCGTGGTCGGCCTGGCGCTTTACCTGGTCCTGTCGCGCACGGGACCGCTGGGCGAACTGCGGTTGCTGTTCACGCCGAGCGCAATGGTGCTTGCCCAGGCTATCCTCGCGACTCCGATCGTCGCCGCCCTCGTCCATCGCGCGCTCGCCGATCTATGGTTGGATTATGGCGGCGCGCTTCGTATCGATGGAGCAACTCCGTTGCGCTCCATCCCGACCCTGCTCGCCATGGGACGAAAGCATATGCTCACGGCAGCTCTTGCCGGCTTCGGCCGCACCATCTCCGAGGTTGGCGCCATCCTGGTGGTCGGTGGCAATATCGCCGGCTATACCCGGACCATGACGACGGCGATTGCGCTCGAAACCAGCAAGGGCAACCTGGCGCTCGGGCTCGGGCTGGGGTTCGTCCTGATCGGTATCAGCATGGCAGTGAGCGCAACCGCCTTCGCCCTCGGTTTGGGGAGAACCAGGTGACGATGGCTCGCAAACTCATGGCTTGCGCGATCGTCGGATGGCTCTCGATGATCGCGGGCGGTGTCCGGGCCGAATCGATCGTCCTGGCCTCGACGACATCGGTGCAGGATTCCGGGCTCCTCGAGCACATTTTGCCGAGCTTCACCGCAGCCAACGGCATCGAGGTGCGGGTCCTGGCCCAAGGCACCGGCCAAGCGCTCGCCACGGCGGCGCGCGGCGACGCCGACCTGGTCCTGGTCCACGACCCCGAGGCCGAAGACCGCTTCATCGCCGAAGGGCATGGCAAGGACCGGCGCCAGATCGCCTGGAACGATTTCGTGATCGTCGGCCCCGGCGGGGATCCCGCGCATATCGGCGGCGGCCACGACGCGCAGGCTGCCTTGCGGGCGATCGCCGCCGCCCGCGCGCCGTTCGTGTCACGCGGCGACAAGAGCGGCACGGATGCACTGGAAAAACGCCTATGGCGCGCCATCGGCTTGAAACCCTCCAGCGCGGCCGGCGATGCCTGGTACCGCGACATCGGCGGCGGCATGGGGGCCGCGCTCAATGCCGCCGCCGGCATGAACGCCCATACGCTGACCGACCGCGGGACCTGGTTGAATTTCGGCAACAAGGCGGACCTCAAGATCCTCGTCGAGGGCGATCCTGGCTTGGTGAACCGCTATGACGCGATCCTGCTCGATCCGGTGAAACACCCCGACGCCATGCACGAGGCTGCGCGTCGCCTCAGGGATTGGCTCGTTTCACCGACCGGGCAGTCGGCCATCGGCGCCTATGCCGTCCATGGCGAGCAGCTGTTCCATCCATCGGCCGCCGCGCCGAAGTGACGGCTTGCCACGACGTCGTGTGTGTCGGTTTAAAGACTTGTACCGACCCTCTCGATGGATAAAGATTTGGGGTTGAGAGCAACCCGTTGTTGCTACCTCACTTAACAAAGTTCGCCTCTGCAGTTCCCAGGAGAGAACAATGTCGAACCATTTCACCGGACTCAGCCTCGGCCCGCCACTTGGAGATCAACGGCTCGACCTTTGCGATCTCTACGTCTTCCAGTCGCCCGCGGATCCGGCAAAGACCGTGATCATCCTCAATGCAAACCCCAATGCCGATGCGCTCCACCCCGACGCCATCTATCGGCTCAACATCGACACGGATGGAGATCTGCTGGCCGACATCGCCGTCAGCTACGTGTTCTCTCCACCCCAGAACGGCAAGCAGACCGTCAACGTCTTTCTCGCCAAGGGCGCCGAGGCCCGGTCGGTCGAAGCCGTCGGCACGAAGATCATCGCCGATGGCGAGGTCTCCTTCGGCCCCAAGCCCAACATCATGAAGGCCGGCAACTACACTGTCTTCACCGGCAGTCGCAGCGATGCCTTCTTCTTCGACTTTGATGGGATCAAGAATCTATACAGCCCGCTGGGCGACAGAAACTTCACCTCGCTCCAGGTCGGCGTCAAGGCTCCCTGGACAGGCGTCGATTCGAACACTGAGGCCAACGTGTTCTCGACAGTGTTCGAACTGCCGACGAGCGAGCTCGGCACCAAGTATCCGATCCGAGTTTGGGGACGATGCAGCGTCAGGCAAGACGGCAAACTGCTCCATGTCGATCGTGCCGGTCACCCATCGGTCAGCAGCTTCTTCAACACCGACGACACCAAGCTTGAATACAATGCCAGCGAGCCGATCAACGATCGCAAGCGCTGGACGCCCCTGTTCGTGCACTTGATGGGCCATACCGGCAATTACACCGAAAACGAAGCGGTCGCGGCGATCGACGCTGACGGCCTTCTACCAGACGTGATGAGCTTCGATCCGAGGAAACCCGCGAAATACCCCAACGGTCGGGTCTTCACCGACGACGTCATCGACCATCGCCTCGCCTTCCTTTCCAAGGGTGACATCCCGCCGAGCGGGCTCAAGCCGCACACGGACACTCTCAAGGAATTTCCGTACATCGGGACGCCCCATAAGAAGAAAAGCTAGCAACCCGCGCGGGGTCGATGAGAGCGCTTGTCGTAGGCTTCATCTATTTCGGCACATTCATCGCAATAGGGCTGGCAGCCCGATGGTGGACGCGGCGAAACGGCGTCGAACTCTCCGACGTCCAGCGACAAGCCGGCCCGAACCGCGGCAAGCGCAAGCTTTTCCTGTTGGGCTTCTGGCGCTCCGAAGAGTGAGGCGCTGGCGTCCCCTACGGGATTCGAACCCGTGTCGCCGCCGTGAAAGGGCGGTGTCCTAGGCCTCTAGACGAAGGGGACGAGGCCGCCAAAGCAATGTTCAGGCGCGGCTGCTTTTAGGGGCTGCGGCCAGCGAAATCAAGCAAGCCGAATCAGCGCAGAACCGAGCCGGCGGCCGCGGCGGCGTCGTCGATCTGCAGCCGTACGCTTTCGCGGCCGCCGTAGCGGTCGATGCGCAGCGCCCCTGCGACATGAAGGACCGGCCGGGCCGGATCGAGCAGCGCGGGACCAAGCGCCGTCTGGCCGGCGCGAAAGGCGATGGCGTCAACCCGGCCGCGCTCGGCCCCGACCAGGGTGCAGCGGACATGGCCCTCGCCTACCGGCTGCGCGTAGTTGACGCGCACGCTCGTGAGCGCGAAGCGCGGCAGCGCATTGCCTGCACCGAACGGTCCGACGCGTTCGATCATGCCAACCAGCTCCGCCGTTGCGGCACCCGGCGCAAGCGCTGCGTCGATGCCGAGCTCGCGCACCGCCGGCGCCGCGCCCAGCTGGGGTGAGATGCGTTCATCCAGGAACTTCGCGAGATCGGCCAACGCACTGCGGGCTACCGTGAGACCAGCCGCCATGGCATGGCCGCCGCCGTTCACCAGCAGGCCGGACTGGCGGGCTGCGATCACCGCCGCGCCGAGATCGACGCCGCGTACGGAGCGGCCCGAGCCCTTGCCGAGATCGCCATCCATGCCGATCACGAAGGTCGGCCGGCCGTAGCGTTCGACCAGCCGGCTCGCCACGATGCCGATCACGCCGACATGCCAGCCTTCGCTCTCGACCACCAGCGCCGCGGGCAGGCCCTTGCGGTCAGGTCCGTAGAGGCTCTCGATGCGGCCGATCGCCTGGTCCAAAACCTCGCGCTCGATGGCGCGGCGCTCGGCGTTGAACTCGTCGAGGCGCACCGCCAGCGCGCCTACCTCGTGCGGATCGTCGCTCGACAGCAGACGCGCACCGAGATCGGCCTGCCCTACCCTGCCGCCGGCATTGACCCGCGGTCCCAGCATGAACGCCAGATGATAGGCGCCGGGCGTCTCATTGAGGCGCGCGATGTCGGCGAGTGCCGCCAGCCCGGCGTTGCCCCGCTGCGCCACCACCAGCAGGCCCTGGCGCACCAGCGCGCGATTGACGCCGGTGAGCGGCACGACATCGCACACCGTGCCCAGCGCCACGAGATCGAGCCATTGCCTGAGATCAGGCTCGGACCGCTCTCCGCTGTACCAGCCCGCCTCGCGCAGCGCGCGGTTGACCCCGACGGCGAGCAGGAACGCCACGCCGACCGCCGCCATCTGCTTGTGCGGGCTCGGGTCGTCGATCCGGTTGGGATCGACGACCGCGATGGCCTCGGGCAGCGCAATCTCGGCCTGGTGGTGATCGATCACGATCAGGTCGAGGCCGGCACGCCTGGCCTCGGCCAGCGGCTCGAAGGCCGTCACGCCGCAATCGACCGTGACCACCACGGCAGTACCCTCTTGGCGAAGCTTCAGCAGGGCAGGCGCATTGGGGCCGTAGCCTTCCCGCCGGCGGTCGGGGATGTAGACGCCGATATTGCCGCCGACGGCGCGAAAGAAGCGGAGCAGCAGCGCCGACGACGTGGCGCCGTCGACATCGTAGTCGCCGAACACGACGATGCGCTCGCCCGCGCGCACCGCGCGCAGCAGCCGCGCGACGGCTGCGTCCATGTCCTTGAGATGCAGCGGATCGGGCAGGAACTTGCGAAGCGTTGGGTCGAGAAAATCGGGGACGCCCTCGAGGTCGACCTCGCGCGCCGCCAGCAGCCGCGCTACGGCGTCGGGCAGACCATGGCGCTGGGCGATGGCGAGCGCGGCACGCTCGTCGCCGAGCCGCGCCGCCCAACGCCGGCCGGTCAGCGATTGCTCGACGCCGAGGAAGGCCGCTCTTGGCGCGCGGGTTTCGGAAGGCATGCCGCCACCATAGCCCAGCCAGCTGTGGACATGACTCACCGCACGCGCAGCACCGCGATATTGAGGCGCCGCACCGTGGCGCCGCCGAACTGCAAGGTGAGCGGCAGGCTGTCGACCTCGAACTGCACGCTCTGGCGGACGCCCGGGCAGTCGTTGCGGCTGGTCGAGGCGAGCACCGGCAGGCGCCGCTCGTTCTGCAAGGCGTCGATCCACGCCTCGCCCGACAGCGTCACCTGATAGCGACCGGCCGAGATCCACTCGAGCGTCACGATGCCGCCCAGACCGTCGTCGCGGCCGCGTTCGGGCGATACGGTGTAGATGACCGTGGCGACCGGCTGCAGCAGCAGCGAGAAGACGCCGTCCTTGGGCAGCGCCGATTCGCTTTCGACGTCGGCTACGAAGCCGTCGGAGAACAGTTCGAGCTCGCGGTCGACCGGCCACGCGAATTGTCGGCAACCGTCCTCCGCCGCCGCCCTCTGCACGGCGAGAAGAGCCAGGACACAGGCGATCAGGACCGCGCGCATCCGGCCATCATGATCACGCCCAGCTCGGCAGGCCAGTCTTGATCGTGAAATTGTGATGGGCGGAGACCCAGCGCACCGTGCCGGTCTTCGAGCGCATCACGATCGAATGCGTCTCCGCGCCGTTGTGGAAGCGGCGCACGCCTTTCAGCATCGAGCCCGAGGTTACGCCGGTCGCCGCGAACATCACGTCGCCCTTGGCCATGTCGGTCATCGAGTATTTGCGGTTGAGGTCGGTGATGCCCCACTTGCGCGCCCGCGCCTTCTCGTCGTCGTTGCGGAACAGCAGGCGTCCCTGGATCTGGCCGCCGATGGCACGCAGCGCCGCCGCCGCCAACACACCCTCGGGCGCGCCGCCCGAGCCCATATAGATGTCGATGCCCGAATCGCCAGTCGAGGTGGCGATCACGCCCGACACGTCGCCGTCGCCGATCAACACGATGCGGGCGCCGGCCTCGCGCACCTTGGCGATGAGCTCGGAATGGCGCGGCCGGTCGAGGATGCAGACCACGAGGTCGGCGACATCGATCTTCTTGGCCTTGGCGAGGTCGCCGAGGTTCTGCTTGGGCGTCTTGTCGAGATCGACGATGCCCTCGGGCAGGCCGCTGCCGACCGCGATCTTGTCCATGTAGACGTCGGGCGCGTTGAGGAAGCCGCCATGCTCGGCCATCGCCATGACGGCCAGCGCATTGGGCAGGCCCTTGGCGGTGATGGTGGTGCCTTCGAGCGGGTCGAGCGCGATGTCGATTTTGGGGCCGCCGCTGCCGACCTTCTCGCCGATATAGAGCATCGGCGCCTCGTCGCGCTCGCCTTCGCCGATCACCACGGTGCCCTCGATGGCGAGTGAATTGAGCGTCGTGCGCATGGCGTCGACGGCCGCCTGGTCGGCCATCTTCTCGTCGCCGCGGCCCATCAGCTTGGATGCGGCAAGTGCCGCCGCCTCGGTGACCCGGACCGCCTCGAGCGCGAGATTGCGGTCCATTTTTCCAGTGTCGACCATCGCTTCCTCCGTCGGCGTCTGAATGCGCCGTCTAAAACGCTTCGATTCTGATCAGGCAGGGCTCCTCGGCCACCGCCTTCAACTTCGCGATCCGCGCCAACGCGCGCCGCATCGCCGCCTCCTCCGTCTCGTGCGTGGTCAGCACGACCGGCACCTCGCCGGACTGCGAGCGCCCGCGCTGCAGCATCGATTCGAGCGAGATGCGCTCCTTGGCCAGCGCGCCCGACACGGCCGAGATCACACCGGGCCGGTCCTGCACCATCAGGCGCATGTAGTAGGCACCCTGATGGCGATCCATCGGCGAGATCTTCTTGTCGGCGAGGCGCGCCGCCGGCACGACGAAAGCCGGCATATGGCGCCCGCGCGCCACGTCGACAAGATCGGCGACGACGGCCGAGGCCGTCGGCCCCTGGCCCGCACCACGGCCCTGGAACATCGTGGTGCCGACGTAATCGCCTTCGACGACGACAGCGTTGAACACGCCTTCGATATGCGCGATCGGCGCGGCGAGCGGCACCATGCAGGGATGCACGCGCTGCTCGATGCCGTATTTGGTTTCGCGCGCCAACCCCAGGAGCTTGATGCGGTAGTCCAGCTCCTCGGCAAACTGGATGTCCATCGCCGTGACGTGGCGAATGCCTTCGACATGGACGCCAGCAAAATTCACCCGCGTGCCAAACGCCGCGCCGGTCAGCACGGCGAGCTTGTGGGCGGCGTCGATGCCGTCGACGTCGAAGCTCGGATCGGCCTCGGCGTATCCCGCCGCCTGCGCCTCGGCCAAGACGACGTCGAAATCCCGGCCGGTCTCGCGCATCGTCGTCAGGATGTAATTGCAGGTGCCGTTGAGAATACCGTAGAGCCGGCGCACCCGGTTGCCGACCAGGCCCTCGCGCAACGCCTTGATGATCGGGATGCCGCCCGCTACCGCCGCCTCGAAGGCGAGGATGCGGCCCCTCTTCTCGGCCATCGCCGCGATCTCCGCACCGTGCATGGCCAGCAGCGCCTTGTTGGCCGTGACCACGTGCTTGCCCGAGCGCAGCGCGGTCTGCACGAGACGGCGCGCCACGCCGCCTGAGCCGCCGATCAGCTCGACCACGACGTCGATATCGGGCGCGGCGGCCAGCGCCAACGGATCCCTTTCCCAGCGGATGCCGGCGAGATCGATGTCGCGCTTCTTGGCCTTGCGGCGCGCGCTCACGGCCACAAGCCTGAGCGGCCGGCCGCCGCGCAGCGAGAGCAGCCTGCCGTGCTCGGCCAAAAGCTTGACGACGCCCGAGCCCACGGTGCCGAGGCCGGCGATGCCGATTCTGAGAGGTGATTTCATGACGGGCTGATACGACAGGATGCGGTCAGGCGCGAGCCTTGATCGGCGTGATGTTATCGCCGACCCCGCGCAGGTAGAGGTCGATGGCGCGGCCGGGATCGGCCATCACCTGGCGGATGTTGCGGATGGCCTGGCGGATCCGGTGCTTGTTCTCGACCAGCGCGATGCGCACACGCGCGTCACCGTGCTCGCCGAAGCCGATGCCCGGCGAGACCGCGACATTGGCCTGGGTCAGCAGGACCTTGGAGAAAGCCAGCGAGCCCAACTCGGTGAATTCCCTGGGGATCGGCGCCCAGGCGAACATGCTGGCCTGCGGCGCCGGCAGCGCCCAGCCGGCAGCCGAGAGGCCCTCGATCAGCACATCGCGCCGCTCCTGGTAGGTGTTGCGCGCCTCGACGATGCAATCCTGCGGCCCGTTCAGCGCCGCCGTGGCGGCGACCTGGATCGGCGTGAAGGCGCCGTAGTCGAGGTACGACTTGATGCGGGTCAGCGCCTGGATCAGCGTCCGGTTGCCGGCGGCGAAGCCGATGCGCCAGCCCGCCATCGAATAGGTCTTGCTCATCGAGGTGAACTCGACGGCGATATCGCGCGCGCCCGGCACCTGGAGCACCGAGGGTGGCGGGGTGCCGTCGAAGTAGATTTCGGCATAGGCGAGATCGCTCAGGATCCAGATGTCGTGGCGTTTGCAGAAATCGACGACCGCGGCATAGAAGTCGAGATCGACCACCTGCGCCGTGGGGTTCGACGGATAGTTCAGCACCAGCGCGATCGGCTTGGGCACCGTGTGGCGCACCGCCCGCTCGAGCGCCGGCAAAAACTCCTCGAGCGAGGTGCTGCCCGGCACCGGGATGTGGCGCACCGAGCCGCCGGCGATGATGAAGCCGTAGGGATGGATCGGATAGCTGGGGTTGGGCACCAGCACGATGTCGCCCGGCGAGGTGATGGCCTGCGCGAGATTGGCGAGGCCCTCCTTCGAGCCCAGCGTGACGATGATCTCGCTCTCGGGATCGAGTTCGACGCCGAAGCGGCGGGCATAGTAGGCCGCCTGCGCCTTGCGCAGGCCGGGGATGCCGCGCGACGCCGAGTAGCCGTGGGCGCGCGGGTTGGCGGCGGCCTCGGCCAGCTTGGCCACGATGTGCGGCGCCGTCGGCAGGTCGGGGTTGCCCATGCCGAGATCGACCACGTCCTGGCCGGCGGCGCGCGCGCGCGCCTTCATGGCATTCACTTCCGCGAACACGTAGGGCGGCAGGCGCTTCAGCCGATGGAATTCCGAATCGTCCATTGGTCGTTTTCCTTGCGCGCTAGAATTCGACGAAGATCTCGGCGCGTCGATTGGCGGCGATGCCGCGGGCGGTGTTGGTCTCGTAGGCCGGCTCCTCGTCGGACGCCGCTTCGGCGGCAATGCGGTTGACCGGCACGCCCAACCGCATGAGCTGGTTGGCGACGGCGATCGCGCGCTGACGCGACACTTCGAAATTGTCCCGCGCCAAGGCATCGGGCGACGAGCCGGCGGCATCCTGCGCTGAGTGCGCCACGATGCGCACCTTGCCGCCGTTGCTGCGCTGGACCTGCGCCACGCGCGCCAGCACGGCCTGGTCTTTGCCATTGAGCTCGACCGACATGGCGCCGAACTGGATCACAGCGATTTGCACCGGCGCACCCGTCGGCGGCGGCGCGGCGGCCGCCACCTGCGTCGCCGGCTGCGGCGTCCAACCCGGCGGTGGAACGAACGCCTTGTCGGGATCGGCCGGACGCGTCGACGCAGCGACAGGCGGCGGCGACACCATCGCCTGACTTGCCGCGGGGGCCGGCGCCACGATCTGGCCCGGCGGCATCCACCCCGGCGGCGGCGCGAATGCCTTGTTGGGATCGGCCGAACGTGGCGATGGAGCGACAGGCGTCTGCGGCGGCGCCATCGCCTGACTTGGTGTGGGGACTGCTACTGGCATCGGTGCCGGGGCCGGTGGCGGCGCAGCGGCAGCTACTCTTGTCGGCTGCTCCGGAGGCATCCAGCCCGCCGGCGGAACGAACGCCTTGTTGGGATCGGCGGGACGGGACGGCGCAGCGACAGGCGCCGGCGGTGGCGCGGCGGCAGCTACTCTTGTCGCCTGTTCCGGTGGCGTCCAGCCCGCCGGCGGAACGAACGCCTTGTTGGGATCGGCGGGACGTGGTGGCGCAGCGACAGGCGCCGGCGGACCGGCCTTCGCCTCGCTCGCTGCGGGCGGCGACGGTGCCGGAGCTAGAGCTGGCGCGGCAGCCTGGGCCGGCGGCGCCCAACCCGGCGGCGGCTCGAAGGCCTTGTTCGGATCGGTACGGCGCGGTGGCGGAGCGGCCGGCGCCAGTACGGGCGCGGGTGCGGCGACGGGTGCGACTTCAGGCGCAGGGCTGGATGCTTGAGCAGGCGGCGGCGCAGGCGCGGCTGGCGCTGGCACGGTACTTCCGGGCGCAACACTTGCTTGCGTGAAGCTCGCTCGCTGATCGGCCGTGGCGACGGCCGGCGTGACGCCACCGGGTGGCGCCCAGCGCGACGGCGATGCCGAGGCAGCGGCGGGCGCATCTTGAGGCGGCGGCAGCGAGGTGCGTGACGGCGCCGGAGGTTCCGGCGTGGGCGGCGTGTTCACCGGCGGCGGCGCGGGAGTCGACGTTACCGGTGCAGGCGGCGGTGCCGTCGTCACAGGTGGCGTCGGCACGGGTGCCGTCGCGGGCGCCGTGCCTGGTGCCGTCACGGGCGTGGTCCTGCTCGAGTCGGCATTGCCAGGCTCGGCCGCTGCCGGTCGTCCGGGAAGTCCTGGGACGGATGAGCGGGCAGCCGTCGGCGGCTCCTTCTCTTTCTCTTTTTCCTTGGCCTTCTCCTCGCGGTCGGCGGCCTCGCGCTTTTCGCGCGCCTCGCGATCCTTGGCATCGCGCTCCGCGGCCTCCTTGTCGATCGCTTCCTTCTGAGCCTTCTGGCCACCCTTGCCCGCAACGATCGAGCCGACCTGCGGCGTGCGCGTTTCGTCGGTGGCGGCAAATCCCGGCTCGTACTGACGGCCCGGATTGGCCGACGGCAGCGCGCCACTGCCAGCGACATTGCGGTCGGCACCCGGCCGCAACTTCTGGCTCTCGAGCTGGTTGCCCCCGCCGAACCAGCCGCAGCCCGACAGGAGGACAAGGGCGGACACGCCGAGCAGGCTTCGCCACAGGCGGAAGCTACCCATCATGTCGCGTTGTCGCCGCATCATTGTCACCCGCCATCCTTGGCTCGAGAGGAAGTTTGACCCGTCTGTTATCGCAGCCTACCTATGAAAGGGAAATCGGCAGCCTGGGACGTCGGGCACAAGCTATGGTACCGGGCCGCTGGAAACATCGCAAGAAACGCCTCAAAGTCAATGATTCGGAAGGGGAAACGCATGTCGGAGACGCCGACCCCAACGGCCATCCCGGGACTGTCGCCCGTCGAGTCGGAACGGATGCAGACAGCCCTCAAGGACATCGCCGAGCGCAGCCAGAAGCTGCTGCAGGATTTCGCCGAACGCTACAAGGCCGATGGCCAGCAGCCCGCCGACCCGCTGCACCTCACCCAGACCTTCATGGACCTCACGGCCAAGATGATGGCCGACCCCAACCGGCTGGTTCAGGCGCAAATGGAACTGTGGCAGCAATACATGAAGCTGTGGCAGGCGACTGCCCAGCGCATGATGGGCCAGCCGGTCGAGCCGGTGGCCGAGCCGGTCAAGGGCGACAAGCGCTTCGCCGACCCGGCGTGGAAGGACGAGGTCGTCTTCGACTATCTGAAGCAGTCCTACCTGCTCACCGCGCGCTGGCTGCAGCACACCGTCAACCAGGTCGAAGGCGTCGACGACAAGACCGCCAAGAAGGTCGACTTCTACACGCGCCAGTTCATCGATGCGCTGTCGCCCTCCAATTTCGCGCTCACCAACCCGCAGGTCGTGAAGGCCACCGTCGAGTCCAAGGGCGAGAACCTGGTGAAGGGGCTGCAGAACCTCCTGACCGACCTCGAGCGCGGCAAGGGCCGGCTCGCCATCCGCCAGACCGACATGAAGGCTTTCAAGGTCGGCGAGAACGTCGCCACCTCGCCCGGCAAGGTTGTCTACCAGAACGAGCTCATACAGCTGCTGCAGTACGCGCCGGCGACCGAAGAGGTCTATGCGATGCCGCTGCTGATCGTGCCGCCGTGGATCAACAAGTTCTACATCCTCGATCTCAAGCCCGAGAACTCGTTCATCAAATGGGCAACCGAGCAGGGCTACACGGTGTTCGTCGTCTCGTGGGTCAATCCCGACGAGCACCTGACCAAGCTGACCTTCGACGACTACATGAAACTCGGCCCGCTCGCCGCGCTCGACGCCATCGAGAAGGCGACCGGCCAGCGCCAGGTC
>DASZJU010000235.1:0-7469 GCA_035947815.1 Reyranella sp.
GAGCGCGGGGCGCTCCTGAAGCGGCACTGCGAGCAGAAGCTCGCCGAGGCCAAGATGAAGGTCGAGAAGATCGTCTTCGCCGCCGATGGCACTGTCGGCAGCCAGCCCGCCGACCTCAGCTAGTTCCCTTGTAGTTCCTCCGCCGCCATGCCGCTGTCGTCGTTTCGCGAGTTCGAGCCTGCGCTTGCCCATGCCGCCCAGTCGGTCGAGCGCACCATGGATCATCTGCTGCCCCGAGGGGAGGGCGGCGAGGCGCGCGTGGTCGAGGCCATGCGCTACTCGAGCCTGGGCGGCGGCAAGCGGCTCCGCGCCTTTTTCGTGCTGGCCGGCGCAACGTTGTTCAAGGTCGCCGCGTTGTCTTCAACCAGGACCGCGAGCGCCATTGAATTCGTGCACGCATATTCGCTGATCCACGATGATCTGCCAGCGATGGACGATGATGATCTCCGGCGTGGCAAACCCGCGTGTCACAAGCAGTTCGACGAAGCGACAGCCATCCTGGCCGGCGACGCCCTGCAGGCGCTGGCCTTCGAGGTGCTGGCGCACGAGGACACCCATGGCGACCCCGCGGTCAGGGTCGCGCTGGTCTCGGAACTCGCCAAGGCTGCGGGCGCGCACGGCATGGTCGGCGGCCAGATGCTCGACCTCCTGGCCGAGAAGGAGGGCGCCGACATGTCGATCGGCGCCATCACCCACCTGCAGCGGCTCAAGACCGGCGCACTGATCTCCTTCTCCTGCATGGCGGGCGCCATCCTGGGCAAGGCGAGCGAGCCCATGCGCGGGGCGCTGTCGGCCTACGCGCACGATCTCGGGCTCGCCTTCCAGATCGTCGACGACCTTTTGGACATCGAAGGCACCGCCCAGGAGCTCGGCAAGACGCCGGGCAAGGACCAGGCGGCGGGCAAGGCCACCTTCGTGTCGATCCTCGGCAAGGCGCGCGCGCGCGCCCAGGCCGATCACCTGGCGCGGCAGGCCGCGCAGCATCTCGAGCCGTTCGGCGAGGCCGCCGATCTGCTGAGGCAGGCAGCGAAATTCGTGGTTGCGCGACGGGCATGAGCCCTCGTGCAGGAGTATAGTAGGTGGTTCCATGACCGGGCAAAGCAAGACGCCGCTTCTCGATACCGTCGACATTCCAGCCGACATCCGTCGCTTGAAGGCCGACAAGTTGCGCCAACTGGCCGACGAGCTCCGCCAGGAGACGATCTCGGCCGTCTCGGTCACCGGCGGCCATCTCGGCGCCGGCCTCGGTGTGGTCGAGCTCACGGTGGCGCTGCATTACGTGTTCGACACGCCCAGGGACCGGCTGATCTGGGACGTCGGCCATCAGGCCTATCCGCACAAGATCGTCACCGGGCGGCGCAGCCGCATCCGCACGCTCCGCCAGGAGGGCGGCCTGTCGGGCTTTACGCGCCGCAGCGAGAGCGAATACGACCCATTCGGCGCGGCTCACTCCTCGACCTCGATCTCGTCCGGGCTGGGCATGGCCGTGGCGCGCGATCTCGCCGGCGGCAGCAACCATGTGGTGGCCGTGATCGGCGACGGCGCGATGAGCGCCGGCATGGCCTACGAGGCCATGAACAACGCGGGCGCGCTGCGCAGCCGGCTGATCGTGGTGCTGAACGACAACGACATGTCGATCGCGCCGCCGGTCGGCGCGATGTCGGGCCATCTGTCGCGGTTGCTGTCGGGCCGACCCTACGTCACCTTGCGCAATCTCGGCCGCACCTTCGCCGGGGCGCTGCCCAAGCCGCTCGAGCTCGCGGCCAAGCGCGCCGAGGAATTCGCGCGCGGTTTCGTGGCCGGCGGCACGCTGTTCGACGAGCTGGGCTTCTACTATGTCGGGCCGGTCGACGGGCACAATCTCGACCATCTGCTGCCGGTGCTGAAGAACGCGCGCGACAGCCGGCTCGACAAGCCGATCCTGGTCCATGTCGTGACCAAGAAGGGCAAGGGCTATCCGCCGGCCGAGGCAAGCGACGACAAGTACCACGGCGTCGTGAAGTTCGACGTCGTGACCGGCAAGCAGTCCAAGCCGGTGGCCAACGCGCCGGCCTATCAGGCCGTCTTCGCCAAGGCGCTGATCGCCGAGGCCGAGGCCGACAAGAAGATCGTGGCCATCACCGCCGCCATGCCGTCGGGCACCAGCCTCGACAAGTTCGCCGAGCGCTTTCCCGAGCGCTGCTTCGATGTCGGCATCGCCGAGCAGCACGGCGTCACTTTCGCCGCCGGCCTCGCCTGCGAGGGTTTCAAGCCGTTCGCGGCGATCTACTCGACGTTCCTGCAGCGCGGCTACGACCAGGTGGTGCACGACGTCGCCATCCAGAAGCTGCCGGTACGCTTTGCCATCGATCGCGCCGGCCTGGTCGGCGCCGACGGCGCCACGCACGCCGGCTCCTACGACGTCGCCTATCTCTCCTGCCTGCCCGGTTTCGTCGTCATGGCGGCCGCCGACGAGCTCGAGCTGATGCACATGGTGGCAACGGCCGCGCAGATCGACGACCGTCCTTCGGCTTTCCGCTATCCGCGTGGCGAGGGCGTGGGCGTCGAGTTGCCGGCGAAGGGCACGCCGCTCGAGATCGGCAAGGGCCGCATCCTGCGCGAGGGCAGCAAGATCGCGATCCTGAATTTCGGCACGCGCCTCGCCGAATGCCTGGTCGCGGCCGAGGATCTGGCGGCCAAGGGGCTCAGCACCACGGTGGCCGATGCCCGCTTCGCCAAGCCGCTCGACACCGACCTGGTGCGCCGGCTGGCGCGCGAGCATGAGGTGCTGATCATCATCGAGGAGGGCGCGATCGGCGGCTTCGCCAGCCATGTGTTGCAGGAGCTGGCGACCGCGGGCCTGCTCGATCATGGCCTGAAAGTCCGGCCGATGGTCCTGCCTGACTACTTCATCGATCAGGCTTCGCCCGCGCGCCAATACGCGCTGGCCGGCCTCGACGCGCCGGCGATCGTGAAGACCGCGCTGGCCGCGCTCGGCCAGCAGGCCGAGCGGGCGCGCGGCAGGTCGTAGCCTAGTCCTTCGGCTGAGGGACGATGCGCAGGTAGGGCTTGGGCGCCTTCCAGCCATTGGGATACTTGGCCTTGGCGGCCTCGTCGGAGACGGCAGGCACGATGATGACGTCCTCGCCGTGCTTCCAGTTCACCGGCGTCGCGACCTGGTGCTTGGCCGTGAGCTGGCACGATTCGAGGAGCCGCAGCACCTCGTCGAAGTTGCGGCCGGTGCTCATCGGGTAGGTGAGCATCGCCTTGATCTTCTTGTCCGGGCCGATGATGAACACCGAGCGCACCGTGGCGTTGTCGGCGGCGGTGCGGCCCTCCGAGGTCGTACCGGCGCCTTCCGGCAGCATGTCGTAGGCGGTCGCGACCTTGAGCTCGGGATCGCCGATCATCGGATAGGTGACGGCGTGGCCTTGAGTCTCCTCGATGTCCTTGGCCCATTTGGAATGGTTGGCCACCGGATCGACCGAGAGGCCGACGATCTTGGTGTTGCGCTTGTCGAACTCGGGCTTCAGCCCGGCCATGTAGCCGAGCTCGGTGGTGCAGACCGGCGTGAAGTCCTTGGGATGCGAGAACAGCACCGCCCAGCCGTCGCCGATCCACTTGTGAAACTCGATCGGGCCCTGGGTCGTCTCGGCCTTGAAATCAGGCGCAGTAGAGTTGATGCGAAGCGTCATGGTGAAACCCCCTCCTGTGAAGAATCCTGCTTTCAGACGGTAAATCGTCCTTCCCGGCGGTCCGGTCAAGCCTTGGAAGGAATCCAGCTTATGAGGCCGATACCGCCATCAACTTCTACCGTCGTTCCCACGACATAACGTCCAAATCTTTCCGACAAAACCGCGACAGCGACCTGGGCAATGTCGTCAGGCGTGCCGGCGCGGCCGAGCGGGATCTGGGCCACCAGCTCACTGAGGTTGCCGGCCACGAAGCCGCCGCCCGGGATGGCGCCGGGCGCGATGGCGTTGACTCGGATGCCGTCGGGCGCCAGCACGCGGGCGAGTTCCTTCATCACCATCGTCATGCCGGCCTTCGAGGCGCTGTAGTGCGGCAGGTTCCGGGGCATCTCGCGGTGCTGCGAGGTGATCAGCAGGATCCGTCCCTTGATCTTGTTCTCGCTCATCTGCCGGCCAGCCTCGCGCGCCAGGAAGAAGCCCGAGCGCAGGTTGATGTCGGTCATGGCGTCCCACGTCGCCTCCGAGACGGAGAGCGGCGTGTCGACTTCCTGGCGACGCGGGCTCGCGGCATGGACGAACAGCGAGACCGTCCCGAGCTTTTTTAGCGCGCCGTCGAGCAGGCCCTTCCAGCCGTCGCGTTTGGCGAGATCGGCGGCGAGGAAGTCGATGCCGTCTTCGGCGGGCGGAGCGACAATGTCGCTGCCCAGCACCGTGGCGCCTTCTTCCTTCAATGCCTTGGCGATGCCGCGGCCGATGCCGCCGGCACAACCCGTGACCAGGGCGCGTTCGCCCTCCAGAAGCTTCGTGCCCATGCTAAACGTCTCTGCCTTCGATCGGGAGTGAGCCCATGGACCGGATACGGCCGACCCTGAACCAGTTGAATATTGTAAGCGGCGATCCTGCGGCTGCCATCGACTTCTATCGCCGGCTCGGCCTCGACATTCCCGACCAAAGGGTGTGGCGCACGGCGACGGGTGCGCATCATGCCAGCGCCGAGAGCGTCGCGGCATCGGATGGCATCGATCTCGACATCGACAGCACGACCTTCGCCCAGGTCTGGAACACCGGATGGCGTGGCCACGCAGACCTAGCCGGCCGCGTGGTCGTGGGCTTCGAGGTCGCCTCGCGCGAGGAGGTCGACCGGCTCTATGGCGAGATGACCGCGGCCGGTTCGCGCGGATTGCAGGCGCCCTATGACGCCTTCTGGGGCGCGCGATACGCCGTCATCGAGGATCCGGACGGCGTCGCCGTCGGCCTCATGAGCCCGATCTCGGCCGAGCATCGCGCGCCGCCGCCGGAAGTCTAGGAGGCGGCGTGGCCAAGACGCGGCTCGATGTGGCGCTGGTCGAGCGCGGACTGGCGGAGACGCGCGCGTCGGCGCAACGCATGGTCATGGCCGGACTGGTGTTCTCGGGCGAACGCCGTCTCGACAAGCCGGGGCACGCCGTCGCGGAGGACACGCCGCTCGAAGTGCGCGGCCAGCCGCATCCCTATGTTTCGCGCGGCGGGTTGAAGCTTGCCAAGGCGCTGGATCATTTCGCCCTCGCGGTCGCCGGCCGCATCGCGCTCGATGTCGGTGCCTCGACCGGTGGCTTCACCGACTGCCTGCTGCAGCGCGGCGTGGCCAAGGTCTATGCCATCGATGTCGGCACCAACCAGCTGGCCTGGCGGCTGCGCAGCGATCCGCGTGTGATCTCGATGGAGAAGACCAACATCCGCGACATCACGCGCAAGGAGGTGCCGGAGCCCATCGAGCTGATCGTCTGCGACGCCTCGTTCATTGGGCTGCGCACGGCACTGCCCGCGGCGCTGACGCTCGCGGCGCCGAGCGCGCATCTCGTGGCACTGATCAAGCCACAGTTCGAGGTCGGCAGGGGCCGGGTGGGCAAGGGCGGCATCGTGCGCGAGCCGGAGCTGCACCGGGAAGTCTGCGCCACGATCTCGCAATGGTTGGCGGCCCAGCCGGGTTGGCGCGTGCTGGGGGTCACTGACAGCCCGATCGAAGGCGCCGAGGGCAACAAGGAATTCCTCATCGCCGGCATTTTTAACGCGTAGCGCGCGACACCCGGAACTTGTTGTTGTCGGTCAAGGTCTCGAACGAGGCGAAGTGGGCTTTCAGCACAGGCTCGTAGGGCAAGCCGCGATTGGCCACCAGGTAGAGGCGGCCGCCCGGCTTGAGCGCGCGCGCGGTCGCTTCGATCACGGCTTGCCCGAGTGCCGGCGTCGCCGCCCGGCTGGTGTGAAACGGCGGATTGCAGACGATGGTGTCGTAAGTCGCGGGGGCCGGCTCGGAAGCAAGGTCGAGCCAGTGGAATGTCGCTCGCTTGTCGGTGACGTTGGCCCGTGCCGCCTCGAGTGCGCGGTACTCGGCATCGATCAGGTCGAGACGGGTAATGCCCGGCGAGCCCGACAGCATGACCAGGCTGAGATAGCCCCAGCCGCATCCGAAATCCGCGACATGTTTGCCGAGATCGTCCGGCAGATGAGCGACGAGCAAGGCGGAGCCGTCGTCGATCCTGTTCCAGCTGAAGATGCCGGGTTGGCTCACCATCAAGCCGTCGTTTAGCCCATCGGCCATCGGCTGCAGGGTCGTGAGCTGCCGCCAATAGTCCGGGGGGACGCGGTCGCGCTTGGTGACCCAGAAGACGCGGCAATGGAACTTGGGCAATGAGCCCATGAGGCCCAGCACCTTGCCGACATGCTTCTCGAGGCTCACCGCGCCGTCGTCATTGGCGCCCGCGCAGACGAGCGTGCCGCCTGGCTCAAGCAGATCCCAACCACGCACGATGTTGGCGAAATTCTCTTCCTTGTGCTTGGTCAGCAGGACAAGGCCAAGCGGATAGGCGCCGCCCTCGAGCTTCGGCACGACGCGCCAGCCCGCCTGCTTCAGGCGCAGATATTCGGGTCGGAAGGATTGCTCGACGTCGGTGTCCTTGAACGGACCGAGTTCGGCGCGCAGGAAGAACGCGCGCTGCGGCGCCAGCGCGCCTGAGTCGAAAGCGTAGGCGAGGGCGCGACCGGCCTGAGTCACGGAACCAGAACGGCGCGCCCCATGATCAGGCCCTTGCGCAGTTCCTGCAGCGTGGCGTCGGCCTCGTCGAGCTTGCGCTTGATGATGGGCACCGGCGTCACCTTGCCCGACGTGACGAGGCCCATCATCTCCTTCATCTCGGCCGGGCTGCCGGTCACGGAGCCCAAGATCTGGCAGCCGGTGAAGGCGAACATCGGCAGCGGCATGGAGAAGGTGCCGCCGAACAGGCCGACGATGATCAACCGCCCGCCGCGGCCGAGCGCCCTGAGGCCGAACTGGGCCGAGGCCTCGGCGCCGACGAAATCGATGGCCGCGCCGACGCCGGTGCCGCCGGTCAGGTCCATCACCTGCTTGCGGGCTTCCTTGTCGCGCGGATCGAGGGCTGCGATCGCGCCGTTCTCGAGGGCGAGCTTGCGTTTGCCTTCGTCTATGTCGGCCACGATCGGCTCGCGGCCCAGCACCGACTTGGCGAAGCGCACGCCCATCAGGCCGACGCCACCGGCGCCGATCACCAGGATCGGTTTGCCGCCGTCCTGGCCGACCGCCTTTTTGACGGCGCCGAACGCCGTGATGCCCGAGCAGGCATAGAGGCAAGCGAGTTCTGTCGGCAAGTTGCCGTAGGGATAGAGGTACTTCGCATCCGGCACGATGACATGGTCGGCATAGCCGCCGTCCTTGTTGACGCCCAGCGCGCGCGGTGTCGGGCAAAGATGCTCGATGCCGTTCTGGCAGTACCAGCACTTGCCGCAGCCGATCCACGGATAGAC
>DASZJU010000236.1:0-7897 GCA_035947815.1 Reyranella sp.
CCAGACGCGGCTGATCAAGCAGCTGCTGCAGGCCGAGGGCATCGACGACAAGAAATGGCCGGCCCGCGTCCTGTCCGGGATCATCCAGCGCTGGAAGGACCGCGCGCTCACCCCCGACAAGGTGTCGGGCGAGGACGCCGGAGAATTCGCCAACGGCCGTGCCGCCGACATCTACCGCCAGTACCAGGAGCGGCTCGCCGAGGTGAATGCCGTCGATTTTGGCGACCTCGTCATGCATTGCGTGTCGTTGTGGCAGAAGCATCCCGACGTGCTGGCGCAGTATCACCGCCGCTTCCGCCACATCCTGGTCGACGAGTACCAGGACACCAACGTGGCGCAGTACCTGTGGCTCAGGCTGCTGGCCCAGGGCACCCCGGATGTCTGCTGCGTCGGCGACGACGACCAGTCGATCTACGGCTGGCGCGGCGCCGAGGTCGGCAACATCCTGCGCTTCGAGAAGGATTTCCCCGGCGCCACCATCGTGCGGCTGGAGCGCAACTACCGATCGACCCCGCACATCCTGGCCGCGGCCTCGCATCTCATCTCCCACAACGAGGGAAGGCTGGGAAAGACGTTGTGGACCGAGATGAAGGAAGGCGAGCGCATCTCGCTGCGCGGCGTGTGGGACGGCGACGAGGAGGCGCGCACGATCGGCGAGGAGATCGAGGCGCTGCAGCGCGACAAGCACGCGCTCAGCCAGATGGCCATCCTGGTGCGTGCCGGTTTCCAGACCCGCGAGTTCGAGGAACGTTTCATCACCATGGGCCTGCCCTATCGGGTGATTGGCGGGCCGCGCTTCTACGAGCGCCAGGAGATCCGCGATGCGCTGGCCTATTGCCGGGTCACCGTGCAGCCCGACGACGACCTTGCCTTCGAGCGCATCTACAACACGCCGCGCCGCGGGCTGGGCGAATCGGCGCTGCGCACCTTGCGGCTGATCCAGCGCGCCCAGAAGGTCTCGCTGTTCGAGGCGACGCGGCGGGCACTCGAAACCGACGAGCTGAAGGCGCGGACTCGCAAGACGCTGGGCGACTTCATCAGGAGTTTCGATCGCTGGCGCGCCATGCTCGACGGCATGAACCACATCGAGGTGGTCGAGACCATTTTGGACGAATCAGGCTACACCGACATGCTGCGCGCCGATCGTTCGCCCGAGGCGCCGGGAAGGCTCGAGAACCTGAAGGAGCTCACCAACGCGCTGCAGGAATTCGACACCCTGCCCGCCTTCCTCGAGCATGTCGCGCTCTTGACCGACAATGCGGCGCGCTCGGACGGCGACATGGTGAGCGTCATGACCCTGCATGCCGCCAAGGGCCTGGAATTCGACACCGTGTTCCTGCCGGGCTGGGAGGAAGGTCTTTTCCCCAACCAGCGCGCGCTCGACGACAAGGGCGTGGCCGGGCTCGAGGAGGAACGGCGGCTGGCCTATGTCGGGCTGACGCGGGCGCGCAAGCGGGCCTACGTCTCCTTCGCCGCCAACCGGCGCGTGTTCAACCAGTGGCAGGCCGCGATCCCGTCGCGCTTCCTGCGCGAGCTGCCGACCGGCCACCTCGCCGAGAGCAGCGATGCCGGTCTCTACGCCACCTATTCCGCCGGCCATCACGGCGGGCTGCGCGAGCAGGCCAGCGGCTTCGATTACGAAAGCCTGGGCGTCGCTTCAGGCCGGCGCACGCGCTGGCGTGACGAGACGTTCGACGACCGCCGCGCCGTCGAGGGCGACAAGGTCGATCTCAGCGTCGGCCAGCGGGTCTTCCACCAGAAGTTCGGCTACGGCCGCATCCTGGCGGTCGACGGCAACAAGCTCGACATCGAGTTCGAGAAAGCCGGCCCGAAGAAGGTCCTGGACAGCTTCATCGAGGCGGCGTGAGCGCCTGGAAGGCGTCGTTTGTCGTCCCGGCGGGCGAGCGTCTGCCTTGGGAAGAGGCCCTGGAACATCTGAACGAGGACGGATTTGTCGTGACCAGCCGCGAGGTCTCGCACGACGGGCCGTGGTGCATCGAGATCTTCGGCGAGGGTGCAAGAGAGAGGGTCAAGGCCGCGCTTGGCGATGCACCGGCCCCCCATTGGGAGGAGCTGCCCGACACCGACTGGGTGGCGGAGAACCAGCGCTCGTTCCGGCCTTTCGAAGTGGGCCCGTTTTGGGTCCATCCCTCGCATGTCGCCGACGGCATACCGGCCGGCCTGTTGCCGCTTCAGATCGATGCCGGTCTCGCCTTCGGCACCGGCACGCATGCCACGACGCGCGGCTGCCTGAGGCTGCTGGCGACGCTCGATCCGCGCGAGACGGCCAATACAGTCGATGTCGGCAGCGGCAGCGGCATTTTAGCCATCGCCATGGCCAAGCTGTGGCGGCGCCCGGTGATCGGCGGCGACAACGACGCCGAAACGGTCGTGGTCGCCCGTGAGAACGCCGCGTTGAACGGCGTCGGCGATCTCTGCCGCTTCGTGCATGCGGTCGGCCTGCACGCGCGCGAGCTCAAAGAGCGCGCGCCTTACGATCTCGTCGTGGCCAACATTCTGGCCGGACCGCTCGCGGAGCTCTCGGAGTCGTTCGCCAAGGCGGTGCGACCGGGCGGCCGCGTGATGCTGAGCGGTCTGCTGGTCGAGCAGGCGGCGCACATCCTTTCCGCCTACGCGCTCCGCGGCTTCTCCTTCGAGCGCCGCGTCGATCTTGAAACCGGCGGCGCCTGGTGGCGGACGCTGCTGCTGCGCCGCCTGCCCAGCGATGGCTAAGCTGCGTCTCACGTTCCGTGCGGTGGGCCGCGACAGCTGGCGCGATCTTGAGCGCTTGTTCGAATCGCGCGGCGGGCCGAAGAGTTGCTGGTGCATGGTCTGGCGCGCCACGCCCAAGGAAGCCAGACGGCGCGACGGAGAAAGCCGCAAGGCGGCGTTGCGTTCGCGCGTCGCCGATGGTGGGCCGGTCGGCATTCTCGGCTATCTCGAGGGAGAGCCGGTGGCGTGGTGTTCGATTGCGCCGCGCCCGACCTATCGGCGGCTCGGCGGTCCCGACGACTTCGCAGACGCACCTGACAAGGTGTGGTCGCTCGTCTGTTTCTTCGTGAAGCGCCAGCTGCGCGGCCGCGGAGCGACCGAACAGCTCCTCATGGCGGCGATCGAAGAGGCGCGGCGGTCCGGTGCGAAAATCGTCGAGGCCTATCCCGTCGACCCTCAATCCCCAAGCTACCGCTTCATGGGCTTTGTCGACACGTTCCGGAGGGCCGACTTCAAAGAGGTCGGGACGGCCGGCTTGCGTCGGCACGTCCTGCGTCTTGCGCTCCGCTAGCTAGGATACGCGCCAACGAAAAAGGGCCGGCTTTCGCCGGCCCCTACGCTTACGCTTACGCTACGCTAAAGGCGGTTTACGCCGCACGGCGCAAATTCTGGTTGGCCGCGGTGAGCGAAGCACCGGCGCCTTCGATCTCCGGCGCTATGCCGTGCCCGACCTCGCGGATCGCGAACGTGATGTCGCCTCGGCACAGGCCGATATCGGCCAGCTCGCGGTCGCTCATGCGGAAGAGCTGGGCCTCGGCGGCACGCAGCTTGATATCCGCCTTGATGCCGGCAACCAGACGGTGCCATTGGCGGCCCAACCACTGGGCCGCATCCCCGAGGGCGTTGGCTATCAACCCGGCACGCGCGTAGCGCGCGCGCTGTTCGAACCGGCGACGATCCTCATGGGACAGGTCGAGCTTGGTGAAATCGTTTCCCCCCGCCGGCGCAGTTTCGCTGGTCAGATCTTTAAAGGTCCGAATCGGCTGGGTCATCATGGTCTACTCCTTACTTTGTGCAGCGCGATACATAATGCTGCAGCGCACTGGGCTAATATAGACCCTTGAGTTACAACAATAAGTGAGCTCCTTGATGTTCTGATATGCACTAGCCGCATGGGGCCTAATAAACCGGCATTTCGCAGTCGCGAACGAACAAATATTGCTCAGTTTGCCTCTCCAAGACGCCACGCGTAGGGTCCGCCCGACCATGACTTCCGCTCCCGACGACGTTCTAGAACTCCTCCGGCAGCGCGGCCGCCACCCGGACCCGTCCGCCCTCGATGCCCTGATGCGCGGCGTCGCCGCCGCCCCCGAGGGCCTGGCCGGCCCCGAATGGGTCGAACTGATCGATCCCCAGGCCGATGCCGAGCTGACCAAGGCCTTGACGGCGTGGCGGGCCGAGCTCGCCGCGGCCGATGACGGGCTCGATGCCGCACCGGCGCCGGCGTCGCGCCTGGCGGCGCTGCGCGCCGAGCTGAAGCGGCGCGACCTCTCCGGCTTCGTCGTGCCGCGCGCCGACGAACATCAGGGCGAGTATGTGCCGCGCCGCTCGCAGCGGCTGGCCTGGCTCACCGGCTTCAGCGGGTCGGCCGGCCTCGCCATCGTGCTGGCCGACCGCGCGGCGATCTTCATCGACGGGCGCTACACGCTCGCCGTGCGCGGCCAGGTCGACATCGACGCCTTCGTGCCGCATCAGATCCCGGAACAATCGCCGGAGGCGTGGATCGCCGAGAACCTAGCCAAGGGCGGCAAGCTCGGTTTCGATCCCTGGCTGCAGACGGTCGACGGCCACGAGCGCTTCGCGCGCGCCTGCCAGCGCGCCGGGGCTGAGTTCGTACCGGTCGATTCCAACCCCGTCGATGCGGTGTGGCCCGATCGGCCGCCGGCGCCGCTGGCGCCGGTGCTGCCGCATCCCGACGAACTCGCCGGCGAGAGCAGCGCGGCCAAGCGCACGCGCATCGCCGGTACCATCAAGGCCAAGGGCGCCGACGTGGCGCTGATCACCGCGCCCGATTCGATCGCCTGGCTGCTGAACGTGCGCGGCGGCGACGTGCCGCGCACGCCATTCGCGCTGGGCTTCGCGCTGCTGCATGGCGACGGCCATGTCGACCTCTTCATGGACCGCCGCAAGCTGCCCGACCGCACCCTGGCGTGGCTCGGCAACGCCGTGACCCTGGCGCCGCCCGACGAGCTGGGCGCCGCCCTCGACATGCTGGGCAAGGTGGGCAAGCGCGTGCTGATCGAAGGCGCGACGGCGCCGGTGTGGGCCGCGACCCGCCTGCAGGCGGCCGGCGTGGCGCTGGTGCGCGACGCCGATCCGGCGGCGCTGCCCAAGGCGTGCAAGAACGCGATCGAACTCGAGGGCATCCGCCGCGCCCATCGCCGCGACGGCGCCGCCGTCAGCGGCTTCCTGGGCTGGCTCAGCCGCGAATCCAAGGGCGGCAAACTGCGCGAGATCGAGGCCTCCGACCGGCTGCAGGCGCTGCGCCAGGCAACCGGCAAGCTCCGGGATCTGAGCTTCGACACCATTTCCGGCGCCGGTCCCAACGGCGCCATCGTGCATTACCGCGCCTCCGAGGCGAGCGAGCGCACGCTCGAGCCGGGCAGCCTCTATCTCGTCGACTCAGGCGGGCAATATCGCGACGGCACGACCGACATCACCCGCACCGTCGCGATCGGCATGCCCAGCGCGGAAATGCGCGACCGCTTCACCCGCGTGCTCAAGGGCCACATCGCGCTCGCCATGGCGCGCTTCCCGGCCGGCACCACGGGCTCCCAGCTCGACGCCCTGGCGCGCTATGCGCTGTGGCAGGCCGGGCTGGACTACGATCACGGCACCGGCCACGGCGTCGGCGCCTATCTCTCGGTCCACGAGGGCCCGCACCGCATCTCCAAGATGGCCAACAATGTCGCCCTGCAGCCCGGCATGATCGTCAGCAACGAGCCGGGCTACTACAAGACCGACGCCTACGGCATCCGCATCGAGAACCTGGTGGCGGTGCGCGAGGCGGAGATCGAAGGCGCCGACCGCCGTTACCTGGAGTTCGAGACCTTGACCCTGGCGCCGATCGACCTGGCCTGCATCGAACCCGGCCTGTTGACGGAGGCGGAGCGGCAGTGGCTGAACGACTATCATCGCCGCGTGCGCGAGACGATGGCGCCGCAGGTCGACGAGGCGACGAAAGCGTGGCTCGCCGAGGCGACCCGCGCCATCTAGGCGCTAATCCTTCAAGACAGTTCGGCCAAGCACGACGTCTTCATAGGCATGGAGCGTAGGCAGTCCGCCTGTATGCATGAAGAGCACCTTGGCGTTGGGCTTGAAGTGGCCTTGGCGCGCAAGGCCCATCAGGCCCGCCATGATCTTTCCGGTATAGACCGGATCGAGCAGGATGCCTTCGGTCCGCGCCAGCATCTGAACCGCTTCCACCATCTTTGCGTTGGGCACCGAGTATTTCGGCTGCCAGTAGCCGCCGAAGCTCTTCACCGCTTCGCGCGGCACCTTGCCGATCCCGAGCAGGTCGGCCACGGCCTGCGCCTCCTTGTGGACCAGTGGCTCCTGATCGGATGGATCGCGGCTGACACCGATGCCGATCAGCGGGATCTTGATATTATTGCCGAAGAAACCCGCCGCCATGCCGCCATGGGTTCCCGAGCTGCCCGAGCCGACCACGACGGCATCGAGCGCCAGCCCCATGTCGAACCATTGCTGCTGCATCTCCTGCACGCACGCGACGTAGCCCAACCCGCCGATCGCGTTCGAACCGCCGCCCGGGATGATGTAGCCCGTGCGACCGAGCGAGGCGACTTCCTGTGCAACCTTCGACATGGCCGCGCCCATGTCCGAACCGCCGGGCATCACGGTGATGGCTTCGACGCCCATCAACTCGAACATGAAATTGTTGCCGCTGGCCTCCTTGCGGTAGCTGCCCGGCACGCGCTCCTCGATCACGAAGCGGCACTTGAGCCCTTCCTTGACCGCGGCAGAGAGGGTGATGCGGCAATGATTGGACTGCGGTGCGCCGCAGGTGATCAGCGTATCGGCACCTTGTGCCAGTGCATCCGCTGCCAGGAACTCAAGTTTGCGGGTCTTGTTGCCGCCGGGAAAGAGGCCCAGCAGGTCGTCACGCTTGATCCAGATCTCAGGACCGACACCGCCCGGGCAACTCGCCGCCAGTGCCTTGGTAAAGTGCGGAAGCAGCTCGATCGGCGTAGGGGCATGAGTGTAGTGGCGACGCGGAAAACGGGACAAATCCATTCGATCAACTCCAGCGACAGACTTCAATTGAGCGCTGCCGCTAGCGCACGCGGCAGACGAGCCAGGAAACGACTATTCCGTGTTGATGGCGCAAGCGATGCGACCGCCGGCATCGCCGGTCGGGTCAGTTTTATCCGACACTCACTCGATGAACCTTGGAACGGCGCAAGCTCTAGCATTCTGCCGGGTTCCGAGGAAGGCATCGGCGGACGACACGGTTTCCCCGGCACGCTCGCGGCCGCCGATGTCTAAAACGAGTGGATCGAAACACTGCAGACCTCGATGCTGGACGATATCGGTTTGCGCCGCGCCGTCGAGCAGGCGACGGCGCGGCCAAAAACGGCGTGGCTTTGCCGGCGCACCAACAGCCATCACTTCGGCGTGGCAACGTGGCACATCGAGCCGGTCGGCGCCGACGGCTTGGTCGGCCTTGCCCTGGGCAACTCGCCCTCGGCCATGCCGGCCTGGGGGGGCGGCACGCGGGCGTTGTTCGGCACCAATCCGATCGCCGCGGTCTTCCCGCGTCGCGACGGACTTGGTCACGGCGCTCACCGGCGCACGGAATGCCCGGATGGAAATTCTGCTTTCGATAATTCTGCAGGACGAAATTACGCGCCTGACAGGCTATCGCCGCCACGATCTTGCCCACAGGGCCGGGCAGGAGGGTCTGAAAGTTTCTGAAGTTACGATGCAAAAATAGGGAAAATCGCTCCCTAAAGGCTCAATTTTACCGCCCGGGTGGGGGGACTGTTACATCAGGACCACACTTGGGCAGCAATGCGTCGAAGCAAGCTCCATTTGGTGGCGAGTGCAATAATCTCCGCGTAGAATTCGCGTGCTTACGCAATTGATCAGTCCGACGCGAAGCACC
>DASZJU010000237.1:0-8893 GCA_035947815.1 Reyranella sp.
AGTTCCCGATCAGCGCCTGGTAGACCAGGTCGCGCAGCAGGTAGCGGTAACGCAGGCGGGCGGCGGGCGACTGCATCATGAAAACCACGTACATCCGCTCGTGCGGGTCGTGCCAGAAATAGGTGCCATAGGCGCCACCCCAGTAATAGTCGCCGGGCGAACCGGGCAGCGGGTTGCGGCCCTGCTCGTTGCGCACGGCAAAGCCCAGGCCGAAGCCCTGGCCCATGCGCGCGCTGGGCTCCATCGCCTCGAAGCGCCACATGTCGGCGCCCATCTTGATGTCGGGCGGCAGCGCGTCGGCCGTCATCAGGTCGATGGTCTTGCGCGAGATCAGGCGCACGCCGTCGAGCTGGCCACCATTGGCGAACATCTGCAGGAAGCGGGCGTAGTCGGCCGCCGTCGACACCATGCCGCCGCCGCCCGACCTCCAGGCGAATTTCTCGGTGACGTCGGGAATCGAGGGCATCTCGTTCTTGGGCCCCTCCTTCATCGGCCGGGCGCCCCTCGCCTTCTTGTCGGCGCCGACCTCGAAGGCGGTGTCGCCCATCTTGAGCGGCTTGGTGATGTTCTCCTCGATGAACTTGTCGAGCGGCATGCCCGAGGCGACCTCGACGACGCGGCCCAGCAGGTCGGTCGACATCGAATATTCCCAGGTCGTGCCCGGCTGGTAGAGCAACGACAGCTTGGCGAGCTTGTCGGCCATTTCCGCCAGGGTCTGGTTGCGGTCGGCCACCTTCATGTCGATATAGGACTGCTTCACCGGGTTGGCGCCGACCTCGGCGTAGGTCAGGCCCGAGGTGTGGCGCATCAGATCCTGCACCGTCATCGGCCGGGCCTGCGGCTCCTGGGTGATCTCCACCGTGCCGTCGACATTGGTCTTGGGAACGGCGACCTTGGTGTCGGCGAAGGCCGGTATGTAGCGCGACACCGGGTCGGCGACACTGAGCTTGCCCTCTTCGACCAGTATCATAGCGGCCACAGTGACGATCGGCTTGGTCATCGAGGCGATGCGGAAGATGGTGTCGTTGGTCATCGGTGCCTTGGCTTCCTTGTCGCGGAAGCCGAAGGAATCGAACATCACCAGCTTGCCGTTGCGCGCGATCAGGACCACGGCGCCGGGCAGCTCGTTGTTCTTCACGCCCTCATTGATGCGGTCGGAGAGCCGCTGCAGGCGGTTCGCCAGGAAGCCCACCTCCTCCGGCGACTGCGCCTTGGGAATGCCCTGCGCGGCGACCGGCAGCGCCACGGAGACCGCAAGCGCCGCCGCGGCGGCCAGACGAACCATCGACATCAGACTTCCTCCTCGGATTTACGGCCGCGCCGGGCCTTCAGCTTCGCGTGACAGCACTGCCAGCACGCCGCGCAAGATAATTCTTTCGTACCGTAAGAGGCGAGCCAAACGGGCGGCTTCCGCAGGTTTGCGTAGCGGCAATGGGGGCCTTTCGAAGCTCGCGTAAGGCCGAAATGCAGAGGTTTCAGGGGTTGGCGCAGTTAGCGCAGTTGATTTTGCTCTCCTGACGGTCCCGTTTCGCCAGCTAGAACCGGAACGCAGGAAACGGTCCCGGAGTGACAGCACCGCAGGCATACGAGCGCGGGCCCGCATCGGCTGCGATGTGAATGACCATGGTGCCGCTCCTCGGGCGTGCGAGTGACGGCTGCCATACGCCACAACATTGCTCAGACTTGTCAAGTGGGGCGACAGGGACAGGAAGCGCGGATAAGTGTCTCGATTTAGATATTCGCCCCGGCTGGCATCACCGGCAGATCCGTATCCTGCGGCTTCGCGCCGGCCTGCGTCAGCAGGTAATGGACTTGACCTCGATGATGGCGTCAGTCCCAACCGTAGGCGCCGACATTCTCGCCGTCCCGAATCAACTGCAGCGCGACTGCCGCGTAAGCAACGACGTTCTCCGGCAAGCGGTCGCCAGGAATCCAGTCGAGCGATTCGCACTTGTGGGGTTCGGCATTGACCAAATCGCCCGACCATTTCCCAACTTCGAAAAAGAGCGACAACCTGCCGGAGCGCTGATGCATGACATGGACCAGATGCAGATCGTCGGGATGAATGTCTATTCCGAGTTCCTCCTTGGCCTCCCGAATGGCGCCGACGGATATGGTCTCCTCGTCCTCCAGGTGTCCCGCCGGAAGGTGATACATGCCATCGCTGAAGCCGGTATTGCGCCGCAATCCAAAGAGTATTCGGACGCCGTGCCGCAGGATCAGGTGAAGGTCGACGACAAGTCCTTTTCTGGTCATGGCGTCACGTTGCAACCGAATCGGTAAGCGCGCAAACGTCGGTGTGGGCTGAAATTTAGGGGTCATCTCGGTCATCCAAGCCCGGCACCGTCCATCGACGCCGACCAAAGCGAGCCAGGTCGTATACGAACTGGTACTTGCGGTCGGCGATCAACCCCGTAAAGTCGAATTCTCGTGGTGGTAGATGCCGTTCTTGCAGATCAGCTCGCCGTGCACCGGGAAGATGAGGTTCTTGTTCGGGTTGGGCACCACCTCAGTCGCCCGCTCGTCGGCGCCGGTCACGCACACGTGCTTGTCGATGCACCACTTGGCCACTTCCAGACCGATATTTGCCAGCATCGGTGCGCTTCGATGAACTCGCACGGCTCGAAGATGGTCATGGTTCAGACGGCGCCTCTTCCGCGGCGCCGCACAGTTTTGCATCTAGCTGCAATGACCGCTCTGACAGCGCCGGGACGCGCCGTTGCTCAGCAGCGCCGCTTCACGATTGGATTCGCCAACCTCACCGACGATCCCGGTGCGCGGATCGAAGGGCTGGGCTTCACCGGCGAAGACGTTCGTTCGAGCTTCGTCTTCGGTGCACGCGGGCTGCCGATCGACCTGGTCCTCTACGACAATGCGCGCGACCGGGCCAAGTCCATCGCCAACGCCGAAGAGGCAGTACGGCGCAAGGTCGACCTCTATATTCAATACTGCGACGATCCGGCAGCGAACGAGGAGGTCGCTCGGCGGCTGGCCGCCGCGCGGATTCCCGTTCTGGCGGTGAATGACCCGGTCGGCAACGCACCCCTCTACGGCGCGGACAATCGCGAGGCCGGCCGCCTCGCCGGCGACGCCCTGGGCAAATTTGCGCAGACGACGTGGCGCGGGCGCCTGCTTGCAGCCGCCATTCTGGGAGCCGTCAAGGATCCGTCGAAGGCCGTCCAGGCTCGCATCGCCGGAATCACCGAGGGCCTGCACCAGATTCTTCCGGACGTGGTGCTCGTGCAGCTCGACAGCGGCGGCAACTTTCTCGACGCGCAGGCGCAATTGCGGCGCTTCCTGGCCAAGGAGACCGGCGCGATGGCCCTGGTGGCGACGCTCGACGACACGACGGCACTTGCTGCGAAGCTCGCGGCCGAGACCGCGGGCCGCGTGCCCGACACCGTGATTGTCAGCCAAGGCTGCGATCCCTCGGTTCACGGCGGCACGAATGCCAACAAGGTGATCGATCCGAACAACCGCAACAGCATCGTGTTGGGTTCGGTGGCATATTTTCTCGATCGCTACGGCAGCGAAATCCTGCCTCTGGCCTTGAAGATGCTACGCGGCGAGCAGGTGCCGCCACGCTCGTTCACCGGCCACATCCTGGTGACGGCAAAGAACGTGTTTCGAATCTATCCGCCGATCGACATCAACTGACCCGAAGGTCGTTTCATCGAGGATCTTTCGGAGCAAGGCCGTAGCGCAGGACAGCATCCGTCTCTTCGCCATCGCGTTCGATGATGCCAAGGAAACTGACGGACCCATCCGACGCGACAGCAACGGTCGGGTAAAGCCCGAGAGACGTGAGCTTTCCGCCATCCATAAGCGGGTCGCCGGGCGCGAGGGCGCGCGTCACCTTGCCGGCGGCATTCATCAGGAAAATACCATCGAAGGCCGGCCCTTGGTCGGTTGCCGCGACGAACGCCAGCTCACCGGTATGGCTCATGGCTGGCCAGGCACCAAAGGACGCGTAGACGCCACCACCTGGCGCCGGCTGGCCCCTCGTCGCGATCGCCCGCCGGTCGGCGCCGTCGGCAACGAAGATGCCGAAATCCGACCCGCTCCCGTTGGTGAAGGCGCCGAAGGCGACGCGACCGGAATCGTCGAACCCGATCCTTTCGGAGAACCTGGCGAAGATGCCGCCCGTCGGTGCCGGATCGCCCGTGCCGAGGAAGAGATGCGCGGGCCCCTCGGCCGGCACGACAAAGATGGCGCCGAGCGCCGGGCCCAGCTTGACCACGGCCGGAAACGCGATGGCACCCGTGTCGTTGACGACAGGCGCGCCGAAGCCGGCGAAGAAGCCGCCGCCCGGAGCCGGCTCACCAACCGCGGCGACTTTCGCGAGCTGATGGACGGCACCCACCTTGCGGGCGACGTAGACCACCTCGATGGTCTCGCGCCCGTGCCGCACCGAGGCGAGAAAGGCGACGTCACCACGACTGTTGAGCGACACCGCCTCAAACTCGGCGAAAACACCGATGCCGCCGAGAATGACGGGCGCCTTCATGCCCGAAGAAACGATCGTTCGCAGCTTGCCCTCGCTGGCGAGGAACACGCCGGCTGCCCCCCGACCGCCGGCCAAGGTGGCGATGAAGGCGGAGCTGCCTTCATCGTTCATGACGGGGGCCGGGCGCTCGCCGAAGCCGGCGATCAGCTGACCTGCCTGGTCCGGAACGGGATCGCCGGCGACCGCTATGCGCGCAATCTTCCCGTCGGCCTTGGCGAGGAACATCCCTTCCTCCGATTGGCTCCGCCGGATGGTGGCGTGGAACGCCGTCTCGCCCCGGCTGTTGGAGGCCAGGACCATGGTCGACAGCTCAAGGCCGAAGCGATCGAAGCTACCGTTGACACCGACGGGCTCACCGGCCATGGCCAACGCGCGCAGCCCGACCCGCTGAGGTACGTCCGCTGCTTCCGGTTGCGGCGTCTGGGCGTGGCCCGCCACCACGGAGGATGGCGCAAAGGCGGGCCCGACCTTTGGCGGCGTCAGGGCTACCCAAAGGACGCCCAACCACAGCGCGCCAATGGCCACAAGCGCCATGCCCAGGCGACGGCTTGTCGGGCCGAGAATCGAGCTTGTAGGCCATGTATTCGAGGTTGATCGTCGCCGAGCGGCTTGCACGCGCATGGATCAGTTCTTCAGCATCGCCGCCTTGAGGGCAGAGACATTGTGGCGGACCATCTTCAGGTAGGTGTCGGCTTCACCGCCCGGTTTCGACAAGGCATCGGAATAGAGCGTGCCGCCGATGGTTGCCCCGGCCTCTCGCGCCACCCGCTCAATCAAACGCGGATCGTTCATGTTCTCGATGAAGATCGCCTTCACCTTCGTCGTGCGGATTTGCTGGATCAGCCGGGCGATATCGTCCGCCGAGGGATCGGTGTCGTTGACCGTGCCGCGCGCCGGCGTCATCTCGATGTCATAGGCGCGGGCGAGATACTCAAACCCGTCGTGAGAGGTGATGACCCGCCGCTTCGCGCTCGGAACCGCCGCGAGTTCGCTCTTCGCCCAGGCGTCGAGTGCACGGATTTCGCCCGCATAGCCGTCCGCCTGCGCCCGGTAGAAAGCGGCGTTGGCGGGATCGAGCCGGGCCAGTCCCTCGGTGATGTTGGCCACGTAGACGAGAGCGTTGGCCGGGTCGTGCCAGGCGTGCTGGTCGACCTGCGGACCCTTGGCAGCGCCCCGAGGCCGGTCGTCCATGATGACGTTCACGCCCTGCGTGGCGACGAGCTTCGCGCCGCGGAACGCCGCCCGCTCCAACAGGCCTTCGGCCCAGGGCTCGAACCGCGGATTGAGGTCGTTCATGACGAACAGTTGCGCATCCGCAACGGCGCGCGCGTCGGCTGCGCTAGGCTGATAGAGCTCGCAATCCCCGTCGCCGCCGACGATCGTCGTCAAGTGCACCTTGTCGCCGGCGATGCGGCTGATCATGTCACCCAGCACGCTGAAGGTCGCGACCACTTTCGGCTGTTCCGCGGCGCGTGCGGGAGTCGCCGCAAGCGCCAGTACCGCCGCGATGAAAGGTCTACGGGCAAGACGGTCTTGCATCCCTTCCCCCCTCAAGTCGGCCTGGTTGCGTTGAGGGCCGTCGCCAGCATGCGGCTTGCCGGCACGAGAGCCGAAACGGCGTAGACGAGTGCCGCGGCGCAGGCGATCGCCGGCCCCGATGGCACGTTGAGATGGTAGGACGCGAGCAATCCGGCACAACCGGCCAACATGCCAAAGCCAATGCTGAGGCCGACCAGCGGGCCAATGCGCTGCGCCCAGCAGCGCGCCGCCGCTGCCGGCAGGAGCAGCGGCACGCCGGCGAGCAACGTGCCGAACGCCTGGAATCCAGCCACCAGATCCAGCACGACAAGCACCAGGAATATGGCGCGATAGGCGCTATCGCTGCCGCCCATGGTGCGTAGAAAGCCCGGGTCGAACGACTGAATTGCAAGTGGCCGAAAGATCAATGCCAGCACGGCGATGACGACGCTCGCGATGACGACGATCAGGACCAGCGCCGGGACATCGATCGCGAGAACCGTGCCGAGCAGCACGTGCATGAGATCGAGATTGGTGCCGCGCAGCGACACAATGAGAACTCCCACGCCGATCGACGCAAAATAGAACGCCGCAAGACTCGCATCTTCGCGCTGCGCGCCGAACCGGGTGCCGAGGACCATGAGGAGGACCACGGCGATGCCGGTGAGGAGGCCGCCGGTGCTCAGCACCGCGAGAGCGCTACCCGCGAAAGCGAAACCGATCGCTGCGCCCGGCATTACCGCATGCGAGAGGACGTCGCCGACGAGGCCCATCCGTCGCAGCAGAAGCAGCGTGCCCAGTGGACCGCTGGCGACCGCAAGCGCCATGCAAGCGACCAGTGCAGAACGCATGAAGGCGTATTCGGAGAAGGGAGCGACGAGGGCGGACCAGAGGCTCATGTCGACCAATCGCCCTCAAGACGGTATCGCCAGCCGCAATTGCGGACCTGGCCGCGGCGCAGCCAGGCCGCCCTCGAGGAGCTTCCCTGGCGCCAGCGCCGTCGCCGTCTCACCCCAGGCGATCGCCTTGCGCGCAAGCAAAAGGGTCTCCGGAAAGATCGCGAGGACTTGCTCGAGATCGTGCAGGGCAACCATCACCGTGCGGCCCTCGCCATGCCAGCGTTGCAAGAGCCTCAGCAGGTCGCCGCTCGTGGCAGCGTCGACGCCAGCGAACGGCTCATCGAGAAGGACAATCGCCGCGTCTTGCACGATGACGCGAGCAAACAGGGCGCGGCGGAACTGACCGACCGAGAGCTCGCCGAGCATGCAGCCGGCAAGCTCGTCGAGGCCGACGGCTTGCAAGGCGTTCATGACGCGTGGCCGCAGGTCCGGCGGTACGCGCCCGAGGGCGCCGATCCTTGCCCAGCTGCCGAGCGCGGCGAATTCAAGGACCGAGATCGGGAAGTCCCGGTCGATGGAGTCGCTTTGCGGCAGGTAGGCAAGGTCTGCGGGGGTTTCTGCACCCGCAATCTCGATCGAGCCCCGACGTGGCGCGACAAGCCCGGCGATGGCGTGCAGGAGCGTGGTCTTGCCGGCGCCGTTCGCCCCGACGATCGCCGTCAGCGAGCCCGCTGCGAAGACGCCGGATACGGCCTCGACGGCGACGCGTTCGCGGTATCCCACCGTGAGATCCCGTAGTGCCACGCACCCGCGCCTGACGTCGCGCAGCCGGGGTCCGGCCGCATCCCGGTTGCTGGGTTCGCTCATCCGCTCCGCTGGTCCATGACACCTGTCTTTCCGGCAGCTCTCCGTCGGGCGCCACCGGTCGAACGGACTCGAGGGCCACGGCGATGGTCAGCGAGGTCCGGCGCCCGGAGGAGCGCCGGACTCGGCCGCCATTCCGCCATGCACGCGTCAGTGGATGGCGTCGATCGCGACGAACGTTCCGGTCAGGCCGACCGCCTTGGGCACGGTCATCGAGAAGAAGAACGTACCGCGGTTGGTGCTTGCGACCTCGGCAGCCATCAGATCGGTTCGCACGTTCTCGATGATGTGGATGCCGTTGTCGGTGAGCAGCATCTGATGGACCATGAACGCTTCGTCCGGGCTCTCGCCAGGGATCACCTCGACGGCCCAGGTGTCGGAGCCGACAGCCACGACCTTCTGATCGATCAGCCATTTCGCGGCAGCCTTGCCAATGCCCGGCTCGCCGCTGTTGTACTCGGTATTCTTGGCGGGAAACTGCGCGAAGATATCACCCCAACCTGTATGAAGGATCACGATATCGCCCTCGCGCAGCGTCGTGTTCGTCAATTTCAGGCCGGCCTGCAAATCCTCCGCCGTAATCACCGTTCCCTTGTCGAGGCACGGCGTGCGGCAGTTGGGATTGGTCTTGAGCTTGTTCGCCTGCTGATAGACCTTGACCAGGTCGATGAACACACCGCGCGTTTGGAAGGGCTTCAGGTGCTCAAGTCCGAGCTTGGTCATGTTGTTCTGATTGATGTTCTTACCCATGGCGTTCTGGTTGTAGTAGCAGTCGCCTCTTCCAATGTGCCCCATGCCGTCGAGGTGCGTGCCGACATGGCTCTGGCTGAGCCAGGTGTCTTCCATGTAGGTCAGATCATTCTTACCGAGCGCCGCTCCCGGCGCGAGACCGCCCGCCGTCAACACCGTCTTGGTGAAGCGGGAGCCGAAAAGCGGCACGCCGTCGACCAGCGGGTTGGTCAGGCTGATAACCTTGCCCTCCTTGATCTCCGCGGCCGCCGCTTTGGTCACGGCCGGCGTGATTCGATTGGTGGCGCCGGTCTGATCGTCCTTGCCGAACGGCGACGCTGGCACAGTTTTGGTGCAATCGCTTTGCGCAAAGGCCACAGGAGCGAATGCCAGAGTGCCCAAGAGTGCCGACAACGCAACCAACGTCTGTCTTTTC
>DASZJU010000238.1:0-1587 GCA_035947815.1 Reyranella sp.
GGCGAGAACGACATGATCGTCATCGCCGGCAACCTCGTCTCCCTGGAGGGCGGTGACACGTCGCGCGGCCGTCTGATCGTCTCGGTCTACCAGGCGTTCAGCCAGGGCAGCGTGCGGATCACGACGACCGATCCGGGCACCGATCCCGAGGTCGACGAACGGATGCTGTCCGACGAGCGCGACCTCGTCCGCATGCGCGACGGCGTGCGCCGGCTGCGCGAGCTCGGGCTGCAGCCGAGCGTCCGCGCGGTCGCGACGCGCGTCGACTACGGTTCCACCGGCCGATCGATCGACGAGGCGCTCGATCCGGCGGATCTGGACGACTGGCTGTTCGCCGAATGCTCCGACGCCCAGCATGCCAGCGGAACCTGCCGCATGGGCGCGCGCGACGACCGGCGCTCGGTCGTCGATCCCGATTGCCGCGTCATCGGCTGTTCGGGCCTGCGGGTGATCGACGCCTCGATCATGCCGGAAGTGGTGCGCGCCAATACCCATCTCACGACGGTGATGCTGGCCGAAAAAATGGCCGATAAACTGAAACACTGAAAATCCTGGAGGGAAGCGATGGCAAACAAGACCGGGACGGGCGTCGAGCGGACGCGGCGCGCGTTCGTGCCCGACGCGGCGTGGCTGGCGAAGCAGGCAAGCGAGGCGATCCTCGAGTCGGACCTGCCGATCGTCGATCCGCACCATCATCTGTGGGATCACCTCAATAATCGTTACCTGCTGGACGAGCTGCTGGCCGACACCGGCTCGGGCCACACCATCACGGCGACGGTCTATATCGACTGCCGCTCGATGTATCGCGCCGACGGTCCGGCCGAGATGAAGCCGGTCGGCGAGACCGAGTTCGCCGGCGGCGTGGCGGCGATGAGCGCCAGCGGCATCTACGGCCCGACGCGCGCCTGCGCCGGCATCGTGTCCTATGTCGACATGATGCTGGGCAACCGCGCCCGCACGGTGCTGGAGGCCCATGTCGCCGCCGGCAACGGCCGCTTTCGCGGCATCCGCCACGCCGGCGGCTGGGACGCCAGCCCCGACGTGCGCAACAGCCACACCAACCCGCCGCAGGGACTTTACGGCCAGGCAGCCTACCGCGAGGGCGTGGCGCAGCTGGGCGCGCTCGGCCTGACCTACGAGGCCTGGCAATACCATCCGCAATTGACAGAGGTGACGGCGCTGGCCCGCGCGGTGCCGCAGACCACCATGATCCTCAACCATTGCGGCGGACCGCTCGGCATCGGGCCCTATGCCGGCAAGGCAGACGCGGTGTTCGCGACCTGGAAGGCCGACATGGCCGAGCTGGCGCGCTGCCCCAACGTGGTCGTGAAGCTGGGTGGCCTCGGCATGGATATCGGCGTGTTCGACCACATGCGCCGGCCGGCGCCGCCCTCGTCGCGCGAGATCGCCGACGCCTGGAAGCCGTGGATCGAGACCTGCATCAATGCCTTCGGCGCCGAGCGCTGCATGTTCGAAAGCAACTTCCCGGTCGACAAGCTTTCGACCGGATATGCCGTGCTGTGGAACGCCTTCAAGCAGATGGCAGCGGGCGCGTCCGCGGCCGAAAAGACCGCGCTGTTCAGCGGC
>DASZJU010000239.1:0-6821 GCA_035947815.1 Reyranella sp.
GGAGGAACTACAAGGGAACTAGCTGAGGTCGGCGGGCTGGCTGCCGACAGTGCCATCGGCGGCGAAGACGATCTTCTCGACCTTCATCTTGGCCTCGGCGAGCTTCTGCTCGCAGTGCCGCTTCAGGAGCGCCCCGCGCTCATAGGCGGTGATCGCCTCGTCGAGCTTGACCTGGCCCTGCTCGAGTTGCTTGACGATCGTCTCAAGCTCCTTGAGCGCGTCCTCGAACGACAGGGCGGCAATATCCTTAGGCAGTGTAGGTTCTTTCGCCAATTTGGCCTCTCAGAGGGTCCGTCGATAGTAGCGCGGGCATACTGCCAGCGGGCGTGATGGGCAACATATAGGGGTGGAAAACGCCCGAATTCGAGCTCGAATCCGCGCTTTGATTCGTGCTTTCACAACTGCAGATAGCGAATCACGCATCTGTGACATGGCTGTTTTGCATGTTCGCAGGTCAAAACCCGCGCGCGCGCATTGCGGCACTGGCGATGCAATGGCACGTTCCGCCCCGCAAAGAAATAAACGGCCATTCACCAGGAGATAAACGCCATGGGCAACGTCAGTCATCTCGTCACCCGAACCGCGGCCTTCCAGAGCTCGGTCGAGAATGGTCTCGCCGAGGAGAACAGCGGCAAGGACCGCCAGTTCGTCACCGCGCTCGCCCGCGGCCTCGACATTCTGCGCGCCTTCCATGCCGGCGAAGGCATGCTGGGCAACCAGGAGATCGCCCACCGCACCGGCCTGCCGAAGCCAACGGTGGCCCGCCTCACCCACACGCTGACCGAGCTCGGCTACCTCAACTACATTCGTCGTTTCCGCAAATACGAGCTGGGCGCCTCGGTGCTGGCGCTGGGCTATGCCGCGATCTCCAGCATGGACGTGCGCCGCGCTTCGCGTCAACCGCTCGAGCAGCTCGCCCACGCGCTCAACGCCTCGACGGCGCTGGGCGGCCGCGACCGCCATTCGATGATCTATCTCGAAGCCTGCCGCGGCCCCTCGGTCGTGGCGATCACCCATGACGTCGGCACGCGCGTGCCGATGGCCAGCACGGCGATGGGCCGCGCCTACCTGTTCTCGCTGCCCGACGTCGACCGCAACAAGCAGATCGATGCCATCCGCCGCCGCTGGCGCGACGACTGGACGAAGGTCAAGGCCGGCCTGGACCGCTCGTTCAAGGAGCTGACCGACCGCGGCTTCTGCGTCACCTGGGGCGAGTGGCTGCCCGAGCTGTGCGGCGTCGGCGCGCCGCTGCGCAACTCCGACGGCACCGCCGCCTACGCCATCAATGCGTCGGCGCCGATCTACCAGATCAGCCGCGACCGGCTCGAAGCCGACTGGGGCCCGCGCCTGGTGAAGGTCGCGCGCGACATCCGCACCGGCATGGCCGCCCAGCCGTCCACTGCCCCCGCAACCTCGGCGGTGCGTCCCGCCGCCAACGGCCAGCGGCCACCGATGTCGGCGATGGCGCGCCGCTAAGGCGCGCCCTCTTCCACCATGGCCATCCAACGACCGGCCGATGCGCGGCCGGTCGCCGCGCATGCTTTCCGCGGCTTCAACGGGCTCATAGGCCACGAGGTCGTGGCCTGGCGCCCGGGCTTCGTCGAAATGAGGCTTTTGGTCCGGCTCGAGCTCTGCAACGCCAACGGCCTGTTGCATGGCGGCGTGCTGATGACGCTGCTCGATTCGGCGAGCGGCTTTGCCTGCACCTTCAACGACACCGCGACGGCGCGACGGCTGAGCGTCACACTGGCCTTCACCACGCAGTTCCTCAAGGCGGCGCGCGACGGCGACGTGCTGACGATCTTCGGTGCCTGGCGGCCCTCGACCAGCCAGAGCACCTTCGCCGCCGAGACCGAGATCTACGACCAGAAGGGCGACCTTGTCGCCACCGGCGCCGGCACGTTCCGTTATCTCAAGGGCGAGCGCAGCGACGGCACGCTGGCTTTTCTGGACCAGAAGGCGGCGGACTAGCGATACCGGAGAGAACGAGGGTTGGACATGGACAAGACGCCAGCACCCATTTCGCTTGCCGCCGCCCGGGACCTGCCGTGGAAACCGGGCCGTTCGGCCGAAGCGTTCATCGATGGCGATCTGGAGGTCAGGTTTACTCCCCGGCCCACGAACGGGCCGCAGATTCCGCACCAGCGTGACGAACTCTATATCGTCGCCGCCGGAACCGGCCACTACCGCGTGGAGGACAGGGTGACGGCGGTCGGGCCCGGTGACCTTCTTTTCGCCGCAGCGCATGTTGCGCATGGGTTCGAGGATTTCTCCGAGGATTTTGCCATCTGGATCGTGTTCTACGGCCCGGTGAAATAGCCCGCTCGTCGGTTGTCCGGGGGTGGCCATCTGCCGATCCTCTGCTCGTGAGTGTCGGCAGGGATACGCCACAACATTGCTCAGTTCTGTCAAGAGCCAAGCGTCATCGCCGGGAAGAATAATACTTGCGTACCGGCATAGAGGGCGCGGGAGAACGCGGCGCGTCGGCCCTATGCCTAGGCCAACAGCGCGTAGAGGTCGGTTTCGAGCTTGGCGGGATCGACGCCTTGCCACGGCATATAGATCTCCCAGTTGATGCCGGCGAGTTGGAGCTTCTCCGCCTTGCACCAGTCGAACAGGGTCTGCCAGGCGCCCGGCATGCCGTCGAACGGTCCCTTCAGCAGGAAATGCGCGGCGCGGCCGGCCGGCAGATCCGACGGCACGACCTCATCCTTGGCCAGGAACGTCCGCGCCACGATCGTTCCGATCTCCATGTCGAGGGCGCTCGCCGCCGGCGTCAGGAAACGCGTGCAGGGCCGACCCAACGGCCCGGCATCGAGCGACGGCAAGGCACCGTCGACCGCCGTCCGTGCGGCGCGTTGTGCGTCGGGAATCTTGGCGAAGGCCACCTTGGTCTTGACGACGGCCGTGAGCCGGCGCTCGACCGTCACGATGCTGCAGCTCATCCGTCACCCGCCTATAGTTAACCTTATGGTTAAGCAATAGAAGAAGCGCTGCGTGCTGTCAATCGATGCTGGTGAGCCATCGCCCTGAGACGGAAAAAGCCTGTAACGCTTCGGCCCGATGCCTCGTCTACCCGTTGAGAGCGGCACCCTTGCCGAATTTCGGATGACGGGAGAGAACGATGCATTCGATTATTCCAATAGCAGCCATGCTCCTTGGAGCAGCAGCCATCATCCTCGGAACGGTGAGTATCGGCGCGTGCCACACGACGAGCGCATTCATCGATACGAAGGCGAGATCGACCGACGACAGCCTCGCTCTCGGATGGACTCGCCCCATCCGCCTACCCAGCGGGCGGCCAGTCGCCCCTCCATGAGACACTGCCCGCGGCTCAAGCTACTTGATCGTGATCGCCGATCCGCCAAGCCCGACGAACTCCGTTTTCGCGGTGCCCGGTCCCGGCAGGAACACCGGCGGATGCACCGAGCCGGTCAGGATGACGTCGCCGGCCCGCAGATGCTTGCCGTTGGCTAAAAGCTTGTTGGCAAGCCAGGCGAGCGAGATCAGGGCGCCGCCCATGACGTTGGTGCCGGGGCCCGCGCCGATTTCCTTGTCCTCGAACAGGGAGCGGCCTTTTACGCCGGCGAAGTCGAGCGTCTGCCAGTCCTTGATCTCGGTGCCGACGATGCAGGCCGCCTGCAGCACGTCGTCGGCGATGCGGCCCGGTCCACTTACCTTGGTGACGTCGGCGTAGCGGTTCTCGACGACTTCAGCGCCGCAATAGAAGTTGGCGACGAACGGCTTGATCGTCTCGGCCGTATGGGGAGTGCTGGCGGCGGTTACGTCCTTCGCCATGCGCGCCACCATCTCGCACTCGATGCCGGCCTTGATCGGCCAGCCCTTCTCGAACACCGCGCCGCTCTGGCGGACGCCGCTCTGATAGATGCCGGCGAAGACAGGACCGGAGAGCTTCATCGGCTCGTACTGCGAAGGCAAGGTCAACGCCACCTTCCAGCCAGCCATGGCGTCCTTGCCATCGGCCGTCAGGCGGTCGTGGACGGCGAACTGGACCTTGTAGGAATCGGCCTCGGAAAGATTTGCCGCGGCAGCAGCGAGGAAATCCATGACCTTGCGGCTGCGACGACCCTCGGCGATGCGATCAGCGAGGGCTCCGATTTCTTTGTCATTCACGTTGCTCTCCTCCCCAAAAACAAATCCGTCATCCCGACCGAAGCCGAGCGCAGCGAGGCGAAGTGGAGGGACCTCGTCATGTGTTCGACGAAGACGAGGTCCCTCCACTCCGCTTCGCTTGGGTCGGGATGACGGTACTTTATTTGTCGCTAAGCCGCTTTCGCCGGATGATAGTTGGCGTAGAAGCCCTGGCCCTTGGCCGCCATGTCGCGCAGCAGCTTCGGCACCTCGAACTGCGGGCCGTACTTCTTGGCGAGGTCGTCGCACTCGGCGACGAACTGCTTGATGCCGACCTGGTCGATCAGGCTGACCGCGCCGCCGGTCTGCGGCGCAAAACCCAGGCCCATGATCGAGCCGACGTCGCCGTCCTGCGGGTTGGTGAGCACGTTGGCTTCGAGGCAGCGCGCGGTGTCGACCGCCTGGACATAGAGCAGGCGCTTCTTGATCTCGTCCTCCTTGGCGCGCTTCTCCTCGCCTTCGCCGTAGAGCAGCTTGGGATCGGCCGGAAAGTACTTCTGCAGCTCCGGCCACAGGCGCTTCTTGCCGTCGGCCGGATAGTCGTAGAAGCCCTTGCCGTTCTTGCGGCCGAAGCGCTCGAGCTTCTTCACCATCAGCTCGAGGATCTCCTCGCTGCCGCCCTCCTCGAACTTTTGGCCGGCGGCTGCCGCGTCGCGCCGCGCCTGGTCCATGATTTTCCAGGAAAGGTCGATCGCGACCTCGTCGTTCAGCGCCAGCGGGCCCACCGGCATGCCGGCGAAGCGCGCGCAGTTCTCGATCATCGGCGCGGGGATGCCCTCCTTCAGCATGCGATGGCCCTCGCTGATGAAGGCGCCGCACACGCGTGAGGTAAAGAAGCCGCGGCTGTCGTTCACCACGATCGGCGTCTTGCGGATCTTCTGCACGAAGTCCATGGCGCGCGCGAGCGTCTCGGGCGAGGTCTTCTTGCCGACGATGATCTCGACCAGCGGCATCTTCTCGACCGGCGAGAAGAAATGCAGGCCGATGAAATGCTCGGGCCGCGCCGAGGCCTCGGCGAGGCCAGTGATCGGCAGGGTCGAGGTGTTGGAGGCGAACACCGCGCCCGCGGGCAGCGAGGCCTCGGCCTTCCTGGTCGCCTCAGCCTTGACCTCGCGGTTCTCGAACACCGCCTCGACAACGAGCTGGCAGTCCTTTAGCGCGCCGAAATCCGGCGTAGCGCTCACACGGCCCAGGGTCTCGTCGCGCTTCTCCTGGGTGAGGCGCCCGCGCTTCACGAGCTTGTCGAGCTCGCCCGCAATGTGCGCCTTGCCCTTGTCGGCCGATGCCTGGTCCTTGTCCAAAAGCACGATCTCGAGGCCGGCCTGCGAGGCCACGGTGGCGATGCCCGAGCCCATCAGGCCCGCGCCCAGGATGCCGATCTTCTTGTATTCCTGCTTGGGCACGCCCTTGGGCCGGCGGGCCAGCTTGTTGGCCTCCTGCAGGCCGAAGAACAGCGTGCGGATCATGCTCTTGGCGACGGGGTTGCGCAGCAGCGAGACGAAGTAGCGCGTCTCGACGCGCAGCGCCGCGTCGATCGGCAGCTGCAGGCCCTCGTAGACGCAGCTCATGATCGCCTTGGGCGCCGGATAGACGCCGTTGGTCTTGGCCGCGATCATGGCGTTGCCGCCGATGAAGGTCTGCACGCCCGGCGGGCTCCATACCTGGCCGCCCGGGAAGCCCGGGGTCTTGAAGCCCTTGCGGTCCCATGGCTGGACGGCGCGTCCGTCGATCGGCTTGGCGCCTTTGCCGGCATAGTCCGGCACGACCTGTTCGCCGGCCGGCGCCATCAGCCACGCCTTGGCCTTGGCAAAAAGCTCGTTGGCCGGCACGACGTCGTGGATCAGGCCCAGGCCCTTGGCCGCGTCGACCGTGAGGTCCTTGCCCTCGAGCAGGATGGGGGCCGCGTTCATCACGCCGATCAGGCGCGGGATGCGCTGTGTGCCGCCGCCGCCCGGTAAAAGGCCGATCTTGACCTCGGGCTGGCCGACCTTGGCTCGCGGATTGGCCACGGCAATGCGGTGGTGGCAGGCCAGGCAGATCTCGAAGCCGCCGCCCAGGGCCGTGCCGTTGATCGCCGCCACGATCGGCTTGCCGCCGGTCTCCTGGTGGCGGAACAGCTTCTGGAGCTGGCTGAACTGGTCCATCAGCTTGGTGGCATCGGACGTGTCGGCGCCTAACAGCATTTCCAGGTCGGCGCCGGCGATGAAGTCGGCCTTGGCCGACGTCACGATGATGCCCTTGACCTTGTCGTCCTTGAGCGCCGTTTCGAGCGCGCCGGCATAGGCGGTGATCGAGGCTTCGTTCAGCACGTTCATGGTGCGGTTGGGCATGTCCCAGGTGATGGTGGCGATGCCGTCGCTGTCGACGTTGTAGTTGATCATGGTCGTAGTCCTCTTTCGCTGGGGCCGCGCCACTCTAGTGGCGCGATCATTCCTTGCGGCTGAGCATGACGCGCGACTGGAGTCGCGCGCCCCCAGCCCTAGACGCGCTCGATGATCGTCGCGGTGCCCATGCCGGCGCCGACGCAGAGCGTGGCGAGGCCGGTCGAGAGGTTGCGCCGCTCCAGCTCGTCGAGCAGGGTCCCCAGGATCATCGCGCCGGTGGCGCCCAGCGGATGGCCCATGGCGATGGCGCCGCCGTTCACGTTGATCTTGTCATGCGGCATCTTG
>DASZJU010000240.1:0-2034 GCA_035947815.1 Reyranella sp.
CGGGCATGGATCCCGCTGCCGACTTTCGCGGCCGCCGAGTGGCAGCGCCCCGGCAACGTTAGCTGGACAGGCAACGCCAAGATCGCCGAGCGCGTCCGCGATCCCCTGTACGGCGCCGAGATGCTTCGAGTTGAATGGGCGGCCGATCAGCAATCGCCGTTAATCGAGGTCACGGCGCAGGTCCAGACCCAGGACCGCTCGGTCGTTCCGGGCCAGGGCTCGGCGCCGCCACTCGGCGATGCCGAGCGCAAGCACAATCTCATAGCCACCGAGCTGCTGCCGACCGACGGGCTGGTGAAGGAAACCGCCGAGGACATCGTCAAGGGCAAGAAGGACGACGTGGCCAAGGCGCGCGCGCTCTACGAGTGGGTCGTGGAGAACACCTTCCGCAATGCCAAGACGCTGGGCTGCGGCGTCGGCGACATCACCACGATGATCAAGACCGGCAACCTCAACGGCAAGTGTGCCGATCTGAACGCGCTCTATGTCGGCCTGGCCCGCTCGGTCGGCCTGCCGGCGCGCGATGTCTACGGCATCAGGGTCGTGCCCTCCCAGTTCGGCTTCAAGGCGCTGGGCGCGGGCTCGGAGAACGTCACCAAGGCGCAGCACTGCCGCGCCGAGGTCTGGCTGCCGGGCAGCGGCTGGACGCCGGTCGATCCGGCCGACGTGCGCAAGGTCGTGCTCGAGGAGCCGCCGGGCAATCTCTCCATGATCGCTCCCAAGGTGGTGGCTGCGCGCAAGGCGCTGTTCGGCGCGTGGGAAGGCAACTGGGTCGCCTTCAACGACGCCCACGATGTGAAGCTGCCGGGCTCGACGGAATCGGCCATCGCCTTCCTGATGTATCCCCAGGCCGAGAACAAAGCCGGCTTCCTCGATTCACTCGACCCGGACAAGTTCAAGTACCGCATCACGGCGCGCGAACTGACGGCCTGACGGTCTGGCTCCGCGGGGCCGCGCGGATCAGGGCGTTTCGCTCCGGCCCGATCCGCTCTATATCCGCCCCATGACCGCTTCGACCCAGGCGGCGGCGCAGACGGCCTCGGCCGGCATCCTGCGCCGCTACTACCTCGCGATGGCAGCACCCTTTGTGGTCGATCTGGTCAGCCTCATCGCCTATGTCGCGATCAACCGCGCGCCGGAGAGCCTGGCGTCGCTGGTGACGGTGTCGGCGGCCTTTTTGCTGGTTGGCACCGGCATCGGCGCCTACTTCCTGATTCGTCCGGTGGCCCGCTTCATTTCGGGCGAGGCGACCTTCGCCGAGATCGAGCACCGCCTCTCCCACCTGCCGCGCGATTCGGCGATCCTCGTCGGCTTCTTCTATGCGCCCATGGTCGGCCTGCGGCTGCTCTCGCCGCAGCTCGACATTACTTTCGGCGCCATGCTCGACATCGTGGCCTGGACCGACATCGTCACCTCCTTCGTGGTCTATACCGGCTTCAACATCGTGCTGACCTTCTTCGTGGTCAGCGCCTATCTCGATCGCCTGTGCGAGCACCTCTTCGTGACCCGCGGAGTCAATCTCGGGATCTTCTATGGCCGCTTTCGCCGCAAGGTGGGCTTTGCCCTGATCTTCGTATCGTTCGCCGCCATGCTCCTGCTGGTTGGCGACATTGCAAGCTATAGCGGGCCCAGGCTGATCCGCGAGTCCACGGTCGACGTCGTCTCATCGCTGACGGGCGGCGTGATCATCTACTACTGGATCACCCGGGCGCTGACCCGGCCGATGGACCGCCTCGACTACGGCATGCGCCAGGTCGCCGAGGATGACCTCGCGGTGCGCCTGCCGGTGACGTCGGACGACGAGATGGGCCACGCGGTCAGCCGCTTCAACGCCATGGTCGAAGGCCTGTCGGAACGCGCATACCTGCGCGACACGTTCGGCAAGTATGTGAGCGAGAGCGTCGCCACCGCCATCCTGCACAACGGACAGCGCACGGGCCGCGCGGCCGACACGACCGCCGAGGCCACCCTGATGTTCACCGACATCGAGGGCTTCACCAGCCTTTCCGAGCGCCTGGCGCCCGCCGAGGTCGC
>DASZJU010000241.1:0-2971 GCA_035947815.1 Reyranella sp.
TTCGTCTTGTAGAAGAACGGCCCGTTGTGATCGAGAAACGGGCTGGTGCGGAACAGCGGCGCGAAACCCTGAGGCGGATCGGAGTCCATTTCTACACCAGATCTCCGGCGACGGTTTTGTACTGCTCGGCGCTCACCGCCACCTTCTGGCCGAACCACGCTTCGAAACCCAGCCGTCCCTGGTGCAAGAGCATGCCAAGCCCGTCGATGCAGCGATGGCCGCGGGCACGGGCGGCGGCCAGCAAGCCGGTTTCGAGCGGCACAGAGACGATGTCGTTGACGACGGCCATGCGCGGCAGTTGGGCAAGATCGATTGCGAGCGGCGGCTGGCCCTTCATGCCGAGCGAGGTCGTATTGACCAGCAGAGTGGCGTCCTTGAGCGTCGCATCGCGTTCCGCCCAGCGTTCGATGGCGATGCGGCGTCCGTCCCTGGGGGTGAAGGCGACGCCGAGATCGATGGCCGTGGCCTGCGTTCGATTGACCAGGCGCAACTCGGGCACGCCTGTCCCGGCCAAAGTGGCGACGACGGCGCGCGCCGCTCCCCCCGCGCCCAGCACAACGACAGGTCCTGCCTCTGCGCGCCAGTCCGGTGCGCCCGCTTTCAGAGCCGCAAGGAAACCAAAACCATCGCTGTTGCGGCCTTCGAGCGTGCCGTCGCGATGTTTGATCACCGTGTTCACCGCGCCGATGTGCGCTGCACCGGGATGGATGCGGTCGAGCAGCGGCATGATCTCGATCTTGTGCGGCAATGTGAGATTGCAGCCGTGCGCGTTGGGCGTGCGCCTGAGGAACGCCACGAGCTCTTCCAGCGCCGCCCGACTGGGCTCGACCGGCAGGCGGCCGTAGTGACCGTCGATCTTGTGCTGCTTCAACCAGAAGCCGTGCAGCGCGGGCGAGCGCGAATGCTCGACCGGCCAGCCGACGATGCAGGCGAACGGCCGGCCACGCGCTTCTTCCAGGAGCTTGTCGTAAGCGTTCATGCCGCCTGCTCCAAGCCGATGCCCTGCTCCGCCAGGAAGGCGAGCAGGGGCAGCAGCGGCAGGCCGAGGATGGTGAAGTAGTCGCCCTCGATCCTGCTGAAGAGATGCGGTCCCAATCCCTCGAGCTGGTAGGCGCCGACCGAGACACACACGGCCTCGCCCGCGCGCGCCAAATAAGCGTCGAGGAAGGATTCCGTGAAAGGCCGCATGGTGAGGCGCCCGCGCTCGCTCCAGTGCCAGAGCCGCACGCCACCCTTGGCCACGACGACCGAGGAACAGAGCTCGTGCGTCTGGCCGGCAAGCGCCAGTAGCTGCAGGCGCGCGGCGGCAAGTGTGGCCGGCTTGTCGAACAGCCGGCCGTTGCAGGCCAGCGTGGAGTCCGCGCCGATCACCGTCGCCGCAGCGTGGCGCTGCGACACGCGCACCGCTTTCATCTCGGCCAGCGTCGTGGCGATATCCTGCGGCGAAGCGCGTTCGCCCAAAAGGCTTCGCGTCACCTCGTCCTCGTCGACACCCGATGGCTCGATCTCGAAGGAAAGACCGGCATTGGCAAGGAGCTGGCGGCGCGAAGGGCTGGCCGAGGCGAGGATGAGGGGTGCGGGCATGATGGCTGACGGTCAGGCGGGCTCCAGGCGGAACAGGCCGCCGTCGTCGCTTTGAGTGACGAGATAGATCAGCCCGTCAGGCCCTTGGCGCACGTCGCGGATATAGGGAAGACGGTCGACGAGCAACCGCTCTTCGCTTCTGTAGCGTTCGCCGTCGAGCTCGATGCGGAACAGCGCGTAGTTGGAGAGCGCGCCGGTGAACAGCGAGCCCTTCCAGCCGGCGAACTTGTCGGCGGTATAGAAGGCGAGCCCGCAGGGCGAGATCGACGGCACCCAGGTGCGCAGCGCATCCTCCATGCCGGGCAGGCTTCGGTTGTCGGTGATCTTGCTGCCGTCGTAGTTGACGCCGTAGGTGACCAGCGGCCAGCCGTAGTTGGCGCCGGCCCTCAGGATGTTGAGCTCGTCGCCGCCCTTGGGCCCGTGCTCGACTTCCCAGACCTTGCCGGTCTCCGGATGAAGCGCGAGACCCTGCGGGTTGCGATTGCCCCAGGTGAAGATTTCAGGTCGCGCACCGGCCTTGCCGACGAAGGGATTGTCCGGCGGCACCGAGCCGTCGTCGCGCAGGCGGACGATCTTGCCGGCGAAATCGCCGAGATCCTGGGCGCGCTGCATCTGGAAGCGGTCGCCGACGCTGACATACATCAGTCCGGCGCGGTCGAAGACGATGCGCGAGCCGAGATTGAGGCTGCCCTGGCCCCTCGGCAGGGCCTCGAAGATCACCTTGACGTTGCCCAGGCCGCCATCGCCCAGCTCGGCGCGGGCGACCGTGGTCGCCGTGCCGCTGCTGTCGCCTGAGATATAGGAAAGATAGAGCGTGCGGTTCTGCGCGAAATTGGGATGCAGGCAGACATCGAGCAGGCCGGCCTGACCGCCTGTCCGGACCTGGGGCACGCCCGGCAGCGCCCGGGGCTCCAGCCGGCCGTTGGCAAACACGCGAAGCCGGCCCGGCCGCTCGGTGATCAGCATCCTGCCGTCGGGCAGGAAGGCGATGCTCCAGGGCTGCACCAGGTCGCGGCTGAGCGTTACCAGGCGATAGGCGGCCTTGGCGCTTTTCAGCGTTTCCTGGGCGCGGACGACCGCCGGCGCCGCCAGGGCGCTGGTTGTTGCCAGAACGAAACGGCGCCGGTGCATTGACCCTCCTGACAGCAGGGATGCGCCGGCCTGCAGGAGGCGGGCTGGCGCGCGCGAGGCCGGCCACTATACTCGACGCCTGCAACCCACCCTATGACCCTGCCCATAACCTGAGGGGGCACCTTCCTTGACCGACCGCTATCTGCGCACCGGCATTTTCCTGGCGCCCTTCCATGCGCTGGACGAGAACCCCACCCTCGCCATCGAGCGCGACATGGAACTGGTCCAGCATCTCGACCGGCTGAACTACCATGAG
>DASZJU010000242.1:0-14383 GCA_035947815.1 Reyranella sp.
TTCGAGGGTGAACTGGCGGAAGCCTGGAAAGCCGCTTCCGACTTCAAGTCCTACACGATCAAGATCCGCAAGGGCGTGACGTTCCACGACGGCAAGGACATGACCACGGACGACGTCGTCTATTCGATCGACGAGATCTGGAAGAAATACGCCGCCGGCTCGGCGCTGACCGACTTCGCCGGAGTCGAGGCGCCGGATGCCGACACCGTCGTCGTCAAGTTCAACAAGCCGGTTCCCGAATTCTTCTTCTCCTCCCTGCTCTGCGGCAGCGTGAACTACATCGTGCCCAAGCACGTCTATGCCGGCAGCGATCCCGTCACCAACCCGGCGAACAACGCGCCGATCGGCACCGGCCCGTGGAAGTTCAAGGAGTGGGTGCGCGGCAGCCACTTCGAGTACGTCAAGAACGACGCCTATTGGCGCAAGGACATGCCCTACATGGACCGCCTGATCATCCGCTACGTGCGCGATCCGGCCGGCCGTGCCGCCGCCATGGAGGCAGGCGACATCCAGATCGGCGTGTTCAATCCCGTGGCGCCGCCCGACATCAAGCGGCTGAGCGCGACCGGCAAGTTCGTGGCCACGCCCAAGGGCTACGAGGAAAGCGTGTGGTCGACCACGTTGGAGTGCAACACGCGCAATCCCATCTTCGCCAAGCGCGAGGTGCGCCAGGCGATGTTCCACGCCATCGACCGCAGCTTCATCGCCAAGACCGTGTACTACGGCTACGCGCGCCCGGGCACGAGCCCGATCTACTCGCCCAATACGGAATTCTTCACCGCCGACACCTACAAGACCAACTTCGATCCCAAGAAGGCAGCTTCCCTGCTTGACGCCGCCGGGTACCCCAAGAAGCCCGACGGCAAGCGCTTCACCCTGAATCTGCTGGCGGCCGGCTGGTTCACCGAGAACGGCAAGATCGGCTCCTACGTGAAGCAGGCCCTGGAAGATGTCGGCGTCGGCATCAACCTCACCGTTCCCGACCGGCCGTCATCGATCAAGCGCATCTACACCGATTACGATTTCGATTTGGCGATCTCCAACCAGGCCAATCCATCCGAGCCCGTGCCATCGACGACGCAGTACTACACGTCGGACGGCATCAAGAAGGGCGTGCCCTTCCGCAACGCATCGGGCTTCCACACCGACGAGGTCGACTCGCTGGTCGAACAGATCAAGGTCGAGACCGACCCCGCCAAGCGCAAGGCGCTGGTGGTCGAGTTCCAGAAGATCACCACCCTGGAGGCGCCCAACCTGCCGCTGGTCGAGCTCGAATCGATCACCGTCGCCAGCACCAAGGTGCAGAACCATTCCAACGATCCCAACTATCTGGCGGCGAGCTGGTACGACATATGGCTGGCGAGCTGACAGACCTTGCCTCCCCGCGCGAAGCGGGGGGAGGTGGCGCGCAGCGCCGGAGGGGTCATGGGCGACGCGATGAACTCATGACCCCTCCGTCGCCTCAGGGGCTTGGTTACAAGCCCCGAGACGGCGACACCTCCCCTGATTACAGGGGAGGATGGCTATAACCAACTCACGCCAACTCGCGGCGCTGAAACTTCTGCGGCGGCGGCTGATCCAGGCTGTGCCGCTCGTCCTGGGCGTGGTGGTGATCAATTTCTGCCTGATTCAGCTCGCGCCGGGCAGCTTTCTCGACCTGATGACCGCCGAGAACCAGGTGAGCGATCCGGCCACGGTCGAGCTTTTGCGCAAGACCTACGGGCTCGACGATCCGGTGTGGCTGCAGCTCGTGAAGTACATCTGGGCGCTGCTGCATCTCGATTTCGGCTTTTCCTATCGCCAGAACATGCCGGTCATCGACGCGATCTGGGTCAATCTGCCGGCCACCTTGCTGCTGATGGTCTCGAGCATCGCGCTTGCCCTGGCGGTCGGCGTCGCTGCAGGCGTCGTCGCGTCGGTGAAAGTACGCACCTTCTGGGACAGCCTGGTCTCGGTGCTGGCCATGTTCTTCTTCGCCGCCCCGAGCTTCTGGCTCGGCATCATGCTGATCGTGCTGTTTTCGGTGAAGCTCGGCTGGCTGCCGGTCGGCGGCATGGCGACCATCGGCGGCGGCGGCGGCATTCTGGACATCCTGCATCATCTCTTGCTGCCGACCCTGGCGCTCGGCCTGTTCTACGCCGCGATCTACGCCCGGGTCATGCGCTCCTCGATGCTGGAAGTGGCGCAGCTCGATTTCGTGCGCACGGCGCGCGCCAAGGGGCTTTCACGCACCAAGGTCACGATCTCGCATGTCTTGCGCAATGCGCTGCTGCCCGTCGTCACCATCCTGGGCGTGCAGATGGGCACGGTGCTGGCCGGCAGCGTGGTGATCGAAAGCGTGTTCAGTTGGCCGGGCATCGGCTCGCTGCTGTTCGACAGCGTGAGTTCGCGCAACTACCCGGTCGTGCTGGGCATCCTGGTGCTGGGCTCGCTGGTGGTGATCGCCGCCAACATCGCCGTCGACCTCGTTTACATGTGGCTCGACCCGCGCATCGAGATCCGCTGATGGCGCGCGAATTCCCGCGCTGGGAGTTCCTAGCCCGCTTTGCGCGCAACCGCGGCGCCCTTTTCGGCGCATGCCTGATCCTGCTGGTCGCACTGGTCGCCGTGCTGGCGCCGCTTTTCTTCCCGACCGATCCGCTGCGCATCGTCGCTGCGCCCGAACTATGGCCCGGCGAGGACCCCGCCTTCCCGCTCGGCACCGATTCGCTCGGCCGCGATATCCTGGCCATGATCGTGCACGGCGCGCGCGCCACCCTGCTGATCGGCCTGTTCGCCTCGGCGGTGGCGACCCTGATCGGCGTCACGGTGGGCGCCGTCGCCGGCTATTTCGGCGGCTGGGTCGACGAAGCCGCGATGCGCGCAGCCGAGCTGTTCCAGACCATCCCCAACCTGATCTTCGTACTCACCATCGTGGTGATCCTGGGCTCGACGCTCAACAACATCGTGATCGCCATCGGCATCGTGAGCTGGACGTCGATCGCGCGCATGACCCGCGCCGAGTTTTTAGCGCTGCGCGACCGCGAGTTCGTGCAGGCCTGCCGGGCCATGGGCATGGGCAACGCCCGCATCATCGTGGGCGAGATCCTGCCCAATGCATTGCCGCCGGTGATCGTGCTGAGCTCGCTGGTGGTAGCCGGCGCCATCCTGTTCGAATCGACGGTGTCGTTCCTCGGGCTGGGCGATCCCAATGTCGCGAGCTGGGGCCGGCTGGTGGGCGACGGACGGCAACTCATTCGCAGCTCCTGGTACATCTGCGCCATCCCGGGCGTCGCCATCATGGTGACGGTGCTCTGCCTCAACCTGATCGGCGACGGGCTGAACGACGCGCTCAATCCCAAGCTGCGGGACCGCTGATGGAGAAGACCGACCCTCTTGAAGTTCAAAACCTCAGCACCACGCTGTTCACCCGCCGCGGCGAGATGAAGGCGGTCGACGGCCTGTCGCTCGCGGTCGGCGCCGGTGAAACGGTGGCGCTGGTGGGCGAGTCGGGCTGCGGCAAGTCTTTGTCGGCGCTGTCCATCATGCGCCTGCTGCCCGAGCCGCCGGCTCGTATCGTCGGCGGGGCGGTGAAGCTCAACGGCCGCGACATTGTGGCGGTGTCCGAGGAGACCATGCTCGACATCAGGGGCAAGGAGATCGGCATGATCTTCCAGGACCCTATAAGTTCGCTCAATCCGGTGGCGACGGTCGAGAAGCAGATCGCCGAGGTTTTAACCACCCACACCGATCTCGGCCGCGGCCAGGCGCGTGCCCGCGCGCACGAGCTCCTGGAGCTCGTCGGCATGCCCGATGCGGGCCGACGGCTCGACGCCTATCCACACCAGCTCTCGGGCGGCATGTGCCAGCGGGTGGTAATCGCCATGGCGATCGCCTGCAGCCCCTCGGTGCTGATCGCCGACGAACCGACCACCGCGCTCGACGTCACGGTGCAGGCGCAGGTGCTCGCCCTGCTGAAGCGTCTGCAGGCCGATGCCGGCATGGCGATGATCTTCATCACCCATGATCTGGGCGTCGTGGCCGAGACCGCCGACCGCGTGGTGGTGATGTATGCCGGCCGCAAGGTCGAGGAAGCGCCGGTCGACGCGCTGTTCGAAAACCCGCTGCACCCCTACACGGCCGGACTGATCGGGGCGACGCCGGTCCCCGGCGCGGCCCGGGCCGCTCGGCTGGCCGATATTCCCGGCATGGTGCCGCCGCTCAACGCGCTGCCGCAGGGCTGCGCCTTCGCGCCGCGCTGCAAGCGGGTGATGGAGCGCTGCCGGCGCGAGAAGCCTAACCTCACCCAGCCGGCGCCCGGCCGCCTGGTCGCCTGCTTCGCCGCCGAGAAGGGCTGAGCATGTCGCTGCTCGCGCTGCACGATGTCCATGTCCGCTTCAACACGGCGGGCGGCGTCGTGCGCGCGGTAGACGGCGTCAGCCTCGAGCTTGCCGTCGGCGAGACCTTGGGGCTGGTGGGCGAATCGGGTTGCGGCAAGTCGACGCTCGGCAAGGCGATCATGAAACTGGTGCCGATCGCGGATGGCGAGATCGTGGTCGACGGCGTCGACATCGCACCGCTCGGCCGCGAGCAGCTGGCTGAGATGCGCCGCAAGGTGCAGATGATCTTCCAGGATCCCCATGGCTCGCTCAATCCACGCTCGACGGTCGGCCGCTCGGTGGCCCAACCGCTGGTCATCGCCGGCTGGAAACCCGACGCCACAGCGCAGCGGGTCGAGACACTCCTGGGCTGGGTCGGCCTGCCGTCCGACGCCAAGCAGCGCTACCCGCACGAATTCTCCGGCGGCCAGCGCCAGCGCATCGGCATCGCCCGCGCGCTCGCCCTCAATCCCAAGCTCATCATCTGCGACGAGCCGGTATCGGCGCTCGACGTGTCGGTGCGCGCCCAGGTGATCAACCTTTTGGAGGACCTGAAGAGCCAGTTCGGCGTCTCCTACCTCTTCATCAGCCACGACCTTTCGGTGGTCGAGCACATCGCCGACCGCGTGGCCGTCATGTATCTCGGCACCCTGGTCGAGGTCGCCGCGCGCGACCAGATCTGGCGCAATCCGCAGCACCCCTACACCAAGGCCCTGCTGGCGGCGGCGCCGATCGCCGATCCCAAGGCCGCCCGCGCCCGCCAGCGCACGGTGCTGCAAGGCGAGCTGCCGAGTCCCATCGATCCGCCGGCCGGCTGCCCCTTCCATTCGCGCTGCCCGATCGCCCACGAACGCTGCAAGCTCGACAGGCCCGTATTGCGGCCGGTCGCGGGCGGGGCGCAGGCGGCGTGCCATTTCATATGATTTGGTTATGATCCGCCGCATGAAAGCCTGCCTTGCCTCGATCCTGCTCGCGACCCTTCTCCCGTCCGCCATGGCGTCGGCCCAGACCATGGACTTCGCCTGCCCCGATCCCGGCACGACCTTCGCCTTCGACAGCGGCACCAAGATCGTGGCGCGTGCCCGCGACGGAATGGCCTGCGGCATGGATATCGTGGGCGGCACGCCGTTCAAGATGCATGCCCTGATGATCGCCAATCCCTCGCCGGAAGGCGCCGACACGTCGGCGTTCATTGCTGCGATCCGGCCCGAGCGGCTGTGGCCCCTGCAGGTCGGCAAGAAGATTGAGGCGCGCTACAGTGCCGGCGGCCAGAGCTGGGACTACACCCTGACCGTCGCGCGCTACGAGAAGCGCACCGGCCCGGGCGACGCCCTGATCGACACGTTCCTGATCGAGATGAACGAAACCGGCGGCAAGGGCGAGCGCTCGATCTCGCGCTGGTGGATCGCGCCCGCCGACAAATATGCGATCCGCTTCGACTACAGCGATGGCAGCGGTCGCGCCAACCGCGCGCTGGTGACCAGCGTCAGCCGCTAAGGCACGTTCCGTCTGTCGTCCTGACACGAGGCGCTAAACGATCGAGCCGGGCTCGGTGTTGGCGCCGCACACCAGCGTGGCAACGCGCTCGCCCGGTGCAGGCCGATAGGCGCCGGCCATCAGGGCGGCGAGCCCGGTGGCGCCGGCGGGTTCGGCAATCACCCTCAGCTCTTGCCACAAAGCTCGCTGGGCCATCCGCACCGCCTCGTCGTTCACCAGCACGGACTCGCGCACCAGCTTCTGGGCGATCTCGAAATTGGGCACGCCGATGCGGCTCGCACCCAGCGCATCGGCGGCGATGCCGGAGATTTCCACGTCGACCGGATGACCGGCGCGGAGCGCCTCGTGGAGCGTCGGCGTGCCCTCGGTCTCGACCGCGACAATCCTGGTGGCAGCGCCGATCGCGGCCGCGCATCCCGCAATCAGGCCGCCGCCGCCCACGGCGACCAAAAGCGTGTCGAACCGGGCCTGCTCGGCGAACTCGAGCGCCACGCTGCCGGCGCCCGCGAACACCACGGCATCCTCATAGGCGGGGACGATGAGCGCGCCGGTCTCGGCCGCGCGCTTCTCGGAGGCCGCGCGCGCCTCGGCATAGACCGCGCCGACCTGATGCACGACGGCGCCGTAGCTTTTGAGCCGCGCCACCTTGGCCGGCGAGGCGATGGTCGGCACGAAGATCTCGGCCTTGTAACCCAACGCCCGGGCGGCATAGGCCGCAGCGGCCCCATGGTTGCCGCCCGAAGCGGCGACGATCCCGGCAGCGGGCACTTTCGAGGCCAGGAGCTTGTGAAACGCACCGCGGCCCTTGAACGAACCGCTGACCTGCAGCGATTCGAGCTTCAGCGCCAGCGCCGACGAAACGCCGAACATGCCGGCGGGTAGGTCGATCGCCGGCGTGCAGCGGACATGCGGTTGAATGAGGCGCCAGGCGGCCTCGACGTCGCTACGGCCGATCATCGAACTTTCAGGCGCGGCGGCAGATCGCGACGTGGCGCAGGAAATGATCGAAGTCCGGCGTCGTGGCGCGCGGGTCCTTGGCCGCTTCGTCGAAGCGGCGCAGCCGCACCGCTTCGGCATGCAGCGGATTGCGCCGGAACTGCTCGATCTCGTCGGCCGACATCGGTCCGCCCTGCAGGCCCAGGCTCCTGACCGAATCGGCCGAGAGCTTGCCGAAATAGTCCGATTCGACGGCGCAGAGATAGCGCTTGGCCGCGACATGCAGCCGGACCGGTTCGCTCACTTCCGGCCCGAAACGCTCGGCCAGCCACTGGGCGCCCAGCTCCTCGTGCACGTCGTCGACGCCGCGGCCGGCGGGGTCCTCGCCCAGGTGATGGATCATGTGGCCGACATCGTGCAGCAGCGAGGCCAGCACGGTGGCCGGCGGCGCGTCGTCGGCTTCGGCCAGCGTGGCCGCCTGCAGCGCGTGCTGAAGCTGGTTGATCGCGCTCAAGCCGTAGCGACGCGTGGCGCGGCCGACGAAGATGTCCATAAGTTCCTGGCGCAGGGGATCGCTCATGCGCCCTGTTTAGCACGAACCGCGCCGTAGCCGGGAATCATCGCCAGCGCATGTTTCAGGGGATCGGGCCGCCACGCACGTGTAACAAAATCGCCATGCATATCGAGATTGCCGCACGCGGCAAAAGCGATCGTTCCCGGATTCAACTCCGACGGCAGGCCCTTGGTGTAGGGCACGCGCCGCTTGTCTAAAAGGTTCTCGAGCGTCGCGTTCTCGTCCTTCGTGGACTCGGTGTAGGCGCTCAGCAGAAACGCCTGCCGGCGGCGCGCCGCCACCCAGGACGCGAACTTGTCCTCGTCGCCGTAGAGCGCGTCCATCAGGATCACGCCCTTGATGCGATGATCGGCGCCGCCGCGCTCCAGCGCATAGGCGGCCGAGAGATAGCCACCGCTGTAGGCCACGACGACGACCGGCGCCTGGTTGAAGTGCGATCCGACACGGCGGTCGCCATAGAGCCGCATCAGTCGCTCCGCCGCTTCGTCGATGTAGGCGGCGAAATGGCCCGGCTTCCAGAAATTGCCGGCGCTCGAATCCGCGGCATCCACGGCGAGTTGCGGCGCCACCAGCGCCACGTTCTGTCCTGATTCGGCAAGCTGTCGCGGCACGCCCTGGCGGGCGATCACGTCGCGCTCGAGGGTGGCGCCCTGGCCGTGCAGGAAGAGCACGATCAGCGAGGAGCGCTGCGGATCGTAGCCGGCCGGCAGATAGAGCAGCGAGCGCCGGTCGCTGTAGGTGGGCTCTTCCCAATAGACGTCGCCATTCGCGCTGGTATGCCCACGCTTGCGGCCGGCGCGCGCGTCGAGGAAAGGCTTGTCGGTGTCGGGAACGACGCTGCGGTAGGGAAAAGCCGAGGCGTTGAAGGCGACAAGCGCAATCTTCGCCTGCTTCAGCGGCTGCGGGCCGCTCGGCGGCTGGGATGGCGGCTTGGGAACCGCCGGCTTCTTGGTGACCTGCTTTGTCGTTTTCGCGCGCGCAGCCGTCGGCATCAGCAGTGCCCCCAAGAGCAGCGCCCGCCGCTTCACGCGGCCGCTAGCCGCCCGGCGGGGAGCGGCCTCAATACGGAGAAGAAGGCAGGCATCGCCACGAGATAGGCGATCGCGCCTACCAATACAACCGCTGGCAGGCCGAAGCTCGTCGCCACGATCGGCACCAGGGCGGCGCCGATCACCGAGAAGCAGCCGTTGATGCCCCATGCCCACAGGAACATGTGGTCCTTGCCCAAACGGCCCAATGTCGTCATCGCGGTCGGCATGGGGAAGCCCATCAGGAACGCCGGCGGCATCAGCAGCAGCAGGCAAAGCACGATGCGCAGCGCATAGGGAAGCGTGCCGATCCAATCCAGGGCATAGTCGATGGTGAAGGCGTACAGCGTCAGGATCAGGAAGATGGCGAGGAAGATTTTAGGCATCACGCGGCGCGCGCGGTCGAGAAAGCGCTCGGACATGAAGCTGCCGAGGCCGGAGAACACCAGCATGCCGGTGATCAGCACCGAGGCCGACACCGTGGCGTTGGAAAGGGCCAGGATGAAGTGGGAGATCATGCCCACCTCGACAATGATGTAGCCTAGCCCCAGACAGAGGAAATAAACCATCGTGCCAAACTTGCCAGGATAACGACTGAAGATTGTACGCCAGCCGAAGATCAGCGGAAACAGCACCAGAGTGAAGGCGAAAATCGCGGCGATGCCAAGGGTCGCCCACAGCAGCAGATAGCCCCACTCATCCTGCACCAGCTCGAGCCGGTCGGTGAATTTCGGCAGGTCCTTCACCTTGATGTAGGCGGCGAAATACGGCTGGTGATTGGTCAGGATGCGGGTGTCGAACACGTAGTCGTCGGCCACCTTCTGCCAGCCGCCATTGACGAGATAGTACCAGGCGAGCCGGCCCATCACGGTGGCCGGCACGCGCGCCATCGGCGGCGCGCCATCCTTCGCCTCCGCCGTGCTGTCCGCCGCGGGGGCCACGTCCGTCATTCCGGGTGGCGGCTTGTCGTTGGGCTCCTTCTCGGAAGGCGCCGTCGGATCGGCCGCCTCGCCCTGCGCGAAGAACTGGTCGCGGTAGTCCTGGAGGATCTGCGCCAGCTCCGACTCGTCGACCTTGAGGCCGGGATAGTAGATCTCGTCGAACGACATCGCCTTGGTGTGGGCGTTGAGCTTGGCGATCTCCTCGGGCGTGAAGCCGCCCTGCTTGTAGAGCACGGTGGCGGTCGAGAGGTAGGACGAGACGACGTAGAAATCCTTGGCGATATCCGCCCTGCCGCCTTCGCCCGCGACATCGCGCGCCGCCGCAGCCATCGTGGCATAGAGCTTCAGTACCGACTTGGGCGGCTCCTCCTTGTTCCACAAGGTGACCGAGAGGATGCCGCCGGGCTTCAACGCACGCATATAGGCGCCCATGGCTTCGCGCGTGTAGGAATATTTCTCGACGATGGCGAAGCCGCCGGGACTCGACAGGCCGGCCGAATCGGCGAGCGACAGGTCGATGACGTCGTAGCGGTTCTTGGTGTGGGCGACGTAGAGGCGGCCGTCATAGTCGATGACGGTGACCTTGGGATTGTTGAGCACGTCGCCGGTAAAGGCGCGCAACCCCTTGTCCTCGCGGAACGCCGTCAGCACCGCGGGATTGCCCTCGGCGACCGTGACGTGCTCGGAGCCGGACTTGAGCGCCACCGCGGTCGAGAGGCCGCCGCCGAACTGAACCACGAAGGTGTCCGGCTTCTGCTTCAGGACATACGGGTAGTACATCGACAGATACTTGAAATAGGCCGTCTGGTCGGCCGGCAGGTCCTTGATGACGCCCGACGGCCCCTCCGAATCGATGTAGAGGCCGAGATAGGCGTTGGCCGGCATGTTGGGCAGATTGAACGCCGCGTTGTCCGACTGGCCCGGCGCAAAATGCAGGTAGGAGCTCGAATAGACTTCGAGATAGCCGAACGGCGAGGCGCGCTCGTAGATGCGCTTGGCATCGGGGAACTTGCGGGCGTAGGCGACGCCCTTGTAGTCCGACACCGCGAGCTTGGCGATGCCGAGCGCCGGCGGCACGACGTAGTGCACGGCTGCGGTCAGCACGGCGACGCCGACGATGGCCGCCATGCCGCGGCGATCGCCGATCGCGGTGAACCACAGCACGCCGCCGGCCAGCCACAGCAGCAGCGGCGCCATGATGAGATTGTCGGGCCAAAAGAAATACATGGCGAGCAGCACGGACAGCCCGCACAGACCCGAGCCCACGAGGTCGGCGAAGTAGACGCGGTTGAAACTCTTGCGCGCCTTCAGGAACACCACGCCGAGATAGAGCGCGCCGGCCAGGAAGGGCAGGAAATAGAGCACGAAGTTGGCGAGCAGCCGCCACTTCTGCATCGGATCGGAGATCAGGAAGATAGCGTTGAACGGCACCTGCTGGGCCGCGAGATTGCACACCACCATGAGCGGCCCGAAGGCCAGCAGCGCGCCCTTGATGGCGCCTTGCCAGTGGCGCTCGAACCAGCCCTTGGCCACGCACATGATGGCGCTGGTGAGCCCGAAACCAAACATGGCGAGGCTCACCACCAGCGAGCCGAAATGCGCCCAGCTCCCGACCGAGAACACACGCATGATGCCGATCTGCAGCGCAATGATGCTGCCGGCGACCAGACCGACGGACAGATAGAAGGTAAGCGGCGGGCGATGGTCGAGATCGACCGAAACGGTCAAGGGGGACTCCGTTGTTGTTGGGCCGTCATTGCGGCCGGGCGGGGTCGCGCGTGCTTGGCGCGCGGCCCCGTCATCTCAGCATCGTCTTCCCGGCGTCAGCGGTTGTGGTTGCCGACGATCTGGTCGCCCTCGAGCTTGGTGAAGGGCACGAACGGTACGATCTTGCCGCCGTAGATGTCCTCGCGGCTGGTGGTGATCGAACCGTCGGCGCCTTGCGTCTTGGCGACCTTGAGCACGCGCTGCGCGCCCGGGGGACCCACCGGGATGACCATCAGGCCGCCGGCCTTGAGCTGCTGCAGCAGCGGCGGCGGCACATGGTCGATGCCGCAGGTCACGATAATCTTGTCGAACGGCGCCGCCTCTTCCCAGCCGTAATAGCCGTCGGCGACCTTGCTCTTGACGTGCTGGTACTCGGTGTAGCCCTTGTCGATCAGCTTGTCGTAGAGCGCGCGCGTGCGCTCGCCCAACGGCTTGATGATCTCGATCGTGTAGGCATTGTCAGTGAGGTTGGCGATGTAGGCCGACTGCACCCCCGAGCCGGTGCCGATCTCGAGCACCTTCTCGCCGCGCTTGACGTCGATCACGTTGGTCATGCGCGCCTGCAGATGCGGGCCCGACATGGTCACGCCCCAGCCGATATCGAGGAAGGCGTGCTCATAGGCGCGCTTGTGGATCGCCGGATTGACCGAAGCGAATTCCTCGCGCGGCGTCATCAGGAAAGCGCGGATGGTCGCTGCCCCCCAGATGTCCTTGTTCTTGAGCAGCGCCTGGAAACGGTCCCAGCGCTGGCCGAGGAACACCGGATCCTCGCCGCGGGCCTTGCCCCAGGCGATGAAATTGTCGCGCGTGTCGGTCGGTGGGCTGAGGTCCCAGCTATAGGGCTTGATGGTCGCGGCCGAGGCCGCAGACGTAAAACCGGCCGCAAAACCGGCGGCAGCCAGCGCCGCGCTGCCGGAGACGAAAGTACGCCTCTTCAATAGATCCTCCTTTGGCGCGGGCCCCATGCACGGGGGGAGCAAACCGCCGGAAAAGCCCGGCGATTCGGGGCAGCCGCACTATCACTAGATACGGGAATTATGGCGGATTTGCCAGTGCACCCGTGTTACCGGTTCCTCAACAAAATGTAAGGGAGCACTATGGCTCGCCGTCTTTCCCGCCGCACGCTCGTGGCTGCGGCCGGCGCTTGGCCGGCGGCCGCCCTGCTGCCCGCGGGCTTGCAGGCCGAGGCGGCCTGCAAGCCCGGCGCCGGGACCCGCATGGTCGTGCCCGCAGCCCCCGGCGGCACCACCGACATCGTGGCCCGCCTGCTGGCGGCCTTCCTCCAGCAGGGCTGGGGCCGGTCCTGCGTGGTCGACAACAAGTCGGGGGCCGGCGGCGTCATCGGCTCGACCGAAGTCGCCAAGGCGGCGCCCGACGGACAGACCATGCTGATGGGCAATATCGGGCCGCAGTCGATCGCCCATTCGCTCTACCGCAACATGCCCTACAGGCCCAAAAGCCTGATCCCGGTGTCCAACGTCATCGCCGCGCCCAACGTGCTGGTGGTGCATCCCTCGGTGCCGGCCACGACCGTGCCGGAGTTCGTCGCCTGGCTGAAGGCACAGAACGGGAAGGCCTCCTACGCCTCGTCGGGCACCGGCCAGTCGCCGCAGCTCTCGGGCGCCTGGTTCCTCCAGCTCACCGGCACCAAGGCTCAGCAAATCCCCTATCGCGGCGCGGCGCCGGCGCTGCAGGACCTGACGGCGGGCGTCACCCAGTTCTTCTTCGACAACCTCACCACCGGCATCGAGTTCGTGCGCGCGGGCAAGCTGCGCGCGCTGGGCATCACTTCGGCGCAACGCAATCCACTGACGCCGGAGCTGCTGCCGATCTGCGAGACCATGCCGGAGCTGAAGCCGTTCGATGTCTCGACCTGGTTCGGCGTCTTCCTGCCGGCGGGCACGCCGAGACCGATCGTCGATTCGCTCAACGCGCAGATGAAAATCTGGCTCGACGACGCCGAGACCCAGGACCGCTTCAAGTCCATGGCGGGCTTCCCGGCCTACGGCACGCCCGAGCAGTTCGAAGGCTTCGTCAACGCGCAGATCGCGCTGTGGAAGGGCGTGATCGGCAAGGAAGGGTTGAAGCTCGACGTCAATTGACCGTATTCGCTCGGTCTCTCGGCCTAGGCTCGAACCATCAGGTGCGACGTCGCCTTCAGGCGATAACCGATGCGCTCGTAGAACCTCCGTGCCCGGTCGCGGTCGATGCGGGTGTAAAGCGCCGTCGATGCGAGCTTTCTCGATGCCGCCCAGGCCTCGGCCTCGCGCATCAGAGCTTCGCCGATGCCGCTGCCGCGCCGCGCGCCGTCGACGACCAGCGCCTGCACGACAGCCTCGCAGGGCTTCTCCAGGGCGGGCCGCTCGAAGACATGCAGCACGCCGACGACCTCGCCTTCCATTTCGGCGACGATGAGTCGATGGCCCGCTTCCGCCGACACGCGCTCGAAGCGGGCGCGGAATTCCGCCTCGTCCGGGGCGTCAGCCAGCTGCCCGATCAGATGACGGACCATCGCCATGTCGGCCGCCCGGGCATCGCGAATGATCATGTTGGCCTCAGGTGTACTTCCTGACGTCGTCGATCACCTTGCCGTCGTTGGGCAGGCTGCCGGGCTTGGCGAACTCGACCTTGCCGCCCACCTTGCACACGGTGCGGATGGTGCCTTCCATCGCCTTCTCGAGATCGACCGACGGCTGCGCCGCCTCGACCTTGAGAGTCATCACGTCGGCCTGGTTGACCCAGTCGATGACCAGCCGCAGGCGGCCCAGACCGGGATGCTTTTTGGAAATCTCGGCGATCTGCTCGGGATCGACGAACATGCCGCGCACCTTGGTGCGCTGGTCGGCGCGGCCCATCCAGCCTTTTATGCGCATGTTGGTGCGCCCGCACGGGCTGGTACCCGACAGCACCGCCGACATGTCGCCGGTGCCGAAGCGGATCAGCGGATAGGCGCGGTTGAAGGTCGTGACCACGACCTCGCCGACATCGCCCTCGGGCACGGGATCGCCGGTGCCCGGCCGCACGATCTCCACGATTACGCCCTCGTCGACGATCATGCCTTCGAGCGACTCCGATTCGTAGGCGATGGTGCCGAGATCGGCCGTGCCGTAGCTCTGCAGGCAGGTCATGCCCTTGTCGATGAACATCTGGCGCAGCGACGGCGGCAGCGCCTCGGCGCCGACAAAGGCCTTCCTGATCGAGGAGATGTCCTTGCCGAGCTCGGCGCCCTTCTCGAGCAGGATCTTCAGGAACGACGGCGTGCCGACATAGCCCGTGGGCTTA
>DASZJU010000243.1:0-3495 GCA_035947815.1 Reyranella sp.
ACGGCGCCCGAGCTCGGCGCGGCCGTCATCAAGGAAGTCCTCAAGCGCGCCCACGTCGACGGCGCCGACGTCGACCAGGTCATCATGGGCACCGTCATCACCGCCGGCATGGGCCAGATTCCGGCGCGGCAGGCCGCCATCAAGGCCGGGCTGCCGACGAGCGTCCCGGCGCTGACCGTCAACAAGGTCTGCGCGTCATCGCTCAAGGCGGTCAACCTGGCCGCGCTACTGATCCGCACTGGTGATGCCAACGCGGTCGTTGCCGGTGGGATGGAGAGCATGAGCCAGGCGCCCTACCTGCTGGAGAAGGCGCGCTTCGGCTATCGCCTCGGGGATGGCGCGCTGGTCGACAGTATGGTGCGCGACGGCCTGATCGATCCCGCCAACGGCTGCCACATGGCGGTCGAGGGCAGCAATGTCGCGAAGGAGTTCGAGGTTTCCCGCGAACGGCAGGACGAATACGCCTACGGCAGCCAGCAGCGATACGCGACGGCGCTCAAGGCCGGCTCCTTCAAGGAGGAACTGATCCCGATCGCCGTGGCGAGTTCGAAGGGCACGACAACCGTGGCGGCGGATGAGCAGCCACGACCCGATACCAGCATCGAGGGCCTGGCGCGCCTCAAGCCGGTGTTCACGGAGGACGGGACGATCACCGCAGGGAATGCCCCGGGGGTCAACGACGGCGCCAGCGCCATCCTGCTGATGAGTGCGGCGGAGGCGAAGCGCCGGAACCTGCCGGTGCTGGCCCAGTGGCTCGCGTACGGTGAGTCCGCGGCCGACACGCCCTACCTCGCGACCGTGCCGGCGTCGTCCATCCAGGCGGCGGTAAAGAAGCTCCGTTTGCGGGTCGGCGACATGAGCCTCTTCGAGATCAACGAGGCCTTTGCCGCGGTGGCGTGCACCGCCATGGACCTGCTTGGAATCGATGAGCAGCGGGTCAACGTCGATGGCGGAGCGCTCGCGGTCGGCCATCCGATCGGCGCCTCCGGCGCGCGCATCCTGATGCACCTGGTCTATGCGCTGCGCCAGCGGGGCGGCGGTTACGGCGCGGCCGGCATCTGCTCGGGGATGGCGCAAGGCGAGGCCACGATCGTCCGTGTGAATTAGATGGATCTGTCCCTCAGCCCGGAACAGGAGGAGATCCGCAAGCTGGCTCGGGATTTCGCCGAGCGCGAGGTCAAGCCGCGCGCCGAGGCGATCGACCACAATAGCGAGTTCCCGCGGGATCTGGTCGACAAGGCCGCCAAGCTCGGCTTGCTCGGCATCCTGGTGCCCGACGCGTATGGCGGTGCCGGGCTCGACCACCTGTCCTTCGCGATCTTCGTCGAGGAAGTCGCGCGCTTCTGCGCCAGCACGGCCGTGATCCTCGACGTTCACACCTCGGTCGGCACCGAGCCCATCGTTCTCTTCGGCTCGGAGGAGCAGAAGCGGCGCTGGTTGCCCGACCTGGCGCAGGGAAAGAAGCTGGCGGCCTTCGCGCTGACCGAGCCCGAGGCCGGCTCCGATGCCGCGCATCTCAAGACGACGGCGGTCCGCCGCAACGGTGGCTACGTCTTGAACGGCACGAAGATTTTCATCACCAACGCCGGCGAGGCGGGACTGTACGTCGTGATGGCGTCGACAAAACCCGGGTCCGGCGCGGAGGGCATCACCGCGTTCCTGGTGGGCGGCGACAATCCAGGCCTGAAGGTCGGGCCAAAGTTCAAGAAGATGGGCCTGAACGGCTCGGCGATCGCAGAGGTGTACCTGGAGAACTGCGTCGTCGAGGACGCCGATCGCCTCGGTGATGAAGGCCAGGGCTTCCGCATCGCGATGCGGGCGCTCGACAGCGGAAGGATCGGCATCAGCGCCCAGGCGGTCGGGCTCGCCCAGGGCGCCCTCGACGACGCCGTCGCCTACGCGAAAGAGCGCAAACAATTCGGAAAACCGATCGCCGAGCTCCAGACGATCCAGAACAAACTGGCCGACATCGCCGTCAAGATCCGGGCGGCGCGCTGGATGACGTGGAAGGCGGCGGCACTGTGTGATGCCGGCCTGCCCTTCACCAGAGAGGCGTCGATGGCCAAGCTTTTTGCCACCGATGCGGCGATGGACATCACGCTCGACGCCCTACAAGTCTTCGGCGGCTATGGCTACCTCGAGGAATATCCGATGGCACGACGGGTTCGCGACGCCAAGGCCTGCCAGATCTACGAGGGGACCAACCAGGTACAGCGCATCGTCATCGCCCGCGAGCTGGAGCGCGCCTAATGGACTTCGCGCTGAGCCATGAGCAGCTCCAGATCCGCGAGATGGTCCACGACATCTGCCTGGAGCGGGTCGAACCGCGCGCCGCTCAGATCGACGAGTCCGGCGAGTTCCCCTGGGACATCAAGGAGCTGTTCGCGAAGCACGACATCCTTGCCATCCCCTTCTCGCCCGAGTACGGCGGCATCAGCGGCAGTGCCCTGACGCTGATCGTGGCGGTCGAGGAGATCGCCAAGTTCTGTGCCACGTCCTCGCTGATCCTCAGCGTGCAGTCGCTCGGCAGTCTGCCGATCTCGCTAGCCGGGACCGAGGAACAGAAGCAGAAATACCTGCCGGCCCTCGCCCGTGGCGAAAAAATGGCGGCCTACGCCTTGACCGAATCAGGTTCCGGATCCGACGCGGGTGGCATGCGCACGCGAGCAACCCGGCGTGGCGACACCTACGTAATCAACGGTTCGAAGACATTCATCACCGGTGGAAGCGTCGCGGACACCCTCGTGGTCTTCGCCCGGACGGATCGAAACGGCGAAGCGGGAGCGCGCAACATCTCGGCGTTCATCGTGGAGAAGGACATGCCGGGCTTCAAAGTAGGCAAGCTGGAGAAGAAACTCGGCATCCGCGGATCGCCCACGGCGCAGCTCTTCTTCGAAGACCTGGCCGTGCCGGCGGCCAACCGGCTCGGGAACGAAGGAGAAGGCTTCCGGCTCGCCATGCGCGTCCTCGACCACTCCCGTCCCGGGATCGCGGCGCAAGCCCTGGGTATCGCGGAAGGTGCCCTCGACCTGGCCCGCCGCTACGCCCGCGACCGGCGGCAGTTCGGCAAGCCGATCAACCAGTTCCAGGGGATCCAGTTCATGCTGGCCGACATGGCCACCCAGATCGAGGCCGCTCGCGCCCTGACCTACGGCTCCGCTGACGCGCTCGACCGTCACCTGCCCGACATCAGCCTCAGCTCGGCGATGGCGAAGCTGTTCGCTTCGGACACCGCGATGCGCGTGACCACCGACGCGGTGCAGATCCTCGGCGGCTACGGCTATCTCCGCGACTTCCCGGCGGAGCGGATGATGCGGGATGCGAAGATTACGCAGATCTACGAGGGGACCAACGAGATCCAGCGATTGGTGATTGCCCGTGAAGTGCTAAAGGAGAAGGCGTGACGATCAAACAGCTCTACGTTGCCGGCGCCGGCCTGATGGGGGCGGGGATCGCCCAGACCGCGATCAGCCATGGCCTGGACGTCACGATTCG
>DASZJU010000244.1:0-11410 GCA_035947815.1 Reyranella sp.
CTCGACGACCTCGATGATGTCCTCGAAGGCGTACTCGGTGGTGAGGTCGTTGATGCGCACGCAGCGCGTCTTGCCCGTCCAGTTGAGCGTCTTCAGCGCCTGCACGATCTTCTTGCGGGCCTCGCGCTTCTGGCTGGGGGCAACGGCATCCTCGAGGTCGAGGAAGACATGGTCGGCCTTCGACTCGGCCGCCTTCTGCATCATCTTCTCACTGGAGCCGGGCGTGGAAAGCTGCACGCGGCGGGCGCGGCGCGGACGGTCGGTCATGTCAGGTCTCCTCAGGCAACGATCTTTTCGGCCTTGAGCCGCGCAATTTCCGCGCCACCGAGGCCGAGGGAGTTCAGGTACTGGTCGGTATGCTCGCCCAGCAAGGGCGCGCGATGGCGCACGCGGCCGGGCGTTTCGCTCATCTTGATCGCCACGCCCGCGACCTTGGTCTCATGGTCGAGGCCGGGATGCGGCACCGACACCACCATGTCGCGGGCGGCGAAGTGCGGATTGGCGAAGACGTCGCGCACGTCGTTGACCGGCGCGAAGGGCACTTGGCCGCCGAGATGCGCCAGCAATTCCTGCTTGGTGCGCTGGCTCGTGAAAGCCGAGACGGCCGTGAGTATCTCGTCCTGATGCGCGCGGCGGTCCTGCACGGTGGCGTAACGCGGATCGGTGCCCATCTCGGGTTTGCCGATCAGGCGGCACAGGATCGGCCAGTGCGTGTCGGCATGAGCGGCGATGGTGATAAAGCCGTCCTTGGCCGGGAACATGCCGAACGGGCAGAGCAGGGGATGGTGGTTGCCTTCCGGTACCGGCACGCCGCCGGTGTAGGAATGCTGGTGCACGATGCGCTCGCACATCGACAGGATGGCGTCGACCATGCCGACATCGACGAACTGGCCCTGGCCGGTCTTGTGGGCGCGCAAGATGGCGCTGACGATGCCGACGGCGCACATGGTGGCGGGCATCAGGTCGCCGATGCCGGGGCCGACCTTCATCGGCGTGTTCTTGTCGGGGCCGGTGATAGCCATGACGCCGCCGAACGCCTGGGCCACGACGTCGTAGGCCGGCCAGTCGGTGTAAGGGCTGCGGCCGGTGCGCCAGTCGCCGAAGCCGCGGATGGTGGCATAGACCAGCTTCGGGAAACGCTCGTGCAGGGTCTCGTAACCCAGGCCGAGGCGATCCATGACGCCGCCGCGGTAATTCTCGACCACGGCGTCGGCGCCATCGCAGAGCCGCATCACCAGCTCGCGGCCTTCCGGGCACTTGAGGTCGATGGCGACCGACTTCTTGTTGCGGTTCACCGACGCGAAGTAGCCGCCGAACGCCCGCAGCTTGTCGTCGGCATGGTAGGGGCCGATGATCCGCGTGTGGTCGCCGTCGAGCGGTTCGACCTTGATGACCTCCGCGCCCTGGTCGGCCAGCAGCATGGTGCAGAACGGTCCCGCCAGCATCTGAGTGAGATCGACGATGCGGACTCCGTCGAGGGCGCCGAGGACGTCACTCATGGCTGGGGGCGCGCGACTCCAGTCGCGCGTCTTTGTTGGCCGCAATAGAAGATCGCGCCACTGGAGTTGCGCGCCCCCAGCATCACTTGTCTCCCCAGTGACTGCGCCGCTTGATCAGCACCGAGCGCTCGCCCTCGAAGACATGCTTGTCGTCCTGGTTCACGCCGTAGTGCCGGAAGCGCACGATGCCGGCGTCGGGCTGCTGGGCGTCCTCTTTCTCCAGCACCTCCGAGTAGCAATAGAGCGTGTCGCCATGATGGACCGGCGCCGTCAGCCGGATCTTGTCCAGCCCGAGCTCCATCAGCGCGTTCTCGGCGGTGTCCTGGGCGGCGAGGCCGATGCACATCGAGATGGTGACGCCGCCGAAGCCCAGCCGCTGGCCCCACGGGCTCGACTTCATCAGGTGCTCGTTGAAGTGGCCCTCGGCGGTGTTCATGGTGACGTTGGTGATCCACACCTGCTCGAGCGGCTCGACGGTCTTGCCGCGGGCATGCTTCAGCACCTCGCCGACCTTGAAGTCCTCGAAATAGTTGTGCTTTCCCGTTAGGGCCGAGACCTTCATCAGTTCCTCCCGCGGCCGAGCAGGCGGTCGGAGATGATGCGCTTCTGGATCTCCGACGTGCCCTCGAAGATCTTGGTGAGCCGCGCGTCGCGCCAGTGCCGTTCGACGGCGTGCAAGGTGGTGTAGCCCGCGCCACCATGGATCTGGATGCCCTCGCTGCACACGCGCTCGGCCATTTCCGAGGCGAACAGCTTCACCATCGAGGCTTCCTTGTCGCAGCGCTGACCGGTGTCGATCTGCTCGCAGACGAAATAGTTGAGCTGACGCGCCGCCTCAATCTGGGTCGCCATGTCGGCGATCTTGAAGCGGATCGCCTGGAAGTCGCCAATCGAGCGGCCGAACTGCTTGCGGTCGCCGGCGTACTTGATCGAATCGTCGAGCGCGCCCTGGGCCAGGCCGATGGCCCGCGCTGCAGTGTGGGCGCGCGCCGTCTCAAGCCCCGACGTGGCGTAGTAGAAGGCATGGCCTTCCTCGCCGATCATGTTCTCGGCCGGGACGCGGCAGTTGTCGAAGGCAAGCTCAAAGGTCTTCCAGCCGAAATAGCCGATCTTGGGAATCGGTGCGCCGTTGCAGCCTGGCGGCAGCTCACCGCGCTTCTTCTCCAGGAAGAACATCGAGAGGCCCATATGGCGCTTGCCTGCGGGCGCATCCGATGTGCGGGCAATGATGATCATGAAGTCGGCGCCGTCGGCGAAGGTGCACCAGTATTTGTTGCCGCTGATCAAGTAGCTGGCGCCGTCCTTCTTGGCGCGGCAGGAGATGTTGGAGATATCGGAGCCTGCGTTGGGCTCCGACATGGAGAAGGCGCCCAAAAACTCGCCCTTGGCCATGCGCGGCAGATAACGGGTGCGTTGCTCCTCGCTCATCATGTGCGAGCCGATTAAAAGATTGCCGCGGGCGATCAGCGAGGCGACGCTCATCCAGCCGCGCGACAGCTCCTCGGTGACCAGGCAGTACTCGAAGCAGCCGAGCCCGAGGCCGCCGTATTTCTCCGGGACCAGGATGCCGAAATAGCCCAGCTCGGCCATCTTGTCGCGGAGGTCCATTGGGATGTCGCCCTTCTCGGGATCGAGCTTGTTGGCGACGGGCAGCACCTCGTTGAGGGTGAATTCGCGCGCCTGCTCCTGGATCATACGGCGCTCTTCGGTGATGTACGGCATCTTACGGGCTCCTGAGGCGCACGAGGTTGGTGCGCTTGAAGTCGATGGCGAGCTCATCGCGCTGGTTGAGGCCCTTGGTATGCCAGGTGACGATCCCGAATCCTTTGTGCGAGTCTGAAATCCGCCGGTCGAGGACGACCGACTCGGCTCTGAGCGAATCGCCGGGATAGACGGGCTGATGGAAGGTGAGCTGGTTGACGCCGAGGAAAGGTCCGCCGCCCTCGCTCAGCTCCTCGACCGTGAGACCGAACACCGTCGTAAAGACAAGCATCGGATTGACGACGATGCCGGGATGGCCGTGTGCGCGGGCGTAGGCGGCGTTGAAGTAGTGGGGATTGAAATGCAAGGTCAGCGTCGAGAAGAGGGTGCTCTCCGATTCCGTGATGGTACGGCCCCAATGGTGCTGGAAGACCCGCCCGGGCTCGAAATCCTCGTAGCGGTTGCCCTTCGGCACCGGCCGGGCGCGGGTTCGGAAATCCTCTGCCATTGCTACTCCTGAATTTCCTCCGTCGTCCCGAGCGAAGCCGCCCGAAGGGCGGCGCAGCCGAGGGACCTTCTCTCTACGATAAGCAGCTTAGTGTAGAGAGAAGGTCCCTCCACGCGGCCCTTCGGGCCTTGGTCGGGACGACGGACATCGCGTTCAGCTCTTCGCCGACGCGCGCGCGAGTTCGCCGACGTCGGCGAGGTCGTCGATGCGCTCGATGGCGTCGTGCAGGCGCTTGGCGCCGGCGGCGTCCAGCACGGGCGTCACCAGGCTCTCGAACTTGGTCTCGAGCGCCTGGCGCTGCTTGGCGATATCGGCCCAGGGGATGCCCGAATCGTGCGTCGCTTCGAGGGTCGTGCCGTCGTCGAGCTGGATCGCCATCTCGGCCAGCGAATGCTCCCAGTTGGGCTTGAATTCGATCGACATCTTTTCGCGCAGGGTCTTGATCCGCGGCTCCTGCGTGATGGCCTTGTTGTACGAATCGAGGTTGGCCGTATCGACGCCGGTCAGCGCCATGGCCACGGTCTGGCGCAGCGAGAACTTGGCCTCGAGGCCGGTGGTCGGGTTCTCGATGTTGCACACCTTGTCGGCGCCGGCGTCGATCCTGAGCAGGATCTTCTTCACCCGCTCCGGCGGAAAGTTGCTCTTGAGCCGGATCTCCTTGGCGCACTCGATGGGCGCGTGCGTCAGGTAGCAGGCGGCATGGTACTTGAAGAGGTTGTTGCGCAGATGCCAGCCGGCCGGCGGCTCGCCCAGCGCCTGCTCGGCGTTGAGGTGATCGCTCTGCGAGGAAGCGAAGCCCTGGTCGCATTCCAGCGAATCGCTGCGCGCGGTAAAGCCTTTGGCGGCGAGGCGCGCGGCGCGCAGGCCGTGCTCCGACGCAGTGCCGGCATGCAGCGGCTTGCACATGGTGCCGAAGTTGGATTTCAGCCCGGCGGCCTGGGTGGCCGCGATCCCGAAGGCGACGGCGAGTTGCTTGTCGTTCAAGCCCAGCATGCGGCCCGCCGCGGCAGTGGCGGAGAACGAACCCACCGTGCCGGTGACATGGAAGCCCTTCTGGTAGTGGCTGGGAGAGACCAGCCGGCCGATCCTGCCGGAGGTTTCGTAACCGGCGATGAAACTCTCGATGAACAGTTGGCCCGAGGCTCCGAGCTGCTCGCCGAGCGCCAGCAGGGCGGGAACGACGGTGACCGTCGGGTGACCGCCCATGGAGAAATTGACGTCGTCATAGTCGAGCGCATGGCTGGCCGCGCCGTTGATCAGGGCGGCGGCGGAGGGCAGCACCCTCTCGCTGCGGCCGACCAGGGTGGCCGGGCCTGTGGCGCCGTCCTCGACGGCTTCGCGCACCAGGATGTCGGTGAGTTCGTCCTGGGCGCCGGCGACGGTGACGGCAAACCAGTCGAGCAGGCACTGCTTGGTGCGCTCGATGAGGTCGTCGGGCAGATCGTGCCAGGCGAGAGCGGTGGCGCGGCGGGCGATTTCGGCGGTGACGGGAACGGCGGCCATGGTGCCTCCTGTGATGCTGCGGCCAAAGTGTCGGCCACCGACCGGCGGCTTGTCTACGTCAGGGGACGCGCAACATGCATGCCTCTTCCGAAGTGCAGGCATTGGCTGCCGTGAGGGATTTCCGCATTTTCCGCAATTTCCGCTACCCGTTTTCGAAGGAAGGATTTGGAGTGGCCCCCAAAAGTGAGACATGGAAACTGCGGACAGTTTCTCGGCAAGAGAGGAACTGAGAGGCGACTATAGACTGCCCTTAAGTGTTAGTCAAGTTTATTTTGTAGTATCACTTATATCCTAGTCTGGCCGAATAAGCAGGCACCAGGGAGGCGGTAAAGTCTATTTCCACATGCATGGAAATAGCTGCTGCAGGTCAGTCGTCTTTTGGCAGCTTGCGGGCGACGATGTGAAAGATATGCCAATGCTTGGCATTGCCGCGCGGCGTCGTGGCGTCGGCTTCCTCCTCCTCGAACATCTCGAGTTCGAACACGTCGAGCAAGGCCAATGCCTCTTCGCGACCGACGAAGGTCATGCCCGACCGCCCGACCCAACTGTCGCGCGGGCCATACCACTGGCCGCTGAACCGGCCGCCGGCCGGCAGCGCCTCGCGGATGCGCTCCCATACGCCGCGGAACGCCTCGGGCTCGCAAAGCGGCATGGCAAAGCTCGAATTCACCAGGCTGACGCCGATCGGCAGGGGCACGTCCTCAAACCGCGCCACTATCGGCGTGATGTCGCTGCCGGGCGGAAGGGGACGGGCTTGCAGTTGGCGAAGCGCCTCGGGCTCGGCATCGACGGCTACCACCCTCCAGCCGCGGCGCAGCATCTCGACCACGTCGCGGCCGTCGCCGCAGCCGAGATCGATGACGAGCGCGTCCGGCGAAGGAGGGCCGAAACGGTCGAGCGCCGTCAACAGCGTGCGGCGTGGCGGCCGGTCGCGTAGCTTCTCATAGTAGGTCGCCCAGCCGGCTGATTTGTCTTCCGTCATGCGCTCGCTTACCGCGGGCCCGCGCTTGTCGCTTGCCGCTTCGTGTGATCGTATCTCCGCCAACAATAATAAGGTCACGCTCCGGGAGGAACTGATGAAGGGGTTGGCACGCCTTGCCGTGGTCGCAGCGCTCGCCTTTGCGCCGGCGGCCGCGCGCGCCGACATGAAGGCGCTCGAAGAAGCCGCCAAGAAGGAAGGCGAGCTCACCTGGTATACCTCCCATTATACGTCCGAAGCCGCGGAGGAGCTCGGCGCCGAGTTCACGAAGCTCTATGGCATCAAGGTGAACGTCGTGCGCACCACGGCGCGGGTCGCCTACCAGCGCCTGTTGCAGGACCTCAAGAACAACCAGGTCGTCTGCGACGTCTTCTCATCGACCGATGTCGGTCATGACGTGCGCCTGAAGGCCGAAGGAAGGTTCGAGAAGTACATTCCGGAAACGGCCTCGAAGATCCTGCCGGCCTTCCAGAACTTCGATCCGGACGGCTACTATCACACGACGTCGGCCGGCCTGGTCGTGATCACCTACAACACCTCCAAGGTAAAGCCGGAAGAGGCTCCCAAGAAGTGGACGGATCTTCTGGACATCAAGTGGAAAGGCAAGGTCTCGACCGGTCATCCGGGCTTCTCGGGTTATGTCGGTACCTGGGTGCTGATGATGAAGAATCTCTACGGCTGGGAGTACTTCGACAACCTGGAGAAGAACAAGCCGCAGATCGGCCGCTCCATCAACGACACGGTGACGGCGCTGAACGCCGGCGAACGGCAGGTGGCGGCCGGCGCCGACGGCTCGACCCTGTTCAGCGCTGCCCGCGGCAATCCGCTGGCGGTGTCCTACCCGAGCGACGGCTCCGTGCTGATCATCGCGCCGTCGGCGATCATCAAGGGCACCAAGCATCCCAACGCCGCCAGGCTCTTCATGGAATACCTCAATTCGATCGAAGCGGCGACGATCAACGCCAAGCACTTCGCCATCCCGCTGCGTCCGGAAGTGCCGCCGCCGCCGGGCGCCAAGCCGCTCAGCGAGGCCAAGACGATCCGCCCGAGCGTCGCGGAAATCGACAAGGGCATCCCCGACGCGATCGAGCAGTGGCGGGACACCTTCGGGAATTGATGATGCGCCGTTGTGCTTTGCTGGGGGCGCGCGACTCCAGTCGCGCGTCTTTGTCGTCGCGAAAGAAGATCGCGCCACTGGAGTGGCGCGCCCCCAGCGCATGACCGTCGCTGCTCCCGCGCTGTCGTCTTCTGCGGCCCGGCCGGCGCGCGTCGGCGGGTTCGACGCGACCTGGCTGTTGTGGATCGCGATCATCGCGGTCCTGCTGTTCCTGGTGGTGAGCCCCTTCGTCTATCTGGTGGTTACCAGCTTCTCCGCGGAGCGTACCGGCGAGTTCACGTTCGCCAACTATGTCGTTGCCTGGGGGCGCTCGCGCTATGTCGAGGCCCTGTTCAACTCCCTGAGGCTCGGCGCCGTCTCGGCCGGGTTGGCCGGCCTGTTCGCGATTCCGCTCGCCTGGGGCGTGTCGCGGACCAATATGCCGGGGCGTGGCTTCGTGCGCATGCTGGTGCTGGCGACCTTCATCACGCCACCCTACACCGGCGCGGTGGCCTGGATCCTGCTCGCCGGTCCCAATGCCGGCTGGCTCAACCGCTTCTACATGTTCGCCACTGGCGCCGAGGCGGGGCCGTTCAACATCTACAGCTTCACCGGGCTTGCCGTCGTCATCGCGCTTTATTCGTTTCCCTACATCTTCATCTTCACCTCCGCTGCGCTCGAACTGGTATCCTCGGAAATGGAGGACGCCGCCAACATCCTTGGGGCGGGGACGTGGCGGACCATGCGCCGGGTCACCCTGCCGCTGGCCTTGCCGGCGATCCTGGGCGGACTGATCATCTGCTTCCTCGAAGCCATCGCCTTGTTCGCGTCGCCCGCGATGATCGCCATCCCGGCGCGCTTCAACGTGGCGACGACCCAGCTCTATCAGTTCTTCGGCAATCCGGTGCGCGTCGAGGTGGCGGCGGCCTATGCCATGCCGCTGCTCGGCGTCACCGTGATGCTGATCCTGGTGCAGCGCCTGATGACCCACCGCAAGGGCTTCGTGTCGCTCACCGGCAAGGGCGGCGAACGGCGACCGATCCAGCTCGGTTGGTGGCGCTGGGCGATGTTCGGCTACGCCATGTTCGTGGCGACGCTCTCGATCTTCCTGCCCTATCTGTTCCTGGTGCAGGCGGCGTTCGCCAAGGCCTGGGGGCGCGGCTTCACGGTCGACAATATCTCGCTCCGGAATTTCCACTTCGTTCTGTTCGAGCATGCGACGGCGGCCCAGTCGGTGATCAACGCCTTCCTGTTCGCCGGCGCCGCCGCCACCGCAGGCGTGATCATCACGCTGGGCGTCGCCTATATCGTGACGCGCCGGCTGGTGCCCTTCGCCGGCGTCCTGGGGTTCCTGTGCATTGCGCCCTTCGTGATCCCGGGCGTTGTCCTGGCGATCGGCTTCTATGCCGCCTATGCGCCACCGCCGCTCGCGCTCTACGGCACGGCTCTGATCCTGATCCTGGCTTTCACCACGCGCTTCCTGCCGATCGGTTACGTGAACAACAGTGCGGCGCTGCGCAGCATCAACCCGGAGATGGAGGAGGCGGTGCGCATCCTGGGCGGCAACCGCATCACCGCGCTCCGCCGCGTCGTGGCGCCGTTGCTCAAGCGCAGCCTGCTGGGCGCCTGGCTCCTGATCTTCATCCCGGCCACGCGCGAGCTGTCGTCGGCAATCTTCCTCTACGGTCCGGGAACCAAAGTCGTGTCGGTGATGATCTTTGACATGAGCGAGGAAGGGAATTTCGAATACCTCGCCGCCCTGGCGCTGATCCTCCAGGTCCTGACCCTGCCGCTGCTGTGGATCGGCCAGCGCGCGCTCGGGCGGGACTTCATGCTGAGGCGCACCGCGACATGAGCAAGCTCGTCCTCAGCAATATCACCAAGAGCTTCGGCGCCTTCGAGGCGGTGAAGGACCTCTCGCTCGAGCTGCAGAAGGGTGAATTCGTTTCCCTGCTGGGGCCATCGGGCTGCGGCAAGACCACCACCTTGCGCATGATTGCGGGCTTCATGCCGCCTTCGTCCGGCACCATCGAGCTCGACGGCCAGACCATCTCCACCGCCTCGGGTGTCGTGCCGCCGGAAAAGCGGCGCATGTCGATGATCTTTCAGAGCTACGCCATCTGGCCGAACATGACGGTCGGCGAAAATGTCGGCTTTGGCCTGCAAGTCCGCAAACTCGCAGGCGCCGAGATCGATCGCCGGGTCGACAGGATCCTCGATGTTGTCCAGATGCGCGGGCTGAAGGGGCGCTATCCGGCGGAGCTGTCGGGCGGCCAGCAGCAGCGCGTGGCGCTGGCCCGCGCTATCGTGGTCGAGCCCGAGGTGCTGTTGCTCGACGAGCCGCTCAGCAACCTCGACGCCAATCTGCGCGAGGAGATGCGCTTCGAGATCCGCCGCCTGCACGACGAGTTCAAGATCACGACGGTCTACGTAACCCATGATCAGTCCGAGGCCATGGTGACGTCCGACCGCATCGTGGTGATGAACAAAGGGCGAATCGAGCAGATCGATGCGCCGCACGTGCTCTATGGCCGGCCGAAGAGCCGGTTCGTGGCGGGCTTCATCGGCCGGACCAATTTCCTCGAAGGGGCACGGCAGGGCGGCGAGGTACGCTTCGACGGCTTCTCGGCTGCAGCGTCGATGCTTGAAGGGGCAAACGGAGCAAATGGGCTACTCTATTCGCTGCGCCCCCAGGCGATCGGCCTGGCTGCCCAGAAGCCCAATGGCGGCGCGCTGGCCATCGAGGCAGAGATCGCAGGGCGGTCCTATCTCGGCGAATACTGGGATTATCAGGCCCGGCCGCTGGGCGCCGCCAAGCCACTGCGGGTTTCTACCGGCCCCAATACGGTTTTCGAAATCGGCAGCCGCGTCTGGCTGGAGATCGATCCCGCCGCCATGGTACGGGTAGAGTAGAGTGTCGAACCAACGATAACCTCATGCTGAGGAGCGAGCGCAGCGAGCGTCTCGAAGCATGGCCGCAGACCCGATCTGTTGCCCACCCTTCGAGACGGCCCTGCGGGCCTCCTCAGGGTGAGGTTATTTTAACCCAGAGTGAGACCATGACCGCAGGACCGCTTGCCCGCTTTACCGTGCTCGACCTGACGCGGGTGCGCGCCGGCCCGACCGCCGTGCGCTATCTCGCCGACTGGGGCGCCAACTGCATCAAGGTCGAGATGCCGCCGGGCGCCGGCGATATGGATATGGGCGGGCCGCGCCATGGGCCGGACTTCCAGAACCTGCACCGCAACAAGCGCTCGATCACGCTCAACCTGAAAGAGCCGGACGGCAAGGCCGTCTTCATGAAGTTGGTCGAGAAGGCCGACGTGGTGGTCGAGAACTATCGCGCCGACGTGAAGTTCCGTCTCGGCATCGACTACGAAAGCCTGAAGAAAGTGAATCCGCGCATCGTGCTGGGCTCGATCTCGGGCTTCGGCCAGGACGGTCCTTATGCCGAACGCGCGGGCTTCGACCAGATCGCCCAGGGCATGGGCGGCCTGATGTGGGTCACCGGCATGCCGGGCGGCGGGCCGGTGCGGGCCGGCATCGCCGTCGCCGACGTGGGCGCCGGCCTGCATTGCGCCATCGGCATCCTGATCGCGCTCTTGGAGCGGGAGACCTCGGGCCAGGGCCAGTGGGTGTCGAGTTCGCTGCTGCAGGCCATGATCTCGATGTGCGACTTCCAGGCGGCGCGCTGGACGCTCGCCAAGGACGTGCCGGGCCAGGCCGGCAACAATCATCCGACCTCGATTCCGACCGGCGTCTTCAAGACCAAGGACGGCTACATCAACATCGCGGCGTCGGGCGGCCACATCTACAAGCGCTTCTGCGAATGCATCAAGGCGCCGGAGCTGATGACTGACGAGCGCTTCTCGACCGACAAGGCGCGCCGCACCAACCGCGACGTGCTGAATGCGGAGATCGACAAGCGGGTCGCGACCTACGGCAGCGCCGAGCTGGTCGAAAAGCTCAACAAGGCGGGCGTTCCGGCCGGGCCGATCTACAAGATGGACGAGATGTTCGCCGATCCTCAGGTCAAGCATCTCAAGATGGCGCATCCCGTGACATCGCCCAAGCTTGGCCCGATCGAGCTCATAGGCCAGGCGATCAACATGAGCCGCACGCCC
>DASZJU010000245.1:0-23890 GCA_035947815.1 Reyranella sp.
CTGGGAGATGGGCGACCGCGCCGCGACCGAGGCAGCCTTCGCCAAGGCGCATCGCGTGGTGACCCTGAAGCTCGTGAACCAGCGGCTGGTCGTGAACTCGATGGAGCCGCGCGGCGCGATCTGCGAGTACGATGCCAAGGACGACCGCTCGACCCTGTGGCTCTCCTCGCAGGGCGTGCACATGATCCGCCCGGTCGTGGCCGACATGATCCTGAAGATCGGCTCGCCCAAGCTGCGCGTGCGCACCGGCGACGTGGGTGGCGGCTTCGGCATGAAGATCTTCGTGCACCCGGAATATCCCATGATCGTGTGGGCCTCGCGCACGCTCAAGCGCACGGTGAAGTGGATTCCCGACCGCCAGGAAGCGTTCCAGTCCGACGTGCAGGGGCGCGATCATGTCTCGATCGCCGAGATGGCGCTCGACAAGGATTGCCGTTTCATCGGCGAGCGCATCACGACCTATGCCGCACTTGGCGCCTATCTCAGCCACTTCAGCGCGTTCATTCCGACCCTGGCCGGCAGCTCGATGCTGAACGGCCTCTACACCACGCCCGCGATCTACGTGAACGTGAAGGGCGTGATGACCAACACCGTGCCGACCGATGCCTATCGCGGCGCCGGGCGGCCCGAGGCGGCCTATCTGCTGGAGCGCTTCGTCGACCACATCGCGCGCGAGACCGGCCTGGCGCCCGACGAGATCCGCGCCCGCAACTTCGTGAAGCCCAGCCAGATTCCGTGGAAGACGGCGCTCGGCGACACCTACGATTCGGGCGACTTCGAGAGCCTCATGCGCAAGGGCATGGACAAGGCCGACTGGAAGGGTTTCCCGTCGCGTCGCGCCGCCTCCGAAGCCAGGGGCAAATGGCGCGGCATCGGCATGGCGACCTATGTCGAGAAATGCGGCGGCGGCGGCGCGCCTGAGACCGCGATCGCCAAGTTCAACGACGATGCCTCGGTCACGCTCTATCTCGGCAACCAGACCAACGGCCAGGGCCACGAGACGGCGATCCGGCAGATCGCCTCGGCGCGACTGGGCATCGATGCCGAGCGCATCAACATCGTGCAGGGCGATTCGGACGCCACGCCCGAGGGCTTTACCGGCGGCAGCCGCATGGTCTCGGTGGCCGGCGTGGCGACGCTGGGGGTCGCCGACAAGATCATCGCCAAGGGCAAGCTGGTGGCGGCGAGCGTCATGGAGGCGAGTGCCGCCGACATCGACTATGACGACGGCGCCTTCAAGATCGTCGGCACCGATCGCACGATGAGCCTGTTCGATGTCGCCCGGGCCGCCAAGGACCCCAGGCACGTACCGGCGGGCGAGAAACCCGGCCTGGATGACGAGTTCACGCGCATGCCCGAGGCCGACACCTTCCCCAACGGCTGCCACATCTGCGAACTTGAGGTCGACCCCGATACCGGCACGCTGGACATCCTGAACTACAGCGTCATGGACGATTTCGGCAGCGCCCTCAATCCGCTGCTGCTGCAGGGCCAGGTCCATGGCGGCGTGGGCCAGGGCGTCGGCCAGGCGCTGACGGAGAAGACGGTTTACGACAAGGAGTCGGGCCAGCTCATGAGCGGCAGTTTCATGGACTATGCACTGCCGCGCGCCGACATCGTCCCGCACGTCCACTTCGACATGCACAACAGCCCCTGCACGACCAATCCGCTGGGCGTGAAGGGGGCGGGCGAGGCCGGCGCCATCGGGGCGCCACCCGCGGTGATCAACGCCATCGTCAGCGCCATCCATCGCCATACCGGCCTCGAGCACGTTGACATGCCGGTAACGGCGGCCAGCCTGTGGGCGGCGATCGACGCCAGGCGGGGGAGGAAAGCGGCATAGCGGACGCCGGGGCCGGAATCATCCCCACTGCCAAGCGTCTAGAGGCGTTACTTCTTGTGTCACAAGCAGTATACGATCCGTGCCGTAAAAAGCCGCCTTGGGCCCCAGGCCGTCATGTTGACGCATTTCGGAGGATAGAATTCGGATAGAATATGAGTCCAAGATGAAGCGGGTTTCGAAGGCTAAAGCGAGCAAGTTCCCATGGCGCGGCGTCGGCGGCCTTGCCCTTGTGGCTGCCGTCTCTGCTGGCCTGTGGGTCGCCGCCGAGCGGCAGACCAGCAGCGCCCAGGAAGGCATCCGCCCGACCGGCCCCCTGATCTCGCGCGGCTATACCGAAGCGCCGGCCGGTACAGTGGTCATTGCCGGCAGTCCCCTGGGCGGCGCGAACGTGATCGAACTGCGCATCAAGGACGGCCAGCACGTCAAGCGTGACGAGATCATCGCCGTTCTGTCCGGCTATCCCGCCGCCGACATCGGCGTTCGCATCGCCGAGGCTGCCCTGGCCAGGCTCAAGGCAACGCACGATCAGGTGCTGACGGGCACCCGTGTCACCCAGATCGCCTTGCTGGAAGCCACCCTGAAATCGTCGATCGAGAGCAACAAGCTCGCGGCGCTCGGACGTCTGCGGTCGGGGACGCCCAACGATCAGAAGGAGATGGAAGCCAGCCTACAGGCGGAGAGCGTCGAACGGGAGAAGGCCAGGCTGGAGCTCGCGAAGCAGACGCTGAAGTACGATCTGGCGCAATACGAGCTCGACCTCGCCAACGCGAAGGCAAGCGTCGAAAGTGCGCGCCAGTCGCGCGAGGACGCCGTCGTCCGCTCGCCGCTCGACGGTGTCGTGGTGGAGATCTACGCGCGCCAGGGCGAGCGTTTCGCGAGTTTAGGCATCGCTAAAATCGTCGACATGGACCAGTTGCGCGTACGCGCCTCGGTCGACGAACTGCATCTCGCGCGCATGCGGCCCGGCGCCCGGGTGGAAATCACCTTCAAGAACGATCCGGTCACCTATAGCGGCAAGATCGTGCGCGTGCCTCTCACGGTGACGCGCATGGTGCGCAGCGACGCCGACCTGGGCGAGCTGGCCACCCGCCTCGTTGAAGTCGAGATCGCGCCCGACGAGGGCATCCGCCTGCCGCAATACCTCGGACGCGAAGCGCGGGTTACCTTCCTGAATTGACGCCGGACGACGGCGCGAGACGCGACCCGATCTACGTTTCTCATGCTCTTCCGGGACCGCGGGCCTCCAGGCCCGCTCATGAATCATGAAGCGGGCCTGGAGGCCCGCGGTCCGGCAAGACCATGACGCACCACGGACGAAGACTGTGTACACTTCACCCATGAAATCCATGCGCCCGACGCTCTACGGCAGCCGTCACGCGGTCTCCGCCGGCCACTACCTTGCCGCCGCCGCCGGTTTCGCGATCCTCGAAGCCGGCGGCAATGCGATCGATGCCGGCTGCGCCGCCGGCATCGCACTTGCCGTGCTGCATCCCGACGAGGTGAACGTGGCCGGCGTGGCGCCGATCATGATCCGAACCGGGGCCCAAGGAGAGAAAGCGGGCAAGGTCGTCACCATCGCCGGACTCGGCCATTGGCCCGCCCGCTTTCCCGCCGACCTGTTCATGCGCGAGCACGGCGGCAAGATGCCCCTCGGCCTGCTGCGCACCGTGGTGCCGGCGGCGCCCGACGCCTGGATCACCGCCCTCTGCGACTACGGCACGATGTCGTTCGGCGACGTGGCGGGGGCCGCCATCCGCTACGCCCGCGAAGGCTTCGCCGTCTTCGAGTACATGGCCACCATGATCAAGGAGTACGAAGCCGGCTACCGGTCGTGGCCTTCCAACGCCGCAATCTTCCTGCCCGGCGGCAAGCTGCCGCAAGCGGGCGACCGCTTCCTGCAGACCGACCTCGCCGACACTTTGCAATACATGGCCGACCAGGAGCGCACGATGGCGAAGCGCGGCCGGATCGCGGGCCTGCAGGCCGCGCGCGCTGCCTTCTATTGCGGCGACATCGCCGAGCAGATCGTGCGCTACCACGAACAGGAGGGCGGCTACCTCAGCCGCGACGATCTGGCGGGCTTCCACAGCCGCTACGAGGCGCCGGTCAGCGTCCGCTGGCGCGACTTCGAGGTCTTCACCTGCGGCCCGTGGTGCCAGGGCCCGATGTTGGCGCAGGCGCTGCGCATGGTCGAAGCCTCAGGCGGGCTGAAGGGCCTCGCCCACAACAGCGCCGACTACATCCACCTCATCACCGAGATCATGAAGGCGGCCTGCGCCGACCGCGAGTACCGCTATGGCGATCCGCTGTTCGTCGATGTCGGCCTGGACGAGCTTCTGTCGGATGCCCATGTCGTGGCCCGCGTCAGCGCGATCGACCACGACCGCGCCATGCCCGACATGCCGCCGCCGCTCGGCCGGCATCCCAGCAACCGGCCGCCACCTGTGTCAGCGTCGCGTACCAAGAGCGATGCCACGATCGAGCCCGATACCTCCTACTGCTGCGCCGTCGACCGCTGGGGCAATGTTCTGTCGGCCACGCCGTCGGACGGATCGTGGCGCTCGCCGGTCATTCCCGGCCTCGGCATCGTGCCCTCGGCGCGCGGCACGCAATCGCGGCCCGATCCCAGCCATCCTTCCGGCGTGGCACCGGGCAAGCGACCCAGGCTCACGCCCAACCCGGCGATCGCCGTGCGCGACGACGGCAGCGTCATCCCGTTCGGCGCGCCCGGCGGCGACGTCCAGGTGCAGGCCATGTTGCAGGTGTTCCTGAACGCCTTCCATTTCGGCATGGACCTCCAGGAGGCGATCGAGCAGCCGCGTTTCGCGACCTTCAGCTTCCCCAACTCCTTCGCGCCCTACACCCACCTGCCCGGTCGCCTTAACCTCGAGGACCGCCTGCCGGCGGCCACCCTCGACGAACTGCGTCGCCGCGGCCACGACGTGGAAATGTGGCCGGCCGTTACCCGTCGCGCCTGCTCGGTGGAGGCCATCCTGCTCGACAGCCGGACGGGTTTCCTGCGCGCCGGGGCCGACTTCCGTCAGCCGGCCTATGCCATGGTGAGCTGAGGCCGCCGCAACGCCATTCCTGGCTCGCGGCAGGGCTGTGCGCAGTATCGACGGCGAAGCTTGCGGAGAACCTCGCCAGCCCCCATGTTCAAGGCGGCCGCGTGGCCCTCCATTGGAAGGTGCCCCCTGAGTCACGACTCGAGCCCGCCACCTCCGCCGCTCATTCTCCGGGAACTGACGTTGTTGCGCCGGCTGGCAAGCGATCGCCGCACCGCTTCGGCCAAGATGCCGGCGCTGATGCGGACCGGGCCCGCTGCGCTGCCACCCGTCAAACCAGCTCTCAAGCCAACACAAACGACACAACGGCCTCATCCAGGAGATCGCCCTTGACCCAGAGCCAGCCCGCGCCGCTCAGCAGCAACGAAGCCATCACGCTGCGCCGCGTGGCTTACGGCCAGTCGGACGTCGACTGTCTGCGGTCGCAGGACCTCGCGCGCCTGCGGGTGCTCAAGCTGATCGAGGGAAGTGAGCGCGAGCCCATGCTGACCGCCGACGGCAAGCAGCGTTTCGACGCCCTGCCGAAGGCCGCGGCGCGCACCTCGTTCAAGCCGCACGACGAGTTGCTGGCCACGATGATGACCCGGCTGCTCGGCGAGCCGCGGCGCTAGTCGTACGCCACTTTCGACGCTCTTCTCCTCCCCAACGAAGTTGGGGAGGTGCGCCGCAGGGGCGGAGGGGTCATATCGGCTTGGACGCGAGCGCTTGACCCCTCCGGCCTTCGGCCACCTCCCCAGCTTCGCTGGGGAGGAAATGAGTCACGCGGCCAGCGGCGTGGCCGCGACCTCGACCTCGACCGACATGCCCTGGAACGCGTCGGTCATTCCGACGAAACTGCCTGTCACCGGCATCGCCTGGGCGATGCCGCGGGCCACGGCCACGGGGATGAGATTCGACCCGCCGACACCGCGGTTGGTCGGATCGAAGGTGATCCAACCCGCCCCCGGCAGGTAGATTTCGGCCCAGGCATGGGTCGACCCGCCCGACTCGGACGGCCGGTCCGGATTGTAGAAATAGCCGGAGATGATGCGGGCGCCCAAGCCCAGGCTGCGCGCCGCCTCGACGAACAGGACGGCGAGATCGCGGCACGAGCCCCAGCCCCGCTCCAGCGTCTGCAGGGGAGTCTGGGTGCCCTCCTCCTCGCGGCTCTGGTAGCGGACCCATTCCGGCACGCCGGTGTGCAGATCCCTGAGCATCGACAGCGTATCCGTCGGCGAGCTGCGCACGAAGCCGCGCGCCCAGGCCGCCAGCCGGCCGGCTGGGTCGGCGTGGAGCGGCACGGCGAGCGAGCCGAGGTCCGACCATTCGTCGTCGGAGTAGCGGAACGGGTAGGAACTGGCCGCGGCGGTGATGTCGAAGACCGGCCAGGCGGAGGCGGAAAGCTCGAGCACCGCGACGCTCTCGATCGACAGGCGATCGGTCATGCCTTGAAAGGATGCGGTGGCGACGGCGTTGCCGAAAACGTCGTGTGCCCACGACAGCGTTGCCGCAGGCGTTGTCGTTACCTTGCTCGAGACCAGTCGCAGTTCGCGGCTCTCGCGCGGCCGAAGCATCAGCCGGTGCGCACCCAGCCATACGGGCAGGCGATAGCGGTAGGTTGTCGTGTGACGAATCGTGAGGGTGATCATCGTCCTCTCCCGACCGATGCTGCAGCCAAAACCCACAAAAGCAAAGGCCCCGCAACCTGGTCGAGGCGCGGGGCCACCGGTCACGGCACTTCCGTGCCGCGCCCGTCGGGCGATATCGCATCCGTCCCTTAAACCTCCGGTCCGCCAGTACATCCGTGGTCGGTCGGAGAAACTAAGGGACGCCTAAGCGCATGTGAATGCGCTGAGTTGCCGGCGCAGATGCGATCAGTCGACTTTCTTGAGATTGTCAGCCGACATCTTGCCGCTCCGGCGATCGGCAACGAGATCGAACTCGACCTTCTGGCCTTCGCTCAGCATGCCGAGGCCGGCGCGCTCGACCGCGCTGATGTGCACGAAAGCATCGCTGCCGCCATTATCGGGCTGGATGAAACCAAAACCCTTTTGGCTGTTGAACCATTTCACGGTTCCCGTCGTCATGGGAGACCCTTTCTTAAACATAGATATGCTGGCCCGCGCGCCAACACTCGCGTGGGCGGACAGGCCGTCGAATTCGCACTTGTGTTCGGGAGCAAAGTTCACTGGCGCGGCGCTGTTTTCTAAGGGCGCGGGCCAAATCATCCGTCCGTCTATCGACGCTGCTCATATGGGCCCTGACGCCCGGCTTGGCAAGCCTATTGCGCCTGGCGGCCCGAATGCCCATGTACCGTGTGCGGTTCTAACCCGAGGACAATCCATGACCATCAACCACGGCGCCCTCGGGCCCGACGCCGAGGTACGACAGGCTGCGGCCGCGTTCGCGCGCGCCAAAGGGTGGGAAAGCGCATTGCAGCTCCTCACCTCGTTCGGTCCCTTCCTCGCCGGCTGTGTGGCGATGTACTTCGTCTTCCCGTACTCCTATCTGCTCACGCTTGCGCTCGCCGTGCCGACCGGCGCGCTGCTGGTGCGCGTCTTCATCGTCCAGCACGATTGCGGGCACGGCTCGTTCTTCGCCTCGCGGCGCGCCAACATGATCGTCGGACGGGCGTGCAGCCTCGTCACGCTCACGCCCTTCGCCAACTGGGGCCGCCAGCACAGCCTGCATCATGCCGACTGGAACAACCTCGACCGGACCGGCGGCGGCGCCGACATCTATTCGTCCTGCCTCACGGTACGCAGCTATCTCGCGCTGTCGCCCTGGCGCCGCTTCCTTTACCGCCTGCCACGCCATCCGCTGATCGCCAACGTGCTGTTGCCGCCGCTGGTTTTCCTGTTGCTCTATCGTGTGCCGTTCGATACGCCGCGCGGCTGGATCCGCGAGCGCTGGTCGGTCTATCTGACCAACGTTGCCCTGATCTGCCTGTTCGGCACGTTAATCATCCTTGTGGGCTGGCGGGCGGTGCTGATGGTGCACGTGCCGGTCATGGTCGTGGCGTCGATCCTGGGCGTCTGGCTGTTCTCGCTTCAGCATCGCTTCGAAACGGCGCGCTGGACGGTCAAGGGCGACTGGAGTTTCGTCGATGCGGCGCTCGAGGGTTCGTCATGGTTCCACCTGCCGCGGGCGTTGCATTGGTTGACCGGCAATATCGGCTTCCATCACGTCCACCATCTCAATCCCCGCGTCCCCAATTACCGGCTGAGCGACGCCCACGAGGTCGTGCACGCGCTGCATCCGGTGCCTCCAGTCACGCTGTGGCGTGGCCTTGCCGCGACATTCCTGACCTTATGGGACGAACAGCGCGGCCGACTCGTGCGCTTCCGCGACGTCGCCGCTTGAAGCCGGCAGCGATCGGATCCGGCAATTGGACGCATTGTCCGCAAGGGTGTAGGGCTTGCCCATCATCGCCCATGAGGCTGCGGCTGGCGATGGCTGAGAGAGTCCTGTGCTCCCCCCGCCCCGACCGCGAGGTGCACGCATGAAAGACTGGCTCGTACCGCCCGTCCTGTTTCCGCTCTTCCTGATCTTGCTGGTGGTTGCCTACGCGATGCTGCGCACACCCCTCTGAGCGTTCGTCGAATGCGAGGAAACCTGATGCAGTATCTAGGGGTCATGCGCGGCAGCGGCGTGCTTGCCTGCGGCGAGGAGCAGATGGGCCGCGCCGACTACGACATCGACGGCTTCCTCACCCGACCGGGCGAGGTGATGGGCTCGGGCGAGATCCGAATGTCCCCCGAGGCGCTGAACAACGCTTTCGGCCGCCAGGGTCTGCAACTCACGACGGACGACGGCCGCGTTCTCGGGGTGCGCTTCTCCGGCAAGCGCAACGACCCGGCGAGCGACGCCGCACACGCCGATTTCACCGGGCAACTGCCCGGTGCCTCGGAGTGGCGGCGCTAGGCGGCGCGTTGTCCGCTAGGGATAGGTTATCGTCACCGGAAAGGACACGGCGCCGCCCGTGTAGGAGTAGGCCGCGTCGCTGAAGGCGGGCGGTCCCATGCCGATCGGCGCATTGCGCGAGAAGCCGTAGCCATCCAGCGGCTGGCCGAACATGCCCTTGTTCATCACGGTCTGGCCAGGAGCTGCGTGAAACAGCGCGACGGCATAGGTGCCGGGTGGCACGTTGGTGAAGGTGCAGGTCGCCTGCTGGTTGACGATCGGCGCGGCCACGCCCTGGAACTGCTGGCCGTCCTTGGGGAAGGTCGCCGCCGAATTGAACAGGCCGCAACGCACGTCGCCGATGTTGTTGCGCAGGCCGGTCACCGGCACGGAGATGGTGTTGCCCTGCTGGGCCTCGGCTGCGCTGCCGGCCAGGCCGGCGGCGAAGACGAGAGCAAGGCCGAATTTACTGAAACGCATTGTCATGACCTCCCTTGGTAGAATCCCCGTTCCGAAAAATCTCAATCCAGCGCCTGCGCGGTGCTGACGCCGGAGCCCATGCCGAACTTGTAGGACAGGCCGGCGCGGATCGTATGGTTCGACGGCTGCATGGAAGTGCCGAAGGTGGGCTCCTTCTGTTCGAACTGGCTGAAGCGGTACTCCAGCCGCGTCGTCCAGCCGCCCGTGATCACCGTCTCGATGCCCGGGCCGACCGTGAAGCCATTGAACGTCGTATCCCTCGACGCGAACGACGTGCCGCCGCCCGCCAGCGGCGCGCTGGCAGTGGCATGGACGTTGAACTGCGCGAAGCCGCCTGCCGCATAAAGCAGCGTCGAGGGCACCGGCAGATAACCGATGCGGCCCATCGCGCTCCATTGGCGGTTGGACTCGGCCGACAGATAGGTGCTGCCGCCGGGCGCGGCGATGTTGAGTGTCGCGCCGATGCCGGTCCAGGTGAAGTCGCCCATGACGCCGACCAGTGCATAAGGCGAGAACTGGTAGTCGGCGCCGCCGAAGACGCTGCCCAGCAGTCCCTGGCCGCCGCTGTCGAAGTTCGCCGAGGCGGGGCCCGCCAGCGCACTGACCTTGCCGAAGCTCATGCCGGCGCCGGCGGCGGCACCGCCATAGATGCCCGTCCAGTTGACGTTGGTCGGTCCCGGCGGCGTCTGTTCGTCGGACGACGCCACGCCCAGCCCGCCGAAGCGGTAAGTGATGCCGGCGCGGATGGCGTGATTGGACGGCGTCAGGCCAATATTCGTGCCGGCGAGCGTCGTGCGGCCGAACTGGCTGTAGCGGTACTCGAGCTTGCCCGACCAGTTGCGGCCCAGCATGGTCTCGAAGCCCGGACCGATGGTCCAGCCATTCACGGTCTGGTCGTTGGAGAAGCTCGCCGACGCGCCGCCGACCGTGGCGAAGCCGTCGGTATGGATGTTCTGGCCAGCATAACCACCAGCCAGGTAAAGCAGCGTGGTGGGATTGGCGAGCACGCCCGCGCGCGCCAAGACCGCCCAGCCCAGGCCTGTATTCATGTTGACGTTGGCGGTGGCGCCCGGCACTTGCGCCGACGCCGAGCCTTGGAAGCCCGAGTAACTGAGCTCGGCCATCAAGCCGATGATGCCGCGTTGGGTGATCTGGTAGTCGACGCCGCCATAGATCGAGCCCAGGACGCCGCTGCCGCCGCCGCCGTCGAAGGTGGTGCTGACGGCCGGTGTTGTCGCCTCGAGCCTGTTGACCGCGCCGCCGGCGCCAAACGCGGCGCCGACATAAAAACCGGTCCAGACCGGGCCGAAATCCTTGGCGGGAATGGCGATGGGCGGGGTCTGCGCGCCCGCCGGTGCAGAAGCTGCAACGACAACCGCTGCAACGAACGTCACACCATACCGGATCGTCATTACGAAGAGGGCCCCCACGCACTCTTTTCTTTTCCGTCCTTGGACGTCAGGGACGGTTACCGCAAAAGCTTATACCACAACATATAGGTCTCACGTCACGCGATTTATGCCTGCGACGCGCTAGTCGACCGTCATCCCGGCGTCACGCACAATCGCCTCATAGCGTGTGCGCTCGGCTACTATGAAGGTGGCGAATTCGGATGGTGTGCTCGCCACCATGTCGCCGCCCTGCTGCGCGACTACGGACTTGGCGCCCTCGGTCGCCGCCGCGCGCACCGCTTCATTGGCAATTTTTTTCACCAGCTCGGACGACAGCGCTTTCGGCCCGATCAGACCGTACCAGGCGACCGACTGGTAGCCCGGCACCCCTGCCTCATCGACGGTCGGCAGCTCGGGATAGAAGCTGCTGCGTTGGGCCGAGCTCACGGCGAGCGGACGCATCTTGCCCGTGGTGATCAGGTCCTTCGAGTTGGGCTGGGTGATCATCATGTCGACATTGCCCGCCATCAGATCGAGCTGGGCGGGGTTGCCACCCTTGTAGGCGACGTGGGTCATCTTGATCCCGGCCATGTGCTCGAACAGTGCGCCCGCCAGATGCTGCGAGGAGCCGTTGCCGCCCGAGGCATAGGTGAGCGGCGGCGAGGCCGTTTTCGCGAGCGCGATCAACTCGCCCAGCGTGTCGACCTTGAGAGCAGGACGCACCAGCACGAGCTGCGGGAAGGTGGCGACCAGGCTGATCGGCGTGAAGTCCGTGGTCCCGTCGTAAGGCAGTCTTTTGTAGAGCAGCGGATTGATGGCAAGGCCCATCGCCACCATCGAGAGCGTGTAGCCGTCGCCGGCCGACTTGGCGACGATCTCGGCCGCCACCACGCCATTGGCGCCGGCGCGGTTGTCGGCCACCACGGGCTGGCCCCAAGCCTGCGTCATGTGCTGGCCCAGGGCGCGCGCCAGAAGGTCGGTCGTGCCGCCAGCGGCAAACGGGATCACCATGCGGATCTGCTTGTCGGGCCAGATGCCTTGCGCGCGACCGACCGTCGGGGCCAGCACCAGCGCACCGGCGCCCTTCAGGAACGCCGTACGTTTCATTGCAAGTAGTAGCCCGAAGGCGTGCCCTTCACCGTCGTGCGCTCAAGGCGACGGATCTCGCCGTCCTCGTAGTCGCCCAGCGCGATGTGCATGGTGCAGCGGTTGTCCCACAGCACGATGTCGTTCTGGCGCCACTGGTGGCGATAGACGAATTGCGGGCGCGTGGCGTGCTTGACGAGATAGTCGATCAGCGGCCGGCTCTCCTCCTCCGTCATGCCGACGAAGGCTGAGACCTTCTCGCCGATATAAAGCGCCTTGCGGCCGGTCTCGGGATGGATGCGCACGACGGGCTGGGCGATCGGCGGATTGAGCTTGCGCTGCTCGGCCGCGCGGTCGGAGGCGAGGTCGACGATCTTGCGGCTGCCGGTATGGATGCCGTGCAGGTCGGCGATCAGCTTCTTCATGCCGTCGGACAGCGTGTCGTAGGCCATATACATGTTGGTGAACATGGTGTCGCCGCCGACCGGCGGAATGGTGATGCCGCGCAACAACGAGCCGAGCGACGGCACCGGCGTGAACGACAGGTCGGAATGCCATTGCTGGCCGGTGTATTTCGAGTCCGAGGGCTTGCCGTTCTCCTTGGGCACGTTGGTGACCAGCAGCAGCTCGGGATAGTCGGGATGGCGATCGCGCGGCAGCGAGTCGTGATTGTCGAGCTCGCCGAAGCGGCGGCTGAAGGCGATGTGCTGCTCGCGCGTGATCTCCTGGTCGCGGAACAGCAGGATGCCCTTGTCGAGGAAGGTGCGGTGGATCTGGTCGAACTCGGCATTGCTGAGCGGCTTGACGAGATCGACGCCGGCGATCTCGGCGCCGATTGCATGGGAAAGCGGTCTCACGGTCAGCGACATCCAAAATCCTCGCGGCGGGACTGCTGCGAACGGTGCGCTCAAGCCCGTCAGACCGTCAAGATTGAACACGCGGCGGGCCGCGATCTGCGGAACGCATCGCGTGATCAAGAGTGGAATCCACCGAGGTTGATATATGCAAAGTCCTTCCTCCCCTGCGCGGAGTCCGCGCAGGGGAGGTGCCCGCGTAGCGGGCGGAGGGATCATGGGCGACAGTATTCTGTGGCCTATGACCCCACCGTCGCCGTATGACGGCGACACCTCCCCTTCGCGGAGTCCGCGAAGGGGAGGGAGATCGATTCAAGCGGCACGGGTCACGCCTAGTAGTCCCACTCCATCTTCGCGCCGACCCGGCCCGTGGAATCGGCGCCGATATCGCCTTCAATCTTGACGTGATCCAGCACGTCGATCTCGACCACGCCGCGGCTGGAGTTTCCGGCGGCGCCCTGCTTGGCGCCGACATAGACGCCGGGCGCCACATATCGACCGGCCTCGAGCGACACCGGCGATGACGAATTCGAGGACGCGCCGGAACTGGAGCCGGACCCGACCTTGAGCTGATCGAGTCCCAAGGTCGAACGCAGACGACTCAACAGGCTCGTGCCCGGCGCCTCCCTGCCGGTGAGCTCGGCCAAGGTCTGCGCCACCTGGACGAGTTCGAGGGCGCTCAGCGCGCTCGCCGGCTTGCCGAACAGCAGCCAGGCCAACGCCTCGTCGGACGGCAATGGCGGCGACGAGGATACCGCGATGGCGGGCGCGCGTGCCGTGCCGGTGATGGCGATCGAGATGGCGGTGGACTGAACCGTGGTGCTGGCGACGAAGTCGAGCATCGGATCGATGCGGTCGAGATTGTCGAGCGTGATGACGCCGCGGCTGAACACCAGGCGTCGGCCGCCCAGGGTGAAATCGCCGCGCCGGAGCGTGAATCCGCCGAGCACGACGGGTTTCGACGGATCGCCGGTGACCTGCAGGCTGCCGCCGACTTCGGCGTCGAGCCCGCGCCCGCGCACGAACACGGCCTGCGGCGCCCGCACGTCGAGCTTGAGCCGGACCGGCGTCACCGTCGACGAATGCGGCGCGGACGCGCCGGCGGGCGGCGTGTTCGGCACACCCGGCCGGTTGATCTCGCGCACCTCGACGGTGGGGAAGCTCGCCGTCTGCATGGCGCCGATGGCGATCTCGGCGCCGTCGATCGTGATCGGGCCGCTGACGTCGATGCCGGCGCCCGTCGAGCCCGTCACCTTGAGATCGCTCGACACGGTCGCCACCAGATCGGCGCGGTTGACCAGGAGCGAGCGGCGACTGGCAATGGCAAGGTCGAGGGCCACTCCCTCCGCCGGGTCGAGGCGCATGCTGCCGTTCAGTGAAAGCGTGCCGCCGCGGCCGGTCTGGAAGGAAAGTTGTTCCAGCCGCAGGCTGTCGCCTTGCAGCACCAAGCGACCGGTGCCGCCGTTCAGCCGCAGGCCGAGCTCGGGAAAGGCGAGCGCCCCATTGGAGAAATCGACCGAACCCGCGCCCGCGACCTTCGCGCCGGCGATGTTCACCGTCAGGTTGCTGTTCAAGGTGCCGGTGACGTTGCGCACCTGGTTGCCGAGCAGCGGCGAGAAGGGCGCGATATCCATCGGGCCGCTCAGGGTGACCGTGCCGGCGAGCGGCGCTATCGCCATCCTGCCCCTGAGCGAAAGGTTGCTGCCTTGGCCGGCGCTCAGGCGGGCATCGAAGCTCGCCTGGCCTGCGACCAGCGAGCCCGATCCCTGCACGCCAAGCGCCGGCAGCAGCGCCGCCTCGGGCCGGTGCAGGCGCACGTTCGATGCCGCATAAGTCGCCTCGATGCGCGGGCTCGCGGCGGGACCGGTGAGTCGCGCCCGCGCCTGAAGGCTGCCGTCGAGGCCAGTGCCGGGGGCGAATGTATCGACCAGCGACAGCGGCAATGCCGCCAGATCGAGGGTGAGATCGCTTGCCGAGGGATCGACGACGCCCTGCACCGAAAGCCGGCCGCCGCCCAGGCGCAAGCTCGTGGGATCGATGCGGATCCGCGCGCCGGCGATGCTGACTCGCGTCGGCGCATTCAGCGCCATGGGAATGCCCTGATGGCGTCCGTCGAAGCGCGACAGCGCGATGCGGATCTCGTCGGCCGCAAGCGCGACCTTGGCTACGAGGTTCGCGGCGCTCTGGCCGCCGGCAGCCTGCAGCGCGACGTCGAAGCCTGCCTGCCGGTCGCCCTTCACCGTGGCGTTGGCGCGGGCGATATCGGCGGCGCCGCTGAGGCCGCTGGCTGCGATCGTGGCGTCAACCCTGGCGTTGCTCATCGGATCGTCGATCGTGGCGTCGACTTGCAACGTAGCGGCGGCAAGGCCGCCGCTCTCCAGATTGCTGCCGCGGACGCGCGCCTGCAGGCGGCCCGCTGCACGCTGAGGATCGGTGCTGACCTCGGCCTCGAGCGACCCGGCCAGCGCCGTGCCCAGCGGGGCGCCGACATCCTGCAGCTTCTCGACCTTCAACCGCGCGCTGCCCGTCGTGCGATCCGGCGTGACGGCCAGATCGGTGACACTGAGCGCCGCACTTGCCCAATGGAATTCGAAGCTCGGCACGACGAGGCCACCCGCTGCATCGCGCTCGAAGCGGCCGGCGAGCGACAGCGGCTGGCTCTCGGCAGTGCCGCTGGCGGTGAGGCTGCCGCCTGCCGTGCCGTCGGCGCGCAACTCGATGGTCGAGGCGACGGTGATGGCGCCGCCGAGGCCCTCATGAAGCAGCGAGAGCTGCCGCAGCTCGACGGAAAGATCGAACCTGCCGGTCGCGCCTTGGCCGCTGCCGGAAAAGCCGAACGTGCCCGCTTCGCTGGCCACGCGCACGTCGGTGAGCGACCAGGTGTCGTCGGACCGCAAAGCACCGGTGCCCGAAAGCGTCACTTCGCGCGCTAAGAGTCCGGGTGGCACGCCGGGCGCGCCAACATCGGCCAGCGTGCCCTGCCAGCCGATCGTGAGACCTTGCGCGTCGTTGCGCGCCGACAGGTCGAGATGCGCGCGACCGGCCAGCTCGCGCTCGGCCAGCGCCGAGAAGGGCGCCAGGCTCGGCAGGTCGACCGTCGCCTTGACGTCGCCCGCCCCCGTCTTGGGCAGATAAGAGCCGCCGTTACCCTTTACCGACCCCAAGGCCGACGTCACATCCAGCGACTCGAGGGTGAGGCTCCCATCGCTTCGCACGCCAACCCTGCCGTCCAGGGCGACATGGCCGAGCGGCGGCAGGCGACCGTCGAGGGCGGGGACGACGACGTCCTCGCCACTGCCGTTCAGGGTCACGCTACCCTGCGGTTGCTTCGCCAGATTGTCGAGGACGGCGTGGGCGCTCAGTCGCAGGTCGCGCCACTGCGCACCGGCGAGCAGAGGGCCGAACGGACCCGGCTCGCCGGCTTGCAAGATCACTGTGGCGTCGAGCCGGTCAGCCCGGCGGTCGTAGCGGCCCGACGCACCCAATGTCGCCGACCCCGCGGTCAGGCTCGAGGCGGTCAAGATCGCGGTATCGCCATCAAGCGTTGCCTCGGCGGAAAGCGTGACCGGTCCACCGACGCGATGGGCGAGCTGGGCGCCGCCGGCCTCGAGCTGAACGGAAACCGCCGTGCCGGTTCCGCTCGGTTGCCACTTTGCGGTGCCCCGCGCCGTCGCTGCGTCGCCGGCGGACAAGGTCAATTCTCCGGTGCCCGCTCGGGCATCGCCCTTGGCCACAAGCCGCATGGCGACGCGATCGAGGTCGGGCCGCTCCAGGAGCGCTGCCGTCACGCCGGCCGCCCCTTCTTCAAGTGCGATCTCGCCATCGACGGTGCCGCGCGCCAGATCGAAGCGGATGTCGGCCGAGAGCTTGCCCGACGGTCCGTCACTGCGATCGCCGGTGAGGCGCACGTGGCCCTCGTGCAGATCGGCGGACAGCAGGCCGTTGCCCTGCAGCGCCCAGCGCGAATCGACCTGGGCGACCGCCGCCGCAAGATGCAGCGCGTCGACCGACAACGACTGCACCTCGATACCGACCGGCAGGCTGAACGAACCGCTTGGACTCGTCTGCTCCGTCTTGTCGGGAACGGACGGTCGCAGAACATCGACAAGTGAAGCCGAGATGATCTCGAGCTGCACGCGGCCGCTCAGCAGCGAGGCGAAGGACCAGCGCAGGCGGGCGTTGTTGACACGGAGCCACGCCCCCTGCCGATCGAGCAGTTCGACTTGCGCTGCCTGCAGATCGGTCGGGAAGGTGCCGCTGATGCCCGAGATCTGCAGGCTCTTGCCGGAGACGAGGCCTGCCAAGGTGCGCAGGCCCGCTGGCGTCTGCAGGAAGACGAACAGCGCCGCTACCAGCGTCACGACCAGCGCCAGCAGCCCGCCCAGGAGCTTCGCCAGGATGCGCAGCGCGCGCATCAGAAGGCCTGCCCCAGGCTAACATAGATGCCGAACGGCGGATCGCCTTCGCGCGCGTTGAGCGGGAAGCCGACATCGAGCCGTATCGGCCCGAAATCGGTGTAGTAGCGCGCGCCCACACCGGCGCCGATTCGGGGCGCGAACAGGGAGAAGTTGGGCAGGACGTCGGGATAGGCGCTGCCGGCGTCGACGAAGGCCACGGCGCCCAGCGACTTGCCGAAGCGCTGGCGGAATTCGACGCTGCCCTCCACCACGCTGGCGCCGCCCAAGGGATTGTTGAAGGCGTCGCGCGGGCCTGCGCTCTGGTAGACGAAGCCGCGCACCGAGCCGCCGCCACCGGCATAGAACAGCTTGTCGAAAGGGATGCCGGCGACGTTGCCGGTGGGCTCGGTACCGAACGACGCGCGCAGCGCCAGCACGCTGCGGCCGGGGGCGCCGAGATCGAAATAGCTGCGCCCGGTCAGCCGGACAATGGTAAAAAAATCGTTGTTCGGGCCAACATCGGCGTAGGGCGTAAGGTCGAGCTCGAGACGGTAACCCTTCGTCGGATCGACGTCGCTGTTGGCCTTGTTCAGAAGCATCTCGATCGGCACCCCGAGCAGTCGGTAATCCTGCCAGATGCTGGTGCTGATGCGCCTCTCCTGCTCGATCTCGGTGGTGAGCCCAACTCTCACCTGCCAGACCGGCGAGATGATGCGATCGAGGCCGACGCCAAAGGCCACGGCATTGCGATAGTAGGCGGGCAGCACTTCACGCAGCACCTCGGCCATGGCGCGCCCGTCCTGGCCGGGCAGCCACCAGTCAGGCTTGCGGAAATCGGCGCGAAAGGCAAAACCCGTGTCGGCGATCGCCAGTCCCTGGCCGATATGGTTGATCTCGGCCGTGAGCTTGAGACTCTCGGCCTCGCCGAACAGGTTGCGATGCACCCAAAAGCCGCTCACCGCGAAGCCGAGCTGCGTCTCGTAGCTCAGGCCAAATCCGATGGAGCGCGGCAGGCGGTCGGTGAGGCTGACATCGATCGGTAGCTCGCCGTTGGCGTCGAGCGCCGTCGCCGGTTGGATGCGCACGCCGTTGAACACGCCGAGCGAGGTGAGCTTGCCGCGCAGGGTGTCGACCTTGCCGGGATCGTACAGCTCGCCCTGCTTGAAGGGCACGCGACGCTGCAGGAAGGCCGTGTTGACCTTTTCGGTGCCCGAGAAGCTCACCGGCCCCATACGGGCGATGGGTCCCGTCGTGACGGTGAAAGTGATCTCGGCCTCGCGCGTCGCATGGTCGATCACGACCTCGCGCTTGACCGACACCAGCGCGTAACCCTGCTTGCGGAACGCGGTGAGCACCAGGTCCTGCGCGGCCAGGATGGCGGCGGCATCGGCCGGATCGCCCGCAGCAAGACCGAGCTTGCTCATGTCGATGGCGGGGAGCGAAGCGGCCTGCGCGCCGCGGACGGCGATGCTGCCGACCTTGAAGCGCGGGCCGGTGTCGACGGTCAGGGCGATGCTGACCTGGTCGGCCTCGGGGTGGGCCTCGATGGCATCGAGTGCGGCGGCCTCGTCGACTGGATGGTTGTCGATCGTGGCGGTGCTCCGCGCGTCATAGAAGCCGCGCGAGCGCAAGGCCGTATTGGCCCGCGCCAACACCGCCTGCGCACCCTGCAGCAAGGCAAGGCTGTCGCCCGAAAGCGGCTGGGCCTTTTCGAAATCTTCGACGAGTTGCTTCAGGTCATCGCTCATGGGCTCGTCCCCCGTGACGACAAGGGCGATCTTGCCCGTCCGCGCCTCAGCGCTGGCGCAAAATACAGCCAACACCGCCAACGCAAAGCCTGCAAGCCGGCACAGGCCGGCTCGCCATCGCATCGCGAACTCTCCGGGGCTGACGATCATGGCAGCATCCGATTAACGTCCGGACGAGTCATTGGATGCGTGCTCAATTGGTGTGCATTGTGTCGGCCCCGGCCCTGCTTCAAACTCATCCGACATGCAGCTTCGAGGCATCTTGGTCGCGGCAGTGCTGGCGTCGCTGACCGCGGGCGGTCCGGCGTGCGCCCAGGACGCGCCGTGGCAGCAATATAATGGCTTCACTGCGCTCGAAATCCCCTTCGCCAATGGGCCGATCAGCACCGGCTACGTGCCGGAGGTCTGGCTGAAGCTGCCGGGCAGCGCGCCCCGCCGCTTCAGCATGGACACCGGGTCAACCGGAATCGTGGTCGCGGCCGAGCATTATACGCCCGGACCGGACGATGTGGCAGGCGGCCCGGGCCGCCTCGTCTACAACAGCAGCGGTCGCATCCTGAACGGCACCTATTACACCACGGATGTCGTGATCCAGCGCGACGGCAACACGCCGCTCGCCACCGCGCGCGTGCAGGTCCTGCGCGTCACCAGCATCACCTGCCTCGAACGGGCGCGCGACTGCCGGCCCGAGCAGAATCCCCGCGACGTGGCCTTCATGGGCATCGGCTTCGATCGCGAAGCGGCACAAGGCACCGAGGCCGGCGTGCCCAGGAACGCCTTCACCAACCTGGTCTCGCTCGCGTCGGGCGCGCCGCTTTCCTCGCTAAGGCCCGGCTACATCGTGACCCGCACCACCGTCTATCTCGGGATGACGGCCGAGCTCACCCACGACTTCGCCTTCGTGAAGCTTGCGCCCAGCGCGGCAGCGCGGCCGGGCGCGCCGGCTTGGAACGCGGCGCCGATGACGGCAGCGGTCGACGGCGTCGTGGGCGACGGCACGATCCTGATGGATACCGGCATAAACTACATGTTCCTGTCGCCGCCCGCCGGCACGCGGCTCGAAGCCGGCACGCGCGCGCCGGCCGGCACGAAGATCGCCGTCTACCTGCCCGACAGGCGCGACCCGCAACCCGCCTTCTACGCCTTCAGCGTCGGCGAGCGCGGCAACCCGCTGCGGCCGGAGCGGGTCGAGGTCGTGCGCGATCGGGGCGTGTTCGTGAACACCGGCCGGATGTTCCTCGAGGGCTTCGACTATCTCTACGACGCGGCCGGCGGCTATGTCGGCTATGGCTGGAACCGCCGCCTCAGCAGCAGCCAGGGCGGCGTCACGCCGGGCCTCTCCGCGCCGCGCTGAGTCGCAACTCGTTGACAACCGTTTCGAAGGCGGCCGGGCCGCGCTAGACTGGCAACGCGCCGGAAAACCGCCGGTCGAGTCCTGGGAGGGACGCCCCGATGACCACCCGCCGAAACTTCCTCAAGGGCGGCACCGCCGCCGCGACCGGAATCGTCTTCTGCAGCTGCGGCCTGCTCGAGCGCGCCCATGCCCAGGGCGCCGGGCGCACCCTGCCGGTCGCTGTCAACGGCAAGAAGCTCAAGACCATCGACGTGCACTCGCACTGCCACTTCCGCGAGGCCGGCGCGCTGCTCGGCGCCGATGCGGCGTCGGTCCAGCTGCCGCCCGTGCGCGATGCCCAGGAAGCCTTCATCGAGATCGACAAGCGGTTGAAATTCATGGACTCGCAGGCTGTCGACATGGAAGTGCTGTCGATCAATCCCTTCTGGTACGGTCGTGATCGCGACCTGGCCGCCCAGATCGTGAAGATCCAGAACGAGAAGCTGGCCGAGCTTTGCGCGTCCAAGCCGGACCGTTTCGCCGCCTTCGCCTCGCTCACCCTGCAGGCGCCCGACCTCGCGGTGCAGGAGCTCGAGACCGCGGTGAAGAAGCAGGGGCTGAAGGGCGCCGCGATCGGCGGCATCGTCGCCGGCGTGGAATTCTCCGATCCAAAATTCAACTCGGTGTGGGCCAAGGCGGAGGAGCTGGGCGTGCCCCTGTTCATCCATCCGCAAGGCGTGCCGGAGCTCGGCAAGCGGCAGGCCGGCAATGGCTGGCTCGGCAACACCATCGGCAATCCGCTGGAGACCACGATCGCGCTTTCGCATCTGATTTTCGAGGGCACACTCGACCGCTTCCCCGGCCTGAAAGTCATCGCCGCGCATGGCGGTGGCTACCTGCCCTCCTATGCCGACCGCTCCGACCATGCCTGCATGGTCAGCCCGGCCGGCTGCGACCCCAAGGTCACGCTGAAGAAGAAGCCGACCGAATATCTGAAACAGCTCTATTTCGACTCGCTGATCTTCACGCCCGAGGCGATCCGCCATCTCGCAGCGCAGGTCGGGGCCAGTCAGATCGTGCTGGGCAGCGATTATCCCTATCGCTGGGAGGACCATCCGGTGGACCACATCTTCGCCTCGACCTCGCTCAGCGACGACGAGAAGGTGGCGATCCTCGGCACGACGGCGGCGAAGATCCTGAACATCAAGACCTAGGTCGCCCGACCGGGAGGACGTCATGGCCGTTCAAGCCCTGCAGGAAGGCACGTCGCGCAATCCACGGACCGTCGAGGAAGCGCGCCTGTTCGTGACGCACGTCGAGTCGCTGTTCATGCCGTGGAACATCGACGCGCTCGTCGACGGCTTCACGGAGGATTGCATCGTGCGCTTCGGCACCTTGCCGCCGTTTCGCGGACGCGAGGTGCTGCGCACCTTCTTTGCCAGTCGGAGCGGCCGGCAGAAGAACTACCGGCTGACCAAGCAGTTCCGCAGCCTGATGGGCGACACGATCACCAACAGCTGGGATGGCAGCTGGCAGGATACCGAGACAGGCCTCGCCATGAAGGGCTTCGGGGTCGAGGTCTGGGTCATGCGCGACGGCAGGATCGCGGTCTGGGACGCCGCCTTCAACGTGGCGCGGGCCGACCAGGCGATCGGCGTCGGCGATCTGCTTCGCTAGAGCGTGTACTCAGACTCTGACTTCTAAGCTCTCAGCTTCGCCAGCAGCTCGGCTTCGCGCTCGGGAGTGAGGCCGGCGCGGAGCTTGGCCTGGCGCTCGGAGGGCAGGGTGCGGAACCAGGCCAGGGTGTCGGCCGCGGTGAGCGGCAGGGGGCGGTAGGTGAGGCCTTCGGCGATGGCGCGACGGATGTCGCGGCGGTGGAAGCCGAAGGTTTCGCCCTGGCCGGGAATCCACACGGGCATGGCGGCCCAGGCCGAGACCTTGTTCTCCTTCAGGAAGGGCGTGGGTGCCCAGACGATCCTGGGTTCGACGTCGACGCCTTGGGCGATCCCGGCCAGCATCTGATGCATGGTGATCGGTTGGGCGGGACCGCCGGCGTTGAACACGCCGGTGGTCCGCTGTTCGGCTACGCGGATGGTCCATTCTGCCAGGTCACGGGCGTCGATGAACTGCACCGGGTCGCTCCCGTCGCCCGGCGTCAGGATCTCGCCGCCGCGAGCCAGCCGCACGGGCCAGTAGGTGAAGCGGTCGGTCCCGTCGCCCGGCCCGACGATCAGGCTCGGGCGGATGATCGTGGTTGCGGCCTCGCCGTACTGCGTCTGCGCCTCCTTTTCGCTCAGCGCCTTCAGGGGGCCGTAGAGCCGCGGGTTGGCGCTCAGCGACTTGGTCGTCTCGGCCATGGCGTCGTCGCCCTTGTAGGCCACGAGCGGGGCGGTCTCATCGGCCGGCTGGTCGTTGGCGGCATAGACCGAGATTGTCGAGATGAAGACGTAGTGGCCGACGTGGCCTTTCAGCACGCGGGCGGCGTCGCGCACCCAGACCGGCAGCGAGGTCGGATTATCGATGCAGACGTCCCAGTCGCGGCCCTCGAGCGCTTTGAGGTCGCCGTTGCGGTCGCCGAGCAGCTCCTCGACAGGGCCGGGCCAGGCTTCCTGCTGACGGCCGCGGTTGAAGATGGTGACGTGATGCCCGCGGGCCAGCGCGTAACTGACCTGGTGCGGTCCGATGAAACCCGTGCCGCCCAGGATCAGCAGGCGCATCGGCTTCAGGGGTTTGCTGTCCGCAAGGGCCGGCAGGGCCAGGGCCGAGGCCGCAAGGGCGGAGAGCCGGATGAGTTCCCGGCGGCTGACGGACATGGCGCGCATCCTCTCCCCGTGGTCATGGGGCCAAGACTAGACAGGGAACAGACGAACGTAAACGGACTGCCGGTCTCGCTCGTGTCATTCACGCCCTAGCTCGCGCGCAGGTACTTGCGCACTGTCTCCTTGAGGCGCGCGGCACTCAGTTCGAGTCCCTGCTTCTCCTCGTCGGACATTGCCGGCTCGAGCACCTCGATGACGCCCTGGCGGCCGACGATGCTGGGCAACGAGACCGTGGTGCCGAAGCGCGGATTGTAGGAGCCGGCCGGCAACACCGCATGCTCGTCGCGCAGGATCACTTCGGCGACGCGCGCCGAGACCATGCCGATGCCGTACTGGCTGGCGCCGATGCCTTCGATGATCGTGATATTGGCGAAGCGCACGTCCTGCTCGACGGCTTTGCGAAAGGCGTCGAACTCGATCTTGTGCCGGGCCAGCAGGTCGCGCACCGGCATGCCGCCGACCCGGGCCGAGGACCACAGGAAGACGCTCGACGTGCCGTGCTCGCCCACGACATTGGCCTCCACGGCCCCCGGGCCGACGCCCAACCGCTCGCCGACGTGAAGGCGGAAACGCAGGCTGTCGAGATAGGTGCTGGTGCCCATGACCCGATCGTGACCGGCGAGTTGACGCGCCACGTCGACCAGCGGCTCGGGCGGATCGGTGGCGACCAGGATCACCGCCTGGGGTGCGGCTTTCACCAGCTTCGGGACGATGTCCTGGAACACCTTCACGTTGGCGTCGAGCAGGCGCAGGCGGCCGGCCGGGTCGCTGCGGTCGGTGGCGCCGCCGGCCTTTTCATTGACGCCGGCGGTGATGATCGCGAGGCCGGCATCGGCCAGGTCGGCGTAGTCGCCGTCGCGGATCGAAACCAGGGGCGATAGTGCCACGCCGTAATGCATGTCGATCGCCACTGCCTTGGCGCGCGCCCGGTCGCGATCGATCAGCACGATCTCGCGCACGCGCGCCCGCGATGCCGCCGCCATCGCCGTCGC
>DASZJU010000246.1:0-17693 GCA_035947815.1 Reyranella sp.
CCGGGCGCGGCGTACATCGTCTCCAGCATCTCATCCATCAGGCGACGTACATCGGCGTCGACCGTCTCGACCGGCTTGGACTTCTTCTTGAGGCGCGGGTCGGGCGCCGTGATGATGGGCAAAAGGGCCATAACGTCTAAATATGCAATGAAATCAGGTGTTTCAAGGCCTCTGGCGGCAGCCGGAGGCGGCTCAGTTGCGCGTCACCATCGTGCCCACGCCGGCCTCGGTGAAGACTTCCAGCAGCAGGGCGTGAGGCACCCTTCCGTCCATGATGGTGGCGGCCTCGACGCCACTATTCACCGCGTCGATGCAATTCTCCACCTTGGGGATCATGCCGCCCGAGATCGTGCCGTCAGCGATCAGGGCGCGGGCCTGGTCGACCGTCATGTCCCCGATGAGCTGGCCGTTCTTGTCCAGGACGCCCGGCACGTCGGTCAGGAACAGCAGCCGCTTGGCCCGCATGGCGCCGGCGATGGCGCCGGCCGAGGTGTCGGCATTGATGTTGTAGGTGAGCTCGTCGTCGACGCCGAAGCCGATCGGCGCGACGACGGGAATGACGTCGGCGCGGCGCAGCTGCTCCAGCACCATGACATTGATCTTGGCGGGCTCGCCGACCTGCTTGAGGTCGACCTTCAGAAGCTCGCCGGTCTTGGGATCGCGCATCTCGGTGACCTTGCGGGCGAGAATCAAATTGCCGTCCTTGCCGCAGATGCCGACGGCGATGCCGCCGCATTCGTTGATGTCGGCCACGATCGCCTTGTTGATCGAACCCGCCAGCACCATTTCGACGATCTCCATGGTCGCCGCATCGGTGACGCGCAGGCCGTTCACGAAGCTGCTCTTGAGCCCGACCCGCTCCAGCATCTTGCTGATCTGCGGGCCGCCGCCATGGACCACGATGGGGTTCATGCCGACCTGCTTCATCAGCACGACGTCGCGCGCGACGAGGTCGCCAAGCTTCGGGTCGGTCATGGCGTGACCGCCATACTTCACCACGAAGGTGGCATCGTTGTGCCGGCGCATGTAGGGCAGCGCCTTGGAGATGGTCTCCGCCATGCGGATGAGCCGCCTCTGCTCCCTATCGGCGGCTTGAACCGGGTCGGCCATTTCTTCGAACCCTGAGTTGGCAAAAGCCCTCTCCGCGGCCGGGAGAGGGCTAAGGCGGCATCATATATCAGGCGGGCGGCGGATAGAAGAAGAGGGCGTGGCGCGGCAGGATGTCCCCATGAGCGACACTGAATCCCTGGCCAGCCGCGGCTTCACCGTGACGCCCGGCCTGATCGGGCCCGCCGAATGCCGGGCTCTGGCGGCCCTGTGGCCCGACAAAGCGCGGTTCCGCAGCCACGTGATCATGCAGCGCCACGGCTATGGCCAGGGCGAATACCAGTATTTCACCTATCCTCTGCCCAAGCCGGTGGAGGCGCTGCGCCAGGCGCTCTATCCCGAGCTGGCCAACATTGCCAACCGCTGGAACGAACAGCTCGGCCGGAACAAGCGCTTCCCGGACACCCTGGAGGGCTGGCTGCGGCAATGCCACGACGGCGGCCAGAAGCGGCCGACGCCGCTGCTGCTACACTACGGGCCGGGCGACTACAACTGCCTGCACCGCGACCTCTACGGCGAACTGGTGTTCCCGCTGCAAGTCACCGTGCTGTTGAGCGATCCCCAACGCGACTTCAGCGGCGGCGAGTTCATGCTGGTCGAGCAGCGCCCGCGCATGCAGTCGCGCGGCGAGGTCGTGCCGCTCAATCAGGGCGATGCCGTGATCTTCGCCGTCAACGAACGGCCGGTGAAGGGAAGCCGCGGCTTTCACCGCACGGCGATGCGCCACGGCGTTAGCAGCCTGCGCGAGGGCGAACGTTTTACGCTCGGCATCATCTTCCATGATGCGGCGTAACGACCACGCGATGTCATCCCGAGGACGAAGCCCGAGGGACCTTTAAGGCCACAGGAAAGCTCCCTCGCTTCGCTCGGGATAACAGCTTTTGCTATCCCGTCGCGACGCTTGCAATCTCTGCCCTGAGCTCGGCAATGCCGAAGCCGGTCTCGCTGCTGGTCGGCAGGACCTCGGGATGCGCCGCGCCATGCTTGCGGATGGCGGCTTCGGCGGCGGCGACGGCGCGCGGCACGTCGGCGGCCCTGAGCCGGTCGGTCTTGGTCAGCACGAGCTGGTAGGAAACGGCGGCCCGGTCGAGGTTCTTCATGGTCTCGTGGTCGGAGTCCTTCACGCCGTGTCGCGAATCGATCAGCAGGCAGACGCGCTTGAGCGTCGGGCGGCCACGCAGATAGGCCGAGGCGAGATCCTGCCAGGTCTCCTTCATCGACCTGGAGACCTGGGCGAAACCGTAGCCCGGCAGGTCGACCAGGTAGAAGCGGCCGGCGAGGTCGAAGAAATTGATCTGTCGCGTGGCGCCGGGACTGGCCGACACCCGCGCGAGCGTGCGCCGGCCGGTGAGCGCATTGACCAGGCTCGATTTGCCGACATTGGAGCGGCCGGCGAAGGCGATCTCGGGGAGCGCGATGGGCGGCAGCGATTCGAAGGAGGCGGCGCCCGCCACGAATTCGCAGGTGCCCGCGAAGAGCTTGCGCGCCGCCTCGATCTCGCCAGGCGTGCGCCCGCCCGGTTGCTGGTCGGCCATCAGCCCTTCTTGGACGTGCCCTTGCCGCCCTTCTTGCCGCCGCCTCCACCGCCACCGTCGGCGGGAGCCGGCGCCGGCAGCACGGCGACCGCCTGCTTGGGCTTGGCGCCGCGCAGCGTGCCGTGGCGGCGCATGATCGTGTACTGCTGGGCGATCGACAGCGTGTTGCTCCACGCCCAGTAGATCACCAGGCCGGCCGCAAACGAGCCCAGCATGAAGGTGAACAGGATCGGCAGGAACTGGAACACGCGCGCCTGGACGGGATCGGTCGGCGCCGGGTTCAGCTTCTGCTGCATGTACATCGTGACGCCCATGATGATGGGCCACAGGCCGATGTTGAAGAAGTGCAGGTACGGCGGGATGTCCCACTGGAACAGGCCGAAGCCGGTCAGGACGGTGAGCGGATCGGGGGCGCTCAGGTCCTTGATCCAGCCGAAGAACGGCTGATGGCGCATTTCGATCGTGGTGTAGAGCACCTTGTAGAGCGCGAAGAACACCGGGATCTGCACGACGATGGGCAGGCAGCCGGCGGCCGGGTTCACCTTCTCGCGGCGATAGAGCTGCATCAGCTCCTGGTTCATGCGCTGGCGGTCCTCGCCGTAACGCGTCTTGAGCTTCTCCATCTCCGGCTGCAGCGCCTTCATCTTGCTCATCGCTGCATACGACTTGTTGGCCAGCGGGAAGAACACCGCCTTGACCATCACGGTCAGCACCAGGATGGCCACGCCGAAATTGCCGATCTGGGCGTACAGCCATTCGAGCAGCCAGAACAGCGGCTTGGTGAAGAACCAGAACCAGCCCCAGTCGATCGTGAGATCGAACTTCTCGATGCCGTACTTCTTCTCGTAGTCGTCGATCACGCGCACGATCTTGGCGCCGGCGAACAGGCGGGAGGTGCTCGTCGAGGTGGCGCCCGGCGCGATCGTCATGCCCGGTGACGTGTAGTCGATCTGGTACTTGGGATCGGCCTGCGTGCCGGTCTGCTTGATCGACACGTCGACCTTCGACTGCTGGTCGGGCACCAGGGTCGCCATCCAGTACTTGTCGGTGATGCCGACCCAGCCGCCGGTGGTGGTGAATTTCTGCTGCTTGTTGTCCTTGAAATCGGAGTAGCCGAATTCCTTGAGGCTGCCGTTGAAGACGCCGTAGGGGCCTTCATGCAGGATATAGATGCCCTCGGCCTTGGGCTGGCCGTAGCGCACGACCAGGCTCCAGGGAAACAGCGTCACCGGCTTGTCGGACTTGTTCTCGACGCTCTGTTTCACGTCGAACATGAAGTAATCGTCGATGGCGATCTCGAGCGCGAAGATCAGGCCCTGGCCGTTGTCCCAGGTCAGCCGCACGGGCTTGCCCGGCGCCAGCGTCGAGCTGTCGGCGGTCCACAGCGTGTCCGCCTGCGGGGTCTTGATTGAGGTGTCCGACGACGCCCAGCCGAACTCGGCGTAGTAGGGACGCTCGCCGCCGACCGGCGACAGTACCGGCACGGGGTCGCTCTTGGGATCGATGGTCTCGCGATATTTGACGAGCCGCACATCGTCGATGCGCCCGCCTTTCAACGCGATCGAGCCGACCAACTCGGGCGTATCGAAGGTGACGCGCGGCGAGGCCGCCAGCGCCTCCTTGCGGCTCAGGATTTGCGCCGCCGCCGCTTCGGCCGCCGGCGCGCCCGGCGCCCCAGGGACGGCCGGCGTCTGCGGCGTTCCCGGCGTTGCGGATTGGCTCGTCGTCTGCGGCGGCGGGACCGGCGGCTTGGCCGGCTGGAAGAAATGCTGCCAGCCCACGATGATCAGCACCGAGAGCACGATAGCGACGATGAAATTCTTCTGGTCCATTTCGGGCGAACTCTGCTGCGCCTCAGGCGCGCTCGGCGGGGTGGCAGGAAAGCGATTGGCGGCGGGCGTTGTCTGCGGCCGGCACAGGATCGTAGCCCCGTCCGCCCCACGGCCCGCAGCGGCACAGGCGATGGGCCGCCAGCCAGCTGCCCTTGAGGGCGCCGTGACGCAACACCGCCTCGGCGGCGTAGGCCGAGCACGAGGGTTCGTAGCGGCAGGCGCCGACGAAGAAATAGGCGAGCGTCAGCTGGTAGACGCGGATCGCGCCGCGCAAAAACCCGGAAACCAGGGAAGAGACCAGACAAGACATCATGCGGCCCGGAAACTGGCGATTTGCCGGGGCCGGCGCAAGCGTCCGTAAGAGGTCATGGCGTCGCGAGGGCGAGCGCTTTGAGCCGTTTCAGGGCCTCGAACAGCTCCTGGCGCAGGGCTGCAAAATCACGGGCGAGGGCGGCCTGGCGGCCGACCAGGACATAGTCGAGATCGGCCCGCGCCTGGCCCGGGATCACCATCCGCGCCACTTCGCGCAGCCGGCGACGCACCCGGTTGCGGGCAACGGCATTGCCGACCTTGCGGCTGACGGTGAAACCGACGCGGACGGCCGTCAGGCTGAGCTCGGCCGGCCCAAGTTCAGCGGGGACCGGGGCCGCCTGAAGCACGAAACCGGGCATGGCGCAGCGCCGCCCGGCCTGGACGCGCAGGAAATCTCGACGGTTCGGCAGACGCCCGAGGCGTGCCGCGGCCAATTTGGCTAGGCCGAAAACTAAGCCGAGAGCCGCTTGCGGCCCGACCTGCGACGGCTGGCGATGACCTTGCGGCCGCCCACCGTTGCCATCCGCGACCGGAAGCCGTGCCGGCGCTTGCGCACCAGCTTGCTCGGCTGATAGGTGCGTTTCATTACGCAACTCCTTCAAACACAATACCCCCGCGCAGGGCGGCGGGGGCGAAATCCGTGGGCGAGGGTAATAAGCGCGGGGGCGCTTTGAGTCAACGAGAGGCTAGGATGGCCGATGCCTCTGGTCCTGCACGGTTATCGCTACAGCGTCTACGTCCGGATTGCCCGCCTCGCCCTGGCCGAGAAGGGGGTGGCCTATGACCGGGTCGAAGTGAACCCTTTCTCCGCGGATGTGCCGGCGGACTATCTCGCCCTCCATCCGTTCGGCCGCGTGCCGACCCTGGTTCACGATGGCTTCGCCCTCTACGAGACCGGCGCCATCACCCGCTACCTCGACCGCACCTTCGCCGGCCCCAACCTGCAGCCGCGCTCGCCTCGCGCCTTGGGCCGCATGGACCAGATCATCGGCGTGGTCGATTCCTACGGTTACTGGCCGCTGGTCCGCCAGGTCTTCTCGCATCGCGTATTCCGGCCGGCGATCGGCCAACCGACCGATGAGGCGGAGGTCGGACGTGGTCTCGCCGGCGCGACCACGGTCCTGGCAGCGCTCGAGTCGCTGGCGGCGCCCGACGCCTTCCTCGTTGGGCCCGCCCTGTCGTTGGCCGACCTTCACTTTGGCGCGATGATCGCCTACTTCGCCGCCGCGCCCGAAGGCACCGCGCTGCTGCAGAATTATCCGCTGCTCGCCGCGTGGTGGATGCAACTCAGCCGGCGTCCGAGTTTTGCCGCGACGGATCCTGGCCTGCCGAACACCTAGGGCTGTCACCCGAGCGTGAGCGCATTTGCTTTGAGACCGTGGGGATGCAGGCCAATATCGATGACAAGCCACGCGAAAGACGACATGACCCTCCCGATGTGGCGCCGGCTGATTCCCGTGGCGGTCCTGCTGCTCGGGCTGGCGCTTTTCCTGCTGCTCGATCTCGAACGCTACTTCTCCTTCGAGATGCTGAGCCGCCATCACGCGACGCTCACGGCCTGGGTGGCGGGGCATGTCGCGCTGGCGGCGTTGCTCTACGTTGTCGTCTATGCGTTGGTGGTGGCGTTCTCTTTGCCCATCGCCGTGATCGTGACGCCGGTCGGCGGATTCCTGTTCGGCGTGTGGCTGGGCGCCCTGCTGTCGGTGATCGGGGCGACGATGGGGTCGGTGGCCGTGTTCCTGGCGGCACGCACGGCGTTTTACGATCTCTTCCATGCCCGCGCCGGCGCGGCCCTGGCGCGGCTCGAGGAAGGCTTTCGCCGCGACAGCTTCAGCTATCTCCTGTTCCTGCGGCTGGTGCCGGTATTTCCCTTCTGGCTGGTCAATATTGTGCCGGCGTTGCTCGGCATGAGGCTCGGCCCCTATTCGCTGGCGACCGCAATCGGCATCATTCCCGGGGCGGTCGTCTATTCGAGTGTCGGCGCGGGGCTCGGCATCGTGATCGACCGCGGGGAAATGCCCAATCTGGGAATCATCTTCGAATGGCGCATCCTGCTGCCCTTGCTCGGTCTCGCGGCGCTCGCGCTGGTGCCCGTCCTCTATACCCATCTGCGCGCGCGCAAGACGTCGCCGTGAGATGGTTTTAACCCTGACACCCGATGTCTGCGTCGTCGGCGCCGGTTCGGCGGGCCTGGTCGTTGCCGCCGGCGCGGCGCAGCTCGGCCTGAAAGTCGTGCTGATCGAGCGCGCGCTGATGGGCGGCGATTGCCTCAACTACGGCTGCGTGCCGTCCAAGGCGCTGATCGCCGCCGCCAAGGCTGCCCAGGCGCAACGCGGCGGCGCCGCCTTCGGCATCGCGCCGGTCGAGCCGCGAGTCGATTTCGGCAAGGTCATGGACCACGTCGTCCAGGTGATCGCTTCGATCGCGCCCAACGATTCGGTCGAGCGCTTCGAGGGATTGGGCGTCCGCGTCTTGAAGGAAGAGGCGCACTTCGTTGGCCGCACCGAGCTTTTAGCCGGCCCGCATCGCATCAAGAGCCGCCGCATCGTGTTGGCGACCGGGTCGCGGCCGACGGCGCCGCCGATCCCGGGCCTCGGCGACGTGCCCTATCTCACCAACGAGACCGTCTTCGCCAACCGCACCCTGCCCGACCATCTGATCGTGATCGGCGGCGGGCCGATCGCCCTCGAAATGGCACAGGCGTATCGGCGGCTCGGCGCCAAGGTCACCGTGCTGGAAGCGGCCGACTTCCTCGCCAAGGACGATCCCGAGCTTTCCGCCATCGTCGTGGCGCGGCTGCGCGCCGAAGGCGTCGACCTGCGCGCGCCCGTCAAGATCGCCCGGGTGGAACGTGCGCCGGGCGGCTTGGCCGTGGTCCTGGACGGCGACGAACGACTGCAAGGCTCGCACCTGCTGGTCGCTGCCGGCCGCGCGCCCATCATCGAAGGGCTCGACCTCGAGACGGCGGGCGTCGCCCACACCAGGCACGGCATCACGGTCGATGCTTCCCTGCGAACGTCCAACCGCCATGTCTGGGCGATCGGCGATTGCAACGGTCTCTATGCCTTCACCCATATGGCCGGCTACGAGGCCTCGCTGTTCATCCGCGGCGCGCTGTTTCGCGCCCCCGCGCCGCTCGACGCGTCGATCGTGCCGTGGGCGACCTATACCGATCCCGAACTGGCGCAGGTCGGCATGAGCGAGCGCGAGGCGCGCGACAAGCATGGCGAGGGCACCAAGGTCCTGCGCTGGAAGCTTGCCGAAAACGACCGCGCCCAGACCGAACGCGAGACCGAGGGGATGGTGAAGGCGATCACCGACCGGCGCGGCCGCATCCTGGGGGCGACCATCGTGGCGCCGCATGCCGGCGAGCTGATCCAGCCGTGGTGCCTGGCGATCGCCAGGCGCCTGAAAATCTCGGCGCTGGCGAGCTTCGTGCCGCCCTATCCGACCCTGGGCGAGGCGAGCAAGCGCGCCGCCGGCAGCTATTTCACCGAGACCCTGTTCGGCCCGCGGACGCGCGGGTTGGTACGCTTCCTGGCCCGCCTGCCAGTCTGGTGAGAGACCCTATGGTGAGCGCCACTATGGTCCGACCCCGCATCGCCATCATCGGCGCGGGCTTCGGCGGACTGAGTGCCGCGCATGGCTTGGCCGGTGCCGCCGCCGATGTCACCGTCATCGACCGGCGCAACTATCATCTGTTCCAGCCGCTGCTCTATCAGGTTGCGACCGCGGGCCTGTCGCCGGCGCAGATCGCCCAGCCGATCCGCGCCATTCTGCGCCGCGCATCCAACGTGCGCGTCATTCTTGGCAACGTTTCAGCCATCGACAAGGAGCGGCGGACCGTGACGGTCGAGGATCGCGAAGTCGCCTATGACCATCTCATCGTCGCGACCGGCGCGCGACACTCCTATTTCGGCCACGACGACTGGGAGAGCGTGGCGCCCGGGCTCAAGAACATCGACGACGCCACCGGCATCCGCCGGCGCATCCTGACGGCCTTCGAGCACGCCGAAGCGGCGGCGACGCCGGAACAACGGCGGCGCTTCCTCACCTTCGTGGTGATCGGCGGCGGGCCGACCGGCGTGGAGATGGCGGGCGCCATCGCCGAACTGGCCCATGTCGCCCTGCGTCACGACTTCCGCAGCATCAACCCCCGCGACGCGCGCATCGTGCTGGTCGAGGCGGGCCCGCGGCTGCTGCCGGCGTTTCCGGAGACCTTGAGCGAAGCGGCGCGCCGCTCGCTCGAACGACTGCATGTCGAGGTGCAACTCGGCACACCGGTTTCCCAATGCGACGACCACGGCGTCGCCATCGGCCAGCAGCGCCTGGAGGCGGCGACCATCGTGTGGGCCGCCGGCGTCACGGCCTCGCGCGCCGCCCTGTGGCTGGGCGCAGACAAGGATGGAGCGGGCCGCGTCAAGGTCGGGCCCGACCTGTCGCCGCCCGGCCATCCCGAGATCTTCGTCATCGGCGACACGGCCCTTGTCCTCGATCGCAACGGCCAGCCGTTGCCCGGTCTCGCACCGGTCGCCAAGCAGCAGGGCGCCTACGTCGCCCGCCTATTGCGTGCGCGTTTGGCTGGTCGCCCTGCGCCGCCGCCGTTCCGCTATCGCTCCTACGGCACCCTGGCGACCATTGGTCGTCGCGCCGCCGTCGCCGACTTCGGCTGGATCAAGCTCGACGGCACTTTGGCTTGGTTGCTGTGGGGTCTCGTGCACATCTCGTTCCTGATCGGCTTCAGGAACCGCCTGGTGGTGATGCTCGACTGGATATGGTCATACGTGACGTTCCAGTCAGGCGCGCGCCTGATTACCGGGCCACCCGATCCACACTAGAGGGTTCCTACCAAATCTATGGCTTCGCTCCCCGTGGCGAAGACAGCCACGGCACCGTCCGGCGATTGAGCATCGACACACCATTTCGCCCGCAACGACGGCATTTTCCGAACACAAGGCCGTGCGCTGACCTAGGCCGGCGGCCGGGACTTCGATAGACTCGGGCGATGACCGCCGATGTCACCGTTCCGGCCGAATCGGTCCGCCGCCAGCGTCGCCGAAACCTCGCCTTCGGACTATCGGTGCGCATCCTGGGAATGGTGATCGCCGCGGTGATGACGGCCGAGATCCTGCTCTTCCTGCCCTCGATCGGCCGCTTCCGCATGGTCTATCTCTACCAGCTCATCGAAAGCGGCACCCTGGCGGCGCTGGCGCTCGACGCCACGCCCGACAACATGGTGACCGAGGAGGTCAAGCGCGCCCTGCTCAACAACGCGCGCGTCGATACCGTGGTGCTGGTCGAGCCCAACAAGCCCAAGCGCGCCCTGATGACCATCGAGCCGCGTCCCACCATGCCGAGCTACAACCTCAAGGAAGAGGGTATGTTCCCGCTGATCTGGGACGCGCTGGCGGCGATGACCCATGACGGCGCACGCTATATCCGTGTCGGCGGCGAATCGATGCGCCTGCCGCATGCCATGGTGTGGATCATCGTCGACGAGCTGCCGATGCGCATCGCCATGTACAGCTACGCCACGCGCATCCTGGTGCTCTCCATCATCATCGCGCTGTTCACCGCCTTCCTGCTCTATCTGGCGCTGCGCTGGCTGGTCATCCGGCCGCTGCAGGAACTGTCGGCCGACATGACGGCGTTCCGGCGCGAGCCCGAGGAGCCGGGAACCGAGCGGCCGTCGACCAGACGCAACGACGAGATCGGCGTCGTCGACCGCGAGTTCCAGAACCTGCAGCGCGAGCTGCGCGCGTCGCTCAGGCAGAAGTCACGGCTGGCCGAGATCGGCGCGGCGACCAACAAGATCAATCACGATCTGCGCAACATGCTGTCGACGGCGCGGCTTTTGTCCGACCGGCTGGCGCGCAGCGACGACGAGCGCACGCGCGCGCTGGCGCCGACCATCCTCAATACCATCGACCGTGCGGCGCGTCTGGCCAGCGACGCCATCGAGTATGTCCGCGACCGGCCGACGCCCCGGATCGCCGAAATCGAGCTGGCCGACCTGGTCGACGAGGTGGGTGTCGCGCTGCAGGAACAGGGCGAGGACAGCAATCCCAACGTCGTGCGCCATTGGGTCAATGAGTGCAGCGAGGACCGGCCGGTGCGGGCCGACCGCGACCTGCTCTACCGGGTGTTCGTCAATCTCGGCCGCAACGCCTTCGAAGCCGGCGCGACCACGGTCACCGTGCGTTCGCATGCCGACGGCGGCTATTTCGAGGTCGACGTCGCCGACAACGGCCCGGGCGTGCCCCAGGCGGTAGCGGCGCAGATCTTCCGCCCCTTCGCCACCGGCGGTCGCGCCGGCGGCGCCGGGTTGGGCCTCGCCATCGCCCGCGACCTGGTGCGCATCCACGGCGGCGACATCACGCTCGCCGAGACCAGCGCCGCGGGCACGACGTTTCGGTTTACGTTGCCGCTTGGCCTTTAAGCGGACCGCGTGCCTCTCAGGTCGGGGATTACCCCGACCGCGCCCGCTCATGAATGCGGGCCTGGAGGCCCGCGGTCCGAAGATTACCTTTCCGCCTTCAACCGCGCGATGAAGTCGCGGATGCGCCGCGCGTTGACGCCGAGGTCAGACTCGCCGACGCGGCTCTTGGAGCGGATGTCGATGCGGCTGCCCGTGCCGTCGGGGCGGATGCGCACGACGATGTCGTCTTGAAAGCCGAACCATTCACTGGTGGCGATGGCTTCCAGGCGCCCGTCGGCCGGCGCGCGCGCGACGACATCCCAGTTCATCGCCATCGCCACGGCGTCGACCCGCTTGAACGCCTCGGCCGGCGGAACCGGCAGGATGACCGGCACGATGTCGGGGTAGGCGGCGCGCTGCAGCACACCGGCGCTGGCGCCGGGATAGGCCGACGGATTGGGCGCGCCGCGGCGCATCTGCAAGGTGACGACCAGCGCCGGTGGATTGGCGATGTCGGTCGAGATGTCGTTGATCTCCGGCGATTGCTGGGCGCGCAGGAACCAGCCGAGCGGCGTATAGGCGGCCGCCGCGCCGATCACGATGGCGAGCAGCGCCGCCACGAAGCCGCGCCGGCGATCGCCGGGCCGCGTCGGCACGATGGTGGCGAGCCCGAGGGCCACCGCGGCGACGGCGACGTAGAAGCCGTAGCGGAAAACCGCGAGGTCCGCTTCGACGTCGAGCCCGACGTAACGGTGGAGCGGCCCGGCCGAGGCGACGACCAGCGCCGCCACGCAGGCCGTGATGAAGGCCAGGCGCGCCAGACGATGACTCATCGGATTGGTCGGCCGAACGAACATGATGTCTCCGCTGCAACCTTATCGTAACCATGAAAGACGACCCACGCACCCGCTCGACAAGCCCCCGCTCGACAAGGCCGGCAGCATTCTTTATGCGGCGGCGATGACAATTATCGACGTCGACCGGCGGCGCGCGATGGCTGCGGGCTTCTGTGCCATCGCGCTGTGGGGCGCCCTGGCGGCGTTGTCGGTAACGGCCGGTCCGGTTCCGCCGTTCCAGATGGTTGCCATGACGTTCGCGGTCGGCGCCGCCATCGGCATCGTGCGGGCGCGCGCCCGCGGTGTCGGCTGGTTGGGGCTTTTAAGCTGGCCGCCGCGCGTGTGGCTGCTCGGCGTCGGCGGCCTGTTCGGCTACCACGCTCTCTATTTCGCCGCCCTGCAGCTCGCCCCGCCGGCCGAGGCCAATCTCGTCAACTATCTGTGGCCGCTGCTGATCGTGCTGCTGTCGGCGCCGCTCGCCGGCGAGCGCCTGGGCTGGCCGCATCTTCTAGGCGCGCTGCTGGGCTTCGCCGGCGTGGCGTTGCTCGCCTTCGGCCGTGGCGTGAGCTTCACCGGTACCTATGCGCTGGGCTATGCGCTGGCGCTGGGCTGCGCCTTCACCTGGTCGCTCTACTCGGTGCTGTCGCGCCGCTTCGGCGAGACGCCGACCGACGCCATCGCGGCCTTCTGCGCGGCATCGGCGCTTTTGTCGCTCGTCTGCCACCTGTTGTTCGAGCGCACGGTGTGGCCGGCCTCGACGACGGCCTGGCTCGCCGTGCTGGCGCTTGGCCTTGGGCCGGCGGGCACCGCGTTCTATCTGTGGGACCATGCCGTCAAGCGCGGCGACATCCGCGCGCTGGGCGCCCTCTCCTACGCCACGCCGATCCTCTCGACCGCGCTGCTGATCGTGTGCGGCCTCGCCGAGCCGACCGGCACGCTGCTGATCGCGGCGCTGCTGGTGACCGTCGGCGCCGCCCTCGCTTCACGCGAGCTGTGGTCGCCAACCGGGCGGCGCTAGCTCGAAATTGGAGAATTCGAAGGCCGGCGACACCGTGCAGCCGACCAGCGTCCAGGCGCCGAGCGAGCGCGCGGCCTGCCAGACCTGGCGCGGCACCGCGGCCTGCGGCTGCTCGTCGACGCCGAAGTCCTTGCCGAGCCGCACATGGCGCACGCTCTTGCCGTCCTCGCTCAGCGACAATTCCAGTGGCGCGCCGGCATAGTAATGCCAGATCTCGTCGGCATTGGTGACTTTGTGCCAGTGCGAGCGTTCGTCGCCCTTCAGCAGGAAGTAGATCGCCGTGCCTTCGGGCGCGCGAAACGTCTGGACATAGTGGCCGCCCTCGGGATGCGGCTTCAGCCCGAGACGCGCGATGATCTCCTCTGCCGTCACGCCGCCAATCTTACGTGGCCGGCGGCACCGTCGACTTCATCGACGGCAGCTTGGAGAAGGTGGTGAACCATTTGGCGAGCTTGGGCCGCTTGGTGCGCCAGTTGTGGTCGGCGAAGCGGAAGTCGAGATAGCCCAGCGCGCAGCCGACCGTGATCGTGCCCAGGGTCGGCTTGCCCTTGAGCGACTTGGTCTCGGCCTCGAGCTGGTCGAGCACGCCGTCGATCTTCTTGACCTGGCCCTTGGTCCAGTCGGGCCAGCGCTTGTCCTCGGGCCGCAGGAAGCCCTCGTAGCGCGCCAGCAGCGCGGCATCGAGCAGGCCGTCGCCCAGCGCCTGCAGGCGCAACGCCACCCAGCGCTCGCGGCCCTTGCGCGGCAGGAGCTTGCGGCGCTTGTGCTGGCTGTCGAGATATTCGCAGATCACCGGCGAGTCGAAGAGGTCCATGCCCTTGACCGACAGGGCCGGGATCTTGCCGATCGGGTTGTGCTTGTCGACGTCGGCATTGGGCGCCACCGGCGTCAGCGCGACGTTGACCATATCGAGTTTCTTGTCGAGGCCGGTCTCGATCGCCACCGCCCGCACCTTGCGGGCGTAGGGCGAGGAGGGCGAGTAGTAGAGCTTCATCTTGGCCATGTCGGTCTCCTGTGCCGGGCCGTCAGGCGCCGGCGATGCTCGGAATGTCGGTGTCGTTTAGTCGTACCTTGCGCGCGATGTCCAAAAGCTGCTGCCAGGTCGTGGTGTCGATGGGTACGCCGTTCTTCTCGCGGTCGACCCGGCGCGCGCGTTCGGGTTCGCCCGGTGCCAGCACCTCGGGCACGCCGGACTGCGGCTTGGCCGATTTCACCCAGGTGATGAAGGTCTCGACCTCGTCCTCGAAGAACGCGGTGCCGCCCATCGAGGCCGGGTCGATGATGATCGACAGCATGTTGTTGATGATGTCGGTGCCGTTCTTCTTGATGGTGCGCGGGCTGTGGGTACGGCCGCCGGTCAGCGCACCGGCCAGCAAGTCGCAGATCACGGCAAGCCCGCCGCCCTTGTGCAGGCCGAACGGCAGGATGGCGCCGTAGGGCGGGTTGTAGAGAACGCCGGGATCGGTGGTGGGACGGCCGGCCGCATCGATCAGCAGGCCTGCCTCCATCTGCACCTTCTTGTTGTTGGCCACGCGCACCTTGCCCGCCGCCACCTGGCTGGTGGCGAAGTCGAGCACGATCGGCTCCTTGCCCTTGCGCGGCACGGCGGTGCAGTAGGGATTGGTGGTGAAGCGCGGCTCGGCGCCGCCGAACGGCGCGACCAGCGACTTGTGGCCGTGCACGTTCACCCAGTGCGTGCTCACCATGCCGGCGCGCGCGCACTGCTCGCCCCAATGGCCGATGCGGCCGATGTGATGGGCGTTGGTGAGGCCGACGACGCAGACGCCGTGCTTTTTGGCGCGGTCGATGCCGATATCCATGGCCTCCTTGGCGACGACCTGACCGTAGCCCGCGCCGCCGTCGATCACGATGACAGCACCATTATCGCGCGAAATCTTTGCATGATGGTTACGGATGCAAGCACCCGTTGTGGTGTTCTGGATGTAATGCGGGATCATGCCGACGCCGTGGCTGTCGTGGCCGAACAGGTTGGCCAGCACCAGATGGTCGGCGACCAGGCGAGCCTCATCGTCCGAGCTGCCGTCGGCCCGGCAGATCGCCATGGCGAAAGCGTGCAGACGATCGGGCTTTACACGTACTTCGCCCACCGCGCTCTGCCCCTCGGCCATGCCGCTTCCCCCCGCCGGTTTTCCTGTTTCGCGCCGCAAGGTTCCCCGTCACCGGGGCCCTGTCAACGGCCAAGCGGCGGCAGTCCGACTGTAACGAAAAAGTCGCCCTATTTTCGGCCTCCTTGGGCGACAAGACGGGTCCGCGGGGACCGTGGTAGACCGTGGTTCCTCGCGGGTTCGTCAGGACAACAAAGAACGAAATGCCCTATTTCCCCCGCCTGGCCTGGCTTCTGCTGCTGGTCGCGGGCGCCGGCGCGGCGTTCGGCCAGACCGCGCCGCCGCCCCAGCGGCCGTTCGCCCAGCTGATCGACGTCTGGACGCGCCAGCTCGACCGTGTCGCCACGCGAGCCGAGCAGGCCAACCTCCTGCCGGTCGAGATCGACACCCTGCGCGAGCAGGTGGCCGACGTCCGGGCCGCCGCCAGCGCCGCCGCCGCCATCGCCCGCAACGACCTGGCCGACACCAAGAAGCTTTTGGCGCCGCTCGAAGTGAAGCCGGGCAGCGACGCCGCGCCGGAAACCGACGCGGTGAAGGCCGATCGCGCCCGGCTGTCGGACCTGGCGGCCGTCAGCGAGAGCCAGGTCAAGCAAGGCGAGGTGATCATCGCCCGCGCCGATCAGCTGACCGAGCGCCTGACCAAGCTGCGCGGCCAGGTCATGCTCGACACCCTGCTGCACCAGGACGTCTCGCCGCTGTCGCCCGACGTGTGGCGCAAGCTCGGCCCGCAGTTCAAGACGGCGGTGCAGACGCTCTCCGCGGCGGTGGCGGCGTGGGGCCACGAGGGCTTGAGTGCGCTGGGCTCGGGCAACCAGGATCTCACGTCGCTCGCCTTCTGGGCGGTCGTGACCGTGCTGTTGTGGTGGCTGGGTCGTTTCTTGCGCCGGCGGTTCGGGCGCGGCGAGGCGACCGAGCCCGGCCAGCGCGACCGCACCCTTGCCGCCGCCGTCGATGGCGTCGGCCTGGTCCTGGTGCCAATCCTCGCCGTCTGGCTGGTCGGCAGGCTGTTGGCCGCGACCGCGCCGCCGTCGCCGATCGATGTCCTGGTGCCTGAACTCATCGGCCGGGTGATCACCTTCCTGCTGGTGGTCGGGCTCACCGCCACGGCGCTGTCGCCGCGCCGGCCGGCCTGGCGGGTGCTGCCGTTCACGACCGAAAGCGCCCACGAACAGTCGCGGGCCTTGCGCCGCCTGATGGCGGTCGGCCTCAGCGCCGATTTCATCTACACGGTCCTGACGCGCGGCGCCGGCGACCGCACCGCGCTTGCCTCGGTGGGCGCTCTCGCGCTCGCCATCCTCGTCGCCGCGCTCGCTCTGCCGGTGCTCGCCAACCGTGCCTGGCACGCGGTGCCCCGCGAGGCTGGCGGTGCAGGGGCAGAGCAGCCGCAGATGATCGGCGGTACCTGGTGGTCGATCGTGCGGCTGCTGCTGAGCGCGGCGGTCCTGTCGGCCATCGTCTTCGCGCTGCTGGGCTATGCCACCCTGGCCGCCCACCTGCACAACGCGATCTTCAACACCGCGTTCATCATCGCCTTCGCGGTCCTGGCGCACCGCCTGGTCGGCGATCTTCTGGAGGAGGCCGCCGCGCCCGACACGCCACCCGGCCGGTGGGTGCGCCATCGGCTCGGCCTGGCGCCCGACTCGACCCTGCGCGGCCACCTTCTCGTGATGCTGGTGTTCGACGGGTTCCTGGTACTGCTGCTGGCCGTCGGCATTGCCACGGCGTGGGGCGTCGACATCGACGCCATCGTCGAGGCGTTGGGCCAGCTGATGCGCGGTGTCCGGGTCGGCAACGTCACCATCTCGTTCGCCAATGTCGGCATGGCGCTGGTGGCCTTCGCGGTCTGTCTGGCCCTCGCCCGCGTGGTGCGCAGCGTCGTGCGCGACCGCGTGCTGCCGACCGTCGACGCGCCGCTGCCGCTGCGCCAATCGATCGACGCCGGCCTCAACTATGTCGGCGTGATCCTGGCGCTGGTGATCGGCATCGGCGTGCTGGGCGTCGACTTCACCAACCTCGCCATCGTGCTGGGCGCCCTCTCGGTCGGCATCGGCCTCGGCCTGCAGAACATCGCCAACAACGTGATCTCGGGCGTCATCCTGCTGGTCGAGCGGCCGATCAAGGCGGGCGACTGGATAAGCGTGGCCGGCCACGAAGGGTTCGTGCGGCGCATCAACATCCGCGCCACCGAGATGGAGACCTTCCAGCGCACCCACGTCATCATGCCGAACAGCGTGTTCCTGCAGAATCCGGTGGTGAACCGCACCTATTCCGACACGTCGAGCCGGGTCGAGATCAAGCTCACGGTCGGGCTGGCGACCGACGTCCCGGCGATGGAAGGCCTGCTGCGCGAGGCGGCGCTCGGCCATCCGCGCGTGCTGCGCGTGCCCGCGCCGATCGTGCGCTTCGAGCGCATCACGCCGACCGGCCTCGAGTTCGAGCTGTTCGTGTTCGTGAGCCGCCTGGAAGACCGCCTGGTCGTCACCAACGATCTCAACCAGGCGATCCTGGC
>DASZJU010000247.1:0-12235 GCA_035947815.1 Reyranella sp.
GAAACGGCCGCTCAAGAGCCACGAGATCGACCGCATCGATATCGACCTGTCGCACGCCGCCTATCATCACGGTTGGTGGCCGCTCGAAAGGCCGCTCACGCCGATCGCCGCCCAGATGAACGTGGCCTACGCGGTCGCGGCTGCGATCCTCGACGGGGCGGCGATGGTGCAGCAATTTGCACCGCAGCGCATCAATCGCGACGATGTGTGGGCGTTGATCCCGAAGATCACGGCTCACCACGATCCTGAATTCGACAAGGCCGGCAGCGGCGCGCGCAATACCCGGGTCACCGTCCATCTCAAGGACGGCACCAGGCTCCAGCACCGCGTCGAGATCGCGCGAACGATCGGAGCCCCTCTCACCAACGACCAGATCGTCGCGAAATACCGCACGTTGACCGATGGCATCGTGGTGCCCCAGAGACAGGCCGATATCGCGGACTTCGTGCTCAATCTGGAGACGGCCAAGGATACGTCCGGGCTTGCGCGCCTGCTGGCGCCGTCAGTCGGGGCCGCGTTCAGCGACTGACCGGTCCTTCAAGCCGGCACGGAAGTCGCTACGCGCCTCCCCCCACGGTTCGCCCCACCTTCGACCGAAAAGCGGCGAACCGGTGGCGCTTCTCCTGGTCCGACCCGTGGTCCGACCGCACCGTCGTTGCTGTTGCAGGTGATAGCGAATTGCGAGTACCCGACCAAAGCCGATCGCTCGCCGATTGTTCGCGTCGTTCCACAAACCGTGCGGCGCAAGATTACCGTTCCCTGAACAGGCGAGGCCGGGGCACGTCCTGCGGCGACGCCTCGTATTGAAGGCATCTGCCTTCAATACCAAATGGTCTCCTGCAGGACCGCCGTCGCCATCCGCCAGCTCCTGCGCCGCCCACGGATGCCAACGGCATGAACGAAGAAGTGAACACCCAACCGGCCAAGCGTCCGCGCTTCCATCGCGTGCGATGGATCGTCGTGTCGGCGGTGCTGATCCTGACGGCCATCGTCGTCTGGCAGAAATTTGCACAGAAGCCGCAGACGAGAGCGGCCGCGCCACAGATTGTCACGGTTGCACAGGCGACGGCTGGCGACATGCCGGTGATCGTGAACGAGTTGGGGACCGTCACGCCCACCGCCACGGTCACCGTCATGCCCAACCAGGCGGTCAGCGGCTATTTGACCGAGGTGCCCTTCCAGGAAGGGCAGGACGTCGAGAAGGGCCAGGTCCTGGCACAGATCGATCCCCGGCCGTACCAGGCGGCCCTCGATCAGGCCGTCGGCACGCTGCAGCGCGACCAGGGCCTCCTGCACGAGGCGCAGATGGACCTCGATCGCTTCCAGAAGCTCGTCAAGCTGGATTCGATCGCGCGCCAGCAGGCCGAAGACCAGGCCTATCTCGTCATCCAGGACGAGGGCACGGTGAAGCTCGACCAGGCGGCGGTCGACACCGCCAAGCTCAACCTCTCCTATTCCCGCATCACCTCGCCGGTCGCCGGCCGCGTCGGCCTGCGCCTCGTCGATCCGGGCAACTACATCAGCGGCGCGTCGAGCACCGGCGTCGCCGTCGTCACGACGATCAAGCCGACAACGGTCATATTCACGGTGGCCCAGAACGATCTCCGACAAGTCGTCGAACGGTTCCGGACCCCCGGCGTGAAGCTGCCGGTGACGGCCTACAGCAGCGACGGCAGCAAGAAGCTGGCAACCGGCACGCTCTATGCCATCAACAACCAGATGGCCGCGAGCACCGGCACCGTCACGCTGCGCGCAAGCTTTGCCAACGACGACGAAGCCCTGTTCCCCAACGAATTCGTCAACGTCAAGCTGCTGGTCGACACGCTGCATCAGGCCGTGCTCGTGCCGACGGCGGCCGTGCTGAGCGGCGCGCCGGGCGACTACGTCTACCTCGTGAACAAGGACAATACGGCGTCGGTGCACAAGGTCACGCTGGGGCCGAGCGACGGCAAGAACACCGTCATCGCGAGCGGCCTCGCGGCCGGCGACAGCGTCGTCATCGACGGCACCGACCGATTGAGCGACGGCGCGAAGATCAAGGTCGCGCCGGCGCCGGCCCCGACAACGGCACCCGCACCGGCGCCGGCGCCGGCGTCGCAGGTCTCCCAGACACCGGCATCGCCGCCATCGGCAAAGAAGAAGACGGACGCCAGCACCCCACCGTCGAAAGATCCCTAGACGGCGGAGCGGACAATGAACATTTCCCGACTGTTCATCGTGCGGCCGGTGGCGACGGCCCTGCTGATGATCGCCCTCGTCCTCATCGGCCTCGTCTCGGTGAGCTTCCTGCCCGTCTCGTCGCTGCCCGACGTCGACTACCCGACGATCCAGGTCCAGACATTCTATCCGGGCGCCAGCCCGCAGGTGATGTCGACCACGGTGACCGCACCGCTCGAGGTACAGCTCGGCCAGATTCCCGGTCTGCAGCAGATGATCTCGTCGAGTTCCTCGACGGCCTCGATCATCACCCTGCAGTTCGACCTGTCGGTGAACCTCGATGTCGCCGAGCAGAACGTGCAGGAGGCGATCAACGCCGCCAACAGCCTGCTGCCGGCCGGCCTGCCGGCGCCGCCCACCTACGCCAAGGTCAACCCGGCCGACCGGCCGATCCTCACCCTGGCCGTGACGTCCAAGGCGATGTCGCTCACCCAGTTGCAGGACATCGCCAACAACCGGCTCGCGTCGAAGATCGCCGAGGTGCCGGGCGTCGGCCTGGTCAGCCCGTCCGGCGGCAACGTGCCGGCGATCAGGGTGGAGGCCGACCCGCAGAAGCTCGCGGCCTACGGGCTCAACATCGACGACCTGCGCACGCTGCTCAGCAACATCACGCTGAGCCAGCCCAAGGGCAACTTCGACGGTCCCGAGCTCGACTACACGATCAACGACAACGACCAGATTTCGGATCCGAAGGACTATCTCGACACGGTGGTTTCCTATCAGAACGGCTCGCCGGTCCTGCTGCGCGACGTGGCCACGGTGACCCAGGCCGCCCAGAACATCCAGCAGGGCGCCTGGTTCAACGACACGGCGGCCATCGTGCTCAACGTGCAGCGCCAGCCGGGCGCCAACGTCATCAAGACCGTCAACCAGATCAAGCAGCAGCTGCCGCAGCTGCTGGCGAGCCTGCCGTCATCGATGCATGTCGAGATCGTGGCCGACAGCACCGGGGTGATCCGCTCGTCGGTCGACGACGCCTTCTTCGAGCTGGTGCTCGCCATCGTGCTGGTCGTGCTGGTGATCTTCGTTTTCCTGCGCAACCTGCCGGCAACGATCATCCCGAGCATTTCCGTGCCGGTGTCGCTGATCGGCACGCTGGCGGTGATGTACAAGCTCGGCTACTCGATCGACAACCTGTCGCTGATGGCGCTGATCATCGCCACCGGCTTCGTGGTCGACGATTCGATCGTCATGATCGAGAACATCGTGCGCTACCTCGAGGAGGGCATGCCGCCGCTCGAGGCCGCGCTGACCGGCGCCGGGCAGATCGGCTTCACCATCCTGTCGCTCACCGTGTCGCTGATCGCGGTGCTGATTCCCCTGCTGTTCATGGGCGGCGTGATCGGGCGCCTGTTCAGCGAATTCGCCGTCACGCTGGCGATCACCATCGTGCTGTCCGGCGTCGTCTCCCTGACCCTCGTGCCGATGCTCTGCGCGCGCATGCTGCGGCGCCAGTCGGAGCGCCATCCAAGCCGCTTCGAGCGGATCAGCGAAGGCCTGTTCAACGCGACGCTGGCCGCCTACGAGCGCGGCTTGCGCTGGGTGCTGCGCCACCAGGGGCTGACCCTGCTGGTCGCGATCTTCACTCTGGCCCTGACCGGCGTCCTCTACGTCGTCATTCCGAAGGGGCTGTTTCCCGTCCAGGATGTCGGCGTCATCCAGGGGATCAGCGTCGCCGACAACTCGATCTCGTACCAGGCGATGGCGGCGCGGCAGATGGCGCTGGCCGACGCCATCCGCAAGGACCCCGACGTGGTCAGCCTGACCTCGTATGTCGGCATCGACGGAACGAACAAGACGCTGAACAACGGCCGCTTCCTGATCAACCTCAAGCCGCTCGCCGACCGCTCGCGCAGCGCCGGGCAGATCGCGCGGCGCATCCAGGACGAAGTGGCGGACATTCCCGGCATCAAGCTCTACCTGCAGCCCGAGCAGGACCTGACGCTCGATACGACGGTCTCGCCCAGCCAGTACCAGTTCGTGCTGCGCGGGCCCAACAAGCAGGACTTCGATAAATACGTCCCGCAAATCGTCGACAAGATGAAGCAGATACCGTCGATCAGGGACGTCGCCAGCGACCTCAACAACGAGGGGCTGACGATCAACGTCGAGGTCAATCGCCAGCTTGCCGCGCGCTACGGCATCACCCCGGCGACCATCGACAACGCGCTCTACGACGCGCTCGGCCAGCGCATCGTCACGACGATCTTCAACCAGTCGACGCAGTATCGCGTGATCCTCGTGGCCAAGCGCGACCGCCTGGCGGATCTGCAGTCGTTGAAGTCACTCTATCTGCCGACCCAGACGGGCAGCACGGGCCAGGTGCCGCTGTCCGCCGTCGCCGACATCAAGACCGGGAAGACGCCGCTCGTGGTCAGTCACCTGGCGCAGTTCCCCGCGGTCACCGTGTCGTTCAACCTGACCGAAGGCGCCTCGCTCAGCACGGCGGTCGACGACATCAACGCGGCGATCCAGGCAGTTCATCTGCCGCCGTCGATCACCGCCACGTTCCAGGGGGCGGCACAGGCCTTCGAGGATTCGCTGACGAGCGAGGTGTTCCTGCTGATCGCGGCCCTGGTCGCCGTCTACATCGTGCTGGGCGTGCTGTACGAGAGCTTCATCCATCCCGTGACGATCCTGTCGACACTGCCGTCGGCCGGCATCGGGGCGCTGCTGGCGCTGATGATCGACGGCAGGGATCTCGACGTGATCGGCATCATCGGCATCGTCCTGCTGATCGGCATCGTCAAGAAGAACGCCATCATGATCGTCGACTTCGCCCTCGACGCCGAGCGCGAGCACGGCAAGTCGCCCGAGGAGGCGATCTTCGAGGCGTCATTGCTGCGCTTCCGGCCCATCCTGATGACGACGTTCGCGGCGATGCTGGGCGCGCTGCCGATGCTGGTGGGCGGCGGAACCGGCTCCGAACTGCGTCAGCCGCTGGGCCTGGTGATCATCGGCGGTCTCGCCTTGAGCCAGCTCTTGACGCTGTTCACCTCGCCGGTGATCTACCTCGCCTTCGATCGCCTGTCGCGGCGCTTCAGCCGCAGCCGGCCGGATAGTCCGCCGGCCGAGCGTCCAACGTGAACGTCTCCGCCCTCTTCATCGACCGGCCGGTGGCGACGACGCTGCTGGCCATTGCGATCTTTCTGTCGGGCGTGCTCGGCTGGTTCCACCTGCCCGTGGCGCCCTTGCCGAACATCACCTTCCCGGTGGTGGTCGTCCAGGCGACCATGGCGGGGGCGTCGCCCGAAATCATGGCCGCCACCGTCGCCGAGCCGCTGGAACGGCGCCTGGCGACGATCTCCGGCGTGACCCAGCTGACCTCGACCAGCTATGTCGGCGTGGCGACGATCGTCACCCAGTTCGACGTGAGCCGCGACATCAACGGCGCCTCGCGCGACGTCCAGGCGGCGATCCAGGCGTCGCGCGCCGACCTGCCGACGACGTTGCGCGGCAATCCGACGTGGCGGCAGTTCAACCCGTCGGATTCGCCGATCATGATCCTGGCGCTGACCTCGGACACGCTGACGCGCTCGCAGCTCTACGACAGCGCCAATACCGTGATCCAGCAGCAGCTGTCGCAGATCAGCGGCGTCGGCCAGATCACGCTGGGCGGCGCCGCGTTGCCCTCGGTCCGCATCGAGCTCGAACCGGACAGGCTCAACAGCTACGGCATCGGCATGGAAGACGTGCGGGCCGCGGTGGCGGCCGCCAACGCCGACAGCGCCAAGGGCGATATCGACCAGGGCGACCGGCGCTACGAGGTCACCTCCAACGACCAGGCGACCGTGGCGGCGGACTACAAGGATCTCGTGATCGCCTACCGCAACAACTCAGCCGTCATGCTGCATGACGTCGCCGACGTGCAGGATGCCAACGAGAACATCCGCAATATCGGCCTCTACAACGGCCAGCCGGCGGTGGGCGTCATCGTCTATCCGATACCGGGCGCCAACATCGTCGCGACCGATGCCCAGATCCGCAGGGTCCTGCCGTCGATCGAGGCGACCTTGCCGCACGGCGCGCGGGTCAACGTCGCCATGGACCGCTCGCAGTCGGTCAATGCCGCGGTCGGCGACACCGAGCGCACGCTGGCGCTGGCCGTGGTGCTGGTGATCGGCGTGGTCTTCGTGTTCCTGCAGTCGGCGCAGTCGATCTGGATACCGGCGGTGGCATTGCCGCTGTCGATCATCGGCACGTTCGGGCCGATGTATCTGCTCGGCTACAGTATCGACAATCTTTCGCTGATGGCGCTCACCATCGGCACGGGCTTCGTCGTCGACGATGCCGTGGTCGTGCTCGAGAACATCGTGCGCCATGTCGACTCGGGCCTGGCGCCGCGGGAAGCCGCCTTGCGCGGCAGCGCCGAGGTGGGCTTCACGGTCGTCTCGATGAGCCTGTCGCTGATTGCGGTGTTCATTCCGATCCTGCTGATGCCGGGCACCGTCGGCCTGGTATTCCACGAGTTCGCGGTGACGCTGTCGATCGCCATCCTGATCTCGATGGTGATCTCGCTCACCATAACGCCCTGCATGTGCGCCTGGATGCTCAAGGACCGCCGCGCACATCCTGCCCGGGCGCGCGTGGCCGTCTGGATGGAGCGCCAGTTCGATCGCTTCAGGAATGGCTATGCGCGCGGGCTGCATGCCGTGCTCGACCATACGCTGCTGGTCGGCCTCCTGCTGATCGGCCTGATCGTGGGCAATGTCTTCCTGTTCAGGCTGCTGCCGTCGACCTTCTTCCCCGAGCAGGATACCGGCATCGTGATCGGGCAGATCATCGCCGATCAGGCGATCTCCTTCCCGGCGATGTCCCAGAAGCTCGCCCAGTTGCAGGGCATCGTGCAGAAGGACCCCGCGGTCGCCTCGGTCTTCGGCTTCGCCGGCTCGGGCTCGGCCGGCCGCGCGGGCAACACCGCCACGGTCTTCATCGCGCTGAAACCACTCGCCGAGCGGGGCGCTTCGGCAGAACAGATCGTCCAACGCCTGCGGCCCAAGCTCAACAGCATCTCCGGCGCGCGGCTGTTCCTGCAGGCGCAGCAGGATCTGCATCTCGGCGGCCGGCAAACGGCGGCGGAATATCAGTATACGCTGAGCGGCGACGACGCCGGCGCCATCTACAGCCTGGTTCCCAAGCTGATCGCCGAGCTTGCCAAGCATCCGGATCAGCTGACCGACGTCAATACGGACATGCAGCAGAACGGCCTGCAAACCTTTGTGACGATCGACCGTGCCACGGCGGCGCGCTACGGCTTCACGCCGAACCAGGTCGATGCCGTGCTCTACGACGCGTTCGGCCAGCGCACCGTTTCGACCATCTACAATCCGTACAATCAATATTTCGTGGTGATGGAGGTGGCGCCGAAATACTGGCAGCAGCCGCAGGACCTCAACCGCATTTTCCTCAGCACGGCCGCCGGCAATGTGACCGGCACGCAGCAGACGCAGATGCCTGGCGGCACGGTGACGGGCGTGAAGCCGTTCTCCTCCGTCGCGCCTCGCGTGGCGTCGTCGAACGCCAACGCGCTCAATGCCAATGCGCAGGCGAACCTGGTGACGAACGCGATATCCAACGGTCGTGGCGGGACGTCGAGCGGCAGCGCCGACAGCACGGCTGCCGAAACCATGGTGCCGCTGTCGGCTCTGGCCAAATCCGTCAACAACCACACGGCGATCCAGGTCAACCACCAGAGTGGCCTGATCGCGGCGACGCTTTCCTTCAACCTGCCGCCGGGCGGATCGCTCAGCTCGGCACAGGCGGCGATCGATGCGGCGATGCGCACCGTGGGCGCGCCCGCCTCGATCCATGGTGGCTTCCAGGGTTCGGCGCAGGTTTTTGCCCAATCGCTGTCGACGATCCCGCTTCTGATCCTCGCCGCCCTGGTCGCCGTCTACATCGTGCTGGGCATCCTCTACGAGAACACCATCCATCCGCTCACCATCCTGTCGACGCTGCCGTCAGCCGGAATTGGCGCCACCCTGGCGCTGCTGTTGTTCGGCGTGCCGTTCTCGATGATCGCGCTGATCGGCATCATCCTGCTGATCGGCATCGTGAAGAAAAACGCCATCATGATGATCGACGTCGCCATCCATCTCGAGCGCAACGAGAAACGCCCGGCGAAGGAGGCCATCCACGAGGCCGCCGTGGTGCGGCTGCGGCCGATCATGATGACCACGGCCGCCGCGGTGCTGGGCGCCCTGCCGCTGGCCGTCGGCATCGGCCAGGGAGCCTCGCTGCGTCAGCCGCTCGGCATCACCGTGATGGGCGGCCTCCTGCTCAGCCAGGTCTTCACGCTCTTCACGACGCCGGTGATCTATCTTTCCCTCGATCGACTGCGCCGCACGCTGGGCGAAGCCGCATCCGCATGGCCATGGCGGCGCAACCGCCAGCCGCGGTCGAACGCCTGAAGGCGGGGGGCGGAATCAGCGCTGTCCTACGGCGAGCTCGTTTCCGTCAAGAACCGCTCGCCGCCGACGACCCAAGCCTTACCGCGGTAGCGCGTCGTCCCTGGTTTCGCGGCCAAGCATCATGGCGACGATGCTCAAGAGGGCGAAGCAGGTCATGAAGGCCGCGGCGTTGTTGAAGCTGCCAAACGGCACCACCAGCAGGCCGGCGACCAGCGGTCCAAAGCTGGTGATGAGGCGCCCCGTGCCGTTGCAGAACGCGACCGCCGTGGCGCGCACATGCGTTGGGAACAGCTCGGGCAGATAGATCGCGTGGCCCGAGAAGACCCCGAAGACGAAATAGCCGAAGATGACCAGCATATAGGGATAATAGGTATAGGTCCCGAGAACGAGATAGAGCACCAGCCCGCTCGCCACGGCGCCGACATTGTAGAAGACGATGGTCGGCCGGCGTCCGAAGAAGTCGGCGAGGAAGCCGAAGCTCGCATAGCCGAAAATGCCGCCGACGCCCCACAGCATCATGCCATTGCCGATATAGGGGATCGCCGCGGCGCCGGTGATGCCATCCTTCTGGAGCATGAGGCTCTGGATGGTCGGCAGCCAGATATTGCTGGTCCAGATCGACAGCAATGTGCCGAGGCAGAACAGCAGCCCGACAAAGGTGCTGAAGCGCAGCTCCCGCGTAAAGAGTTGCGCCGGCACGAAGCGCATGAAGGCCTTGTCCTGCTCGGTGGCCGCGCTGCCCGCCGCCTTCACCGACGCACGGCGCTCGCGCACGGCATGAAAATGCGCCGGCTCGGCCATGCTGCGGCGGATGAACAGCAGCAGCAGGGCGGGTGCGACGCCGACGAAAAAGACGTAGCGCCAGCCATAGGGTCCGACCAGATTGTAGATCTGGCCGCCGATGATCGAGCCGAACGCGCCGCCGGTCATCATGACGCCCAGGACCTTGGCACGGTGGCGCTCGGCGAACGCCTCCGCCACCAGGGGAATCCCGACCACGATTTCGGCGCCTGTGCCGAGGCCGGCGAGGAAGCGGAATATACCGAGCTGCAGTGGGCTCTGGGCGAGGCCCTGGCAAGCGGTGAAGACACTGAAGATCAGGATGCTGAGCGCGAGCGCCCGCACCCGGCCGATATAGTCGGCGATGGTGCCGAACAGGAAGCCGCCGAATGCCCAGCCCAGCAGCCCGACCATGCTGAGATAACCGCCGACCTCGCCAAGTTGGGCGACCGTCGGCTGGCCCCCGAGCAGATCTGTCAGCGCGGGGCGAAGGACGATGGCAAAGAGGCCGAAGTCGGTGGCATCGAGGGCCCAGCCGATCCAGGCGATGAGAAACACCGTCCATTGATAGCGGTCAAATTCGCCAAGCCAGGTAAGACGGCCCGTCCTCACATTGCTGGAGTCCATCAGTTCCTCCCTCGGATTGCGTTTCGTCCCTCTGCGTCCAACATTTTCCTGTCGGTTCGTTGTTCACCGCGCCGGCTCCAGCGGCGCGGTCGCCGGCGCGATCTCCTTGAGGCGCGGCAGCACCTCCTTGCCGAAGAGCCGGATGCTTTTCTCGGATTCGGCGTGCGTCATGAAGCCGGTGCGGCCGATCATGGTGAGGTGACCGAAGCCGCCAACGTCGTCGTGAAACTGCTTGATCTGCGCGAAGACGCTGTCGGGATTGCCGGCGAACAGGATGCCCTGCGCCATCGCCTGCTCGACCGTCGTCGACATCAGCTTGCGGGCGTTTTCCTGGGCCGAGGCAACGCCGCCGCCGGTGCCGGCCTTTGGCCGCGTGCGCCAGGCTTGACCGGCGATCGGCGGCGGTGCGGTGCCGGGCAGGAGCTGGGCGTACTGCGGCGCCGATTTGAGGCTGGTATTGAGGAACCACAGGAGCTTGCCGCCGGCCCGCAGGCCCTCCTCCTCGGTATCGCCGACGCAGACGAAGGCGCTGTAGGCGAAGTTGTCGATCGGGGCTGGCGGCAGGCCCGCCTCGCTGCGCGCGTTGCGGTAGGCCGCATAGGCGCGTCGCGTCCCTTCAGGACCGCGCAGCACGAGCGTGTGCACCATGCCGCGGCGGCCGACCTCGACGGCAGTGTGCGGGTCGCCGGTCGCCGCCCACATCCGCAAGCGGTCCTGCCAGGGGCGCGGCCAGATATTGACGTGGCGATGGGTGAAGTGCTTGCCCTCCCAGGAAAACGGCCCGTCGTGGCGGGTGAGCGCCTTGCCGATGAGGTCGATCGCCTCCCAGTAGCGCTCGATGTTGTTGACGGGGTTGGCATTGGCCGACGCCATCTCGGTCCCGCCCGATTTCACGAAACCGAGCTCGAGACGGCCGCGCGAGATCACGTCCGCGGTGGCATACTCTTCGGCGACGCGCACCGGCTCGCGGCGCAGCGAGACCAGCGTTCCCAGGCTCAGGATGCGCGCCTTGCGCGTCTGTCGCGCGAGGATGCCGACGAGCATCGGGTTCGAGCCAACCAGCGAGTTGATGCCGGCGTGATGCTCGGTCGCGCAGACGTTGAGTCCGAGCTCGTCGCACAACAGATATTCGTCGATCACCTCCTCGAAGAGATCGGCAGCGACCCGCGGGTCGCAGTAGCGATTGGGCAGGCTGGCACGCACCGAATCGGCCGCGTCGAGCACCGCCTGGGGCACGTGGGGATAAGGCACCTCGCACATCCACCAAGCATCCATCGCGGCCTCTCCGAAGCGTTGGGGTCTGTCAGCAGCCGAGGAACTCGAAAACGCGATCGGCGAGCGCATCCGGCCGCTCGAGCTCGGGGTGATGCCCGGCCCCGTCGATCAGGGCGAAGCGCGCACCGGGAATGAGCGACGCGTAGGCGCGGCCGTAGGCCGGCTTGACCACGCCGTCGGATTCGCCCCACAGCACCAGCGTCGGGATCTCGATGCGGCCGAGCCATCGCGTGAGGCGCGGGTTGTACATGTAGGGCTCCCAGCCATAAAGGCAGAGCGCCTCCCAGTTGCGCGCGTGCCGCGTCAGCGCCTCGTCCGAAAGCGCATCGAAGTCGGGCGCCGAGCGTCGGGGATCATGCCAGCTCAGCCGGCGCACGGTGTCGGGATGGGTGTTGAAAACGTCGAGGATGTCGGGCGTCTCGCGGTCGCCGAGCTTGATGCCGAGCGCATCGACGAGCACGAGACGGTCGAGCCGGTGCGGACAGGAGGCGGCGATTTCGGCGGCGAGCCAGCCGCCGAACGAGGCGCCGATCAGCGTGACCTTGTCATCCGGCAGCCCGTCGAGGAACGCGCGGTAGAGGTGGACGAGGTCGTAGACCGTTTCGAAGCCGTCGGGCCGCGCCGAAGCGCCGAAGCCCGGATGCGAGGGGGCGAGGACGGAGGCTCGGCGCGACAGGAGCTCTAGGAAACGCGCATCCGGGTCGAGCGTATGAAAGCCGTGCAGGAAGACGATCGCGCGCCCCGTGCCGCGCTCAGTGCCGCGCCGAACAGTGCCGCGCCGAACGACCTCGAGATCGACGTCGCAGACTGTCAACCGATCGGCGCGCGGCGCTATTGCCTGGGTCATGCCCGCCTCCTGGCGGTTCATGGCGTTTCTCCCCTCAGCCTGGGATTATTGTCCACTCCTGCCCACCATTTCCATTCAA
>DASZJU010000248.1:0-4918 GCA_035947815.1 Reyranella sp.
GCCGACATAGAAGATGCCTTGCCAGCCCCAGCGCGGCAGGATCTGCGCCGCGATCTGGCCGGCGAAGAAGCCGCCGATCGTATTGCCGGTGAACATGAACATGACGACGGAGGTGCGCCAACGGTCCGGCGTGTAGTCGGAGGTGAGCGCCACCGTCGTCGGCATGGCGCCGCCGATGCCGATGCCAGTGAAGAAGCGCAGTGCCACCAGGATCGGCAGGGAAGGCGCCCACGCCGAGAGCAGCGAGAACAGGCCGAACAGCGCGACCGAGAGCAGCAGCACGGGCTTGCGGCCGTAGCGGTCGGCGATCGGTCCGGCGAGCATGGCGCCTGCCATGATGCCGACGCTGGAGAGCGCGAAGGCCTGGGTGAAGGCCGACGGCGGCATCGACCAGGCCTTGATGAGCGAGGGCACGGCCAACCCGATGGCCGAGAGATCGTAGCCGTCGAGCGCCTGGATGAGGCCGCACAGCACGGCCACGCGGAGCTGGAGGCCGCCGAAGGTCTGAGAGTCCGCGGCGGCAGACATCTTGTTCGTCATCGCCATGGTCTTCCTCCCCCTCTTTGATCGCTGGCGCTTCTTTCTACGCGGGCACAACCTCGGCAGCCGGCACGCGTTTGACCTGGTGTGCCTGCAGCGCGGGCAGCACGTCGCGGGCGAAACGGCGGATCTGCTCGATGAACATCTCGTGGGGCATGGCGCCCCGGTTGAGGCTGATCTGCACCATGTTGGCGCCAGCACCCTCGGCGGCCGCGATGATACGCTCGGTCACTTCCTGCGGCGTGCCCCAGGGCAGGTTTTCGGCCTGCCGCTCGACGTCGGCCAGGGTGAGGTTGCGGAAATCCTCGCGCAGCAAGGCTGCGGCGCGCTGGTTCTCGGGCCGCACATAGTCGGTCGAGCTCTGGCTGGAGTAGCCCGCCTGGCGCTGCAGCGCGGTCTCGGTGAAGTTGCCGTGGCTGAACAGCGTGCGATTGAAATAGAGGTGATAGGGCGCCATTTCCTTGACCGCCTGGGCCTTTGAATCGGCGACGTAGGCGTTGATGCCGAGAGACAGATGATTGGGCGTGATGCGATGACCGGCATTGGCGAGGCACTTGGCGTAATAGGCGATGATGTCGTTGCGCAGCCCGCCGCCGCCGAGACCCGGGGTGATCGGGATATCATGCTTGCCGGCGAACTCAATCGATTCCTTGCTGCCGACGATCGGGATCCAGATCTCGGGATGGGGCCGTTGCACCGGACGGGGCCAGATCGCCACGTCCTTGTAAGACCAGAACTTGCCGTCGTAGGAGAAAACATCCTCGGTCCAGGCGCGGGTGACGATCTCGAAGGCCTCTTCGAAGCGGGCGCGCGATTCGGCCAGCGACACATTGTGCACCTGGTATTCGCGCGGGATGCCGCGCGCGAAGCCGGAGATCAGCCGGCCGTTCGACAGGCAGTCGAGCATCGCCAGCTCCTCGGCCAGCCGCAGCGGCTCATGCAGCGGCAGCAGATTGCCGTAGATCAACAGCTTCAGCTTCTTGGTGCGCTGCGCGGCAGCCGCCGCCATCAGGTTGGGCGAATTCATCAGCCCGTAGGGCGAGCAATGATGCTCGTTGAAGCCGACGCCGTCGTAGCCCAACCGGTCCATCTCTTCCCAGGCATCGAGGTGCTCGGCGTAGGTACGCACCGCCACGTCGGCCTTGAAATGCCGCTGGCTCAAGGGATAGGGCAGCTCCGAGCCGACCTTCAGATGTTCGAGGTTCTCGCCGTACGCCAAAAGGTCGAAGACAAAGACTTTCATGATGCTCCTCGATCAGGCGGCGACTCGCGCCGGCGGCAATGCCAGGCCGGCGACGTCGACCCGCGTGCGAAAGATGCTGCCGCAATTCTCCGTCGGCCCACCGCGGGAGCCGGTGACGATGTAGAGATCACGGAAGTCGTCGCCCCCGAAACACAGGCTGGTGACCATGGGCAATGGCACAGGCATATCCTGCCGGTGCGTGCCGTCCTGGTCGAACACGACCACCCTGCCGCCATGGGCGTCGGCCACCCAGACAGAGCCGTCGCTCGCCACCTTGAGGCCATCCGGCACACCCTCGGCGCCGAGAGCGGCGAACTGCCGCCACGGGCCCACCGAGCCGTCCGTCGCCACGTCATAGACCCGGACCAGGGCCGCGCGGGCGTCGGAATGGTAAAGACGCCGCTCGTCGGGAGAGAAGCCAAGCCCGTTGGTCAGCATGACGCCGTCCGACAGCGTGCGCATTGTTCCGTCGAGATCGATCACATGAAGGTGGCCGGGTTTCGGCGCGTCGCCGCCGAAGACGCGGAAGGCGAGTGAGCCGACATAGACACGCCCCGCCCGATCGGTGGTGAGGTCGTTGAAGCCCGTGGCGCCGGGGATGGCGTCCAGCGATAGCAGCGAACGCGTATGGCCGTCGGCCAGCCGCACGACGGCGATGTCGCGTCCGCCGACCACCAGGCCATCCGACGCATGCAGCGCCATGCCGCCGATGCCGCGCCGCTTGGGGATCACCGGCGACACCGTCCCGGCGCGATCCAGCAGATACACGCCGCCATTGATGACGTCGCTGAAATAGAGCCCGTGGGCCGGGTCCCAGACAGGGCCTTCGATCAGGCCGAAGCCCGTCGCAACGCGTTCCATCTTGTTTCCCCCCGGCGAGCTTTTGGGGTCATTATAGGTGCCGCTTCGCACGGGAGGAACCGCGATGAAATTGGGTTTGGCGATCGGTTATTCCGGCGCGCATCTCGACATTCCGGTGAAGCTCGTGCAGCGCGCCGAGGAGCTGGGCTACGAATCGGTGTGGACGGCGGAAGCCTATGGCTCCGACGCGGTGACGCCGCTGGCCTTCCTGGCGGCGCATACCAGCCGCATCAAGCTCGGCACCGGCATCATGCAACTGGCCGCCCGGACGCCCGCGAACGCGGCGATGTCGGCGGCGACAGTCGATGCGATGGCCGGCGGCGGCCGCTTCATCGTCGGCCTGGGCGTCTCGGGCCCGCAGATCGTCGAAGGCTGGTACGGCCAACCCTGGGGCAAGCCCTACTGGCGCATCCGCGACTACGTCGCGATCATGCGCAAGATCTTCGCGCGCGAGACACCGGTGACGCACGACGGCCGCGAGATCGCGCTGCCCTACAGCGGGCCCGGCGCCATGGGAATCGGCAAGCCGCTGAAATCCATCCTGCACATGAACCCGCATATCCCGATCTACCTGGCGACCGGTAACGAAGCGACCGTCAAACTCACCGCCGAGATCGCCGACGGCTGGCTGCCCATGGGCTTCATGCCCGGCGCCATGGAAGAGTACAGACCCTGGCTCGAAGAGGGCTTCCGCCGGGCCGGCAATGGCAAGGGCTTCGCGAACTTTTCCGTCCACGCCTCGGTGCATGTCGAGGTCGACAACGACGTCGCCGGAGCGCTCGGCCGGCTGAAGCCCGAGGTGGCGCTTTACGTCGGCGGCATGGGCCACCGCAGCAAGAACTTCCACAACGACATTATGGTGCGCCGCGGCTTCGGCGATGCGGCGAAGCGCATCCAGGAACTCTACCTGGCGGGCCGCAAGGACGAAGCCATCGCCGCCGTGCCCGACGAATGGGTCGACATGAAGTCGCTGGTCGGGCCGCCGGCCCGCATCCGCCAGCGTTACCGCGCGTGGGAGGAGAGCGGCGCCGATTCGCTCAATGTGCGTTCCCGCCAGCCCGAAGCCCTGGAAGCGATGGCGCAGGCCGCGCGGCTCAACTGACGCGCCTCCGCCATTGAAAAAGGCGGCCCACGCGAGGGCCGCCTTTTCTTCACCTTTTCTTCCAAGGGGTGGCAGGCGTTGCTGCTTGCCACCCGTCGAAGCCAATCGTTCAGCGCATCACAATGGGCTGCCCGGGCCAGCGGTAGCCAGGCGCCGGGAGCGGGATGTTATTTCTAATCAGGGAATCCTCGAGTACGGGGATGCCGGCCTGATAGTTGCCTGCCTCGCACTGGGCGATCGCGGCCGCTTCGGGAGTATCGGCCTGAGAGGTGCGGTACTGGCGCACCTTGTCGCTCAAGGATTTGCAGTAGGACCGCGGGTCCGAAAAGACGCTCGACACCTGGCCTCCGGTGCCGCCGACCACGATCTCGACCCGACGATTCTGCGGCTCGCGCACGTTGTCGCCGGTCGGTACCAGCAGCTGGGTCTCGCCCTTGCCGATCACGGCGATGGCGTCAGCCGGGACGCCCTGGCGAACCATCTCGTTCTTCACCGCGTTCGCGCGCCGGAGCGACAGGGCCATATTGTAGCTTTCCGAGCCCGTCGTATCGGTGTGACCGGTCGCCGTGACGCGGGCGTTGCCGGTGGACCTGAAGGCCGTGACCGCCTGGGTGATCACGTTCAGAGAAGCTGGCGAAAGCCGCGAGCTATCCCAGTCGAAGAACACCATGAAGGTCGGGGCCTGCGCCACGGGCGGCGGCGGTGGCGGCGGCGGAGGCGGCGGTTCCGAGGCGCAAGCGCCCAGCAAAAAAGTCGCCGCAAACACAACCAATAGCTTCTTGAGCATGATCCATCCCCCATAGAGAGATTCGGAAGGCGGAGCGCCGTTCCAGGGACGGTATCCGGAATAGGAGCGCCCCATCGTGAAACGCTGCAATCCCGAAGAGGTTCCGGCGATCACACGCAAATGTTGCGCGGTGTCACCGGGCGGCCACACGCAACTCATGGTCGAAGCTTGGAAGCGCGGGCGGCGGCGTCGCGCCTATCCGCTGTTGCGCAGGCCGGCCGCGATACCATTGATACTGAGATGAATGCCTTGCACGACGCCCGGGTCGGCGTCGCCCGCCCGGTGGCGCCGCAGCAACTCGATCTGCACGTGGTTGAGCGGATCGATGTAGGGAAAGCGGTTGCGGATCGAGCGTGCCAGCAAGGGATTGCTCTCCAGCAGCGTC
>DASZJU010000249.1:0-3027 GCA_035947815.1 Reyranella sp.
CTGCCAGGTCGATTCGATCTGCGTGCACGGCGACGGCCCGACCGCCGTCACGGTCTCCAAGGCGGTGCGCGAGGGGTTGGAAGCCGCCGGCATCCGCATCGTGCCGCTGCCGGAGATGCCCAACCTCAAGCACTGACTTTCCTCAGCGACGCACGATGCGGCCCTCGATGGCGCTGTCCACGGTTTTGCGCGCGGTGACATAGGCGATGACCTGGGCTGCGGTGAGCTGGCCGCCGCTGGCGTCGACCAGGCTGCGGCCTCTCGCCAGGGAGGCGTAACCGTCGCCGCCGCCGACCAGGAAATCGATGGTCGCCACGCGATAGAGGCGCGCGGGGTCGAGCGGCTGGCCGTTGACGCTGGCTTCGACGATGCGATGCATCGGTGGACGGGCGGGGTCGTAAGCGAAGCGCAGGCCGGACACCTGGGGGAAGCGGCCCTGCCGCTCCTCGACCCGGCTGACGCCGTTCTCCAGCGCCTCCAGCAAGTCGCTGCCCTTCAGTTCCACAAGCGCGGTTGAATTGCCGAACGGCAGCTCGGTTAGGATGTCGCGGCGCGTGAGCCGCGTGCCCGCCTCGTAGGCGCGGTCGCCGCGGATGCCGCCGCCGTTCAGCAGGGCCGCCTCGGCACCGACGGCATCGCGAATGGCGTCGGCGAACAGGTTGCCGATCGCGGCCTCGCCCTCGCGCACCACCAACCGGCGGCTGTCGAGCGGGCGCGTCGCGGTGCCGATTTCGACTGAAAGCTCGCCGTCGAGCCGGTCGGTATGGCGCTTCACCAGGCCGGCGATCTCGGGATCGGGCGCGACGCCGCGCACCGGGATCATGCGCCAGGCGAGCGTCACGTCGACGGTCGGCGGTCCCGATGGTGGGGCTCGCCGCGCGACGGTGAGATCGACGACACCGAGATAGCGCGCGTCGGCGCCTGACTTGAGGATCAGCGTGCTGCCTTCGAGCATCGTCATGGCGTCATGGTCGTGGCCACCGAGAATGAGGGCGATGCCCGGCACTGTGCGGGCAATCTCGCGATCCTCTGCGAATTTGAGATGGGTGAGAGCCACGACGATGTCGGCGCCCCTGTCGCGCAGCACGCGCACCGCGGCCACCGCGGCTTCCCGGTACGGACCGAAGGCGATGGCTGGACCGGGGCTCGACATGCGCGTCGTTTCGGGCGTGACCAGGCCGAAAAAGCCCACCTTGACGCCACCCAGCTCGCGGATGACGGTGTCGCTGGCCCCTTCGAGAACGGCGCCGTTGCGTGTGACGTTGGTGGCGAGCCAGGGGAAGCGCGATTCGCCCATCCGCTGGCGCAGCACGTCGGGGCCGAAATCGAATTCGTGGTTGCCGAGCACGGCGATATCGGTGCCGACAGCATTCATCAGCTCGATCATCTGCGCGCCGCGATGGAAGCCCGACATGATCGAAGGCGACAGCAGGTCGCCGCCGAAGGTGGTGAGCGAATGGGCCGACGCCGCACGCTGCTCCTTCAGCACGGTCATGAGCTGGGCGAAACCGCCCCAGCCGCGCGTCGGGACGATCTCGTAGGTGTCGTTGGTGTGCAGGAAGGTGAGCCGCGTCGTCTGGCCCAGCGCGGCGATGGGCAGGAAGAGGACGATGAGGAGGACGGCGGCGGCTTGCCGGAAGATCCGCCGACCAATCGTGCTGGACATCGATTTTTCCCCTTTCGACATCTATGGAATGGATTCGCCTCCCCCGTAAGACGGGAGCTTTGCAGAAAGGGTCGTTTCGCGCGGAACGATGGCACCGAACTGCCAGGAGGAGTTACGGCGAGAGGCGGTTGGGAGTGGGCCTGCGCTTGGCCGAGGTTGCCGGTAGCGGTCATGTCGCGAGCCGCAGGGCGCGTCGCAGGTTGATGGCAACGCAGGCCATCAGCAGGTCGGTGCGATTGCGTTGCAGGGTCAGATATCGCGCCCTGTGGTGGCGATAGTGACGCTTGAGGACGGCGAACAGCGTCTCGACGCGGCTGCGCACCCTGGCGATGGCGCGATTGCGACGCTGCGACCAGATCGACGGGCGATGGTGCTTGTTGCCGCGTCGGCAGATGCGGTTCTTGATGCCAGCCGCCACCAAGCGGGCGCGTCGGGCGTGGCTGTCATAGGCCTTGTCGGCCCACACCTCGCCTTCGTCGCCCAGCACAAGATCGTCGGCAACGACGGTGTCGTTGACGCTGGCCGGTGTGAAGATGACGCGCCGGACCAACCCCGATCCGCGGTCAACCGCCACATGCGCCTTGTAGCCGAAGAAGCGGACCGCGCCGCGCTTGGTCCAGTCGGCATCAGGCTCGCGCGGCGTTCGGACCAGCCGACTAGCGCCCGGCTCAACCTCCTCCTTGGCGGCCGGTCGCGGCGGCTGGGACTGGGCCGCAACCAAGCTGGCGTCGATCAAGGTGCCTTGCCGAACGATCAGGCCCTGAGCATCGAGTTGGCTGTTCACCGCCTCCAGCACCGCCCTGTCCAAATCCAGACGAGACAACACCTGGCGAAAGCGCCACAGGGTCGCGTGGTCGGGCGCCGCCTCGTCACCGGACAAGCCGACGAAGCGACGGAACGACATGCGATCGAGCAGGGCTTCCTCCAGCCCGGGGTCGGACAGCCCGTACCATTGCTGCAGCAACAGCGCCTTGGTCATCATCAGAGCCGGGTAAGGCGGCGCTCCTCGCTCGCCCGACCGAAGACCCGTCAAGGCCGCCTCAACCGGATGCCAATCGATCCGCTCCGAGATCGCCTCAAGTCGCACATTCCGGCCGACCGACGGATGCAGAAAGGCTTCGGCCAGTCCTGCCTGCGAGCCTCGTTTCGACATCCCGCTAGACCTCCTACGCTCTACGCAAGAGAATCACGGTTCGCCCTTTGTGCAAAGCTCCCGTCTGACGGGGGAGGCATGAATTCCAAGTTGTGTCCGCTTCGCAGGCTCAGTCCTTGGGTGGCACGAACATGTAGCCTACGCCGCGCACCGTTCGGATCGCCTCGGGGTGCGCCGGATCCTTCTCGACCTTGCGCCGGATGCGGGT
>DASZJU010000250.1:0-4188 GCA_035947815.1 Reyranella sp.
AACAGGCCGACGCCCAGCACGATGCCGGGAATGGCGATGGGCGCGGTGGCGAGAAAGCCCAGCAGCCTGTGCCCGGGGACGGCGCGGCGGGCCACGATGTAGGCGATCAGCAGCGCCAACAGCGCGCCCAGGGTCGCCGAAGCGGTCGCCAGCAGGAAGGTGTTCTCGAGCGCGGGCATCGTCGAGCTGAGCTCGAGGAAGGTGAAGCGCACGTTGTGCAGCGTGATCGTGTCGAAGGTCACGAGCTTGGAGGCGACGCGCGAGAACGCCGAGTTGAACAGCGCGGCGTAGGGCAGGAAGAGCGGCATGGCGAGCACCAGCAGGGCCAGCGCCGCCGCGGGCCAGCGCAGCCAGCCCAGCCTGACGAGGCGCGGCTGGCCGTACTTGCCGCCCAGCACGGCATAGCCGCGGCGGCCCAGCGCCAGCGACTGGGCACGCAGCAGCACGATGGTAAGCAGCAGCAGCGGCAGCGAGGCGGCGGCGGCGAGCTCGGGCTTGGGCGGGAACTGGAACAGGCTCCAGATGCGGGTGGTGAGCGTGTGGAAGCCGGCGGGAATGGCGAGGATGGCCGGTGAGCCGAACAGGTTCAGCGCCTGCAGAAAGGCGATCAGGGCGCCCGCGAGCAGCGTCGGCAGGGCAAGCGGCACGGTGATCAGCCGCGCGGTCTGCCAGGTCTTCGCGCCCAGCATCGAGGAGGCGTCCTCGAGCTCGCCGGGCATGCGGTCGAGCGCGTTGGCGACCAGGATGAAGACGTAGGGAAAGGTGTAGCAGGCGATGACGAAGATCAGGCCGGGCAGATTGTAGATGTCCAGAAGCGCCTCGTCGGCCGGCATGCCGGTGAGCGCGCGCCACAGCTGATTCAGCAGCCCCGAATTGGGCGCGGCCAGCATCTCCCAGGCGATGGCGCCGACGAACGGCGGCGTCACCAGCGAGGCCATCACCAGGGTGCGCACCGTGCGGCGGATCGGCATGTCGGTGCGCGCCACCAGCCAGCCCAGCGGGGCGGCGACGGCGCAGCAGATCGCGCTCGTCGAGAAGGCGATGATGAGGGTCGTGATCAGCGGATCGACGAAGGTCGGGTCGGTGAACAGGGCAACGAAGTTGCCCAGCGTGGCGTGGCCCGCCTTGTCCGACAGGCTGTAGACCACGAGCCAGCCCATCGGCAGGGCGATCATCACCACCAGGAGCGCGGCGACGGCGATCAGGACCGGACGCGAGAGGTCGGGCAGGCGCCAGGTTTTATCCCGAGCGAAGCGAGGGACCTTTTCTTCAGCCGCGGATGACAAAGCTTCCTCGCAGCTTCGTGTCGTCCTGAGTCGCGCGGATCAGATCCGCGCTGAAGCGAAGGACCTCATCGCCGCTTGCCACGGGCATGAGATCCTTCGGTGCGCTCAGGATGACAACTGGGCGTGGACCGACAAACATCATACCTTGAACATCCGCTGGTACCTGGTCTTGATCTCGTCGGCCATCTTCTCGACCTCGGCGGAGTCCTCGCGCCAGGTCTTGATCGAGGCGAGCGGCGGCCGGCCGGCCTTGGCCTTCACCAGCTTGTGGGCCGGATACTGGCCGCTCAGATTGACGATGAAGGCCTGGCCTTCGGCCGACATGATCCAGCCGAACAGCAGCCGCGCGGCGTTGGGATTGGGCGCCGACTTGAACACCGCCATCGGGTTGGAGATCTGCGGCGTGCCCTCGATCGCCTGTACCACCTCGATCGGCGAGCCGCGCTCCTTGGCCATCCAGAACAGATAATCGCTGCCGTCGACGGCGATGGCGCGCTCGCCGGCCTCGATCTTCTTGGGCGGCTCGGTGGCCGACTGGACCTGCAATACCTTCTGCTTGGCGAGCTTCTCGAAATAGCCCCAGCCCAGCTCGCGCGCGGTCTGCTGCGTGGCGGTCATGATGGTGCCGGAATAACCGGGATGGCCCTTCACCAGCTTGCCGGCGTACTTGGGATCGAGCAGGTCGATGAAGCCCTTGGGCGCGTCCTCGGGCTTGATCAGGCTCGTATTGTAGGCGATGGCGCTCAAATGCGTGCGCTGGTTGGTGAAGGTGCCGTCGGGATCGCGCATGTCGGCCGGCACGTTCTCGGCGATCTCAATCGTGACATAGGGCGCCAGCCAGTCCTGGCGCTTCCACACGATGAAATGGGCGGCATCGGAGCTGTTGACGACGTCGCAGCGACGGATGTTGCTCGCCTCTTCCTGGGCGATGCGGTTGAACAGCCGTTCGGCGCCGGTACGCTCGACCGCGACCTTGATGCCGGGATACTTGGCCTCGAAGGCCTTGGCCAGCGGCTCGGCGACGGAAAGGTCCATCGCCGTGTAGTAGGTGACCTTGCCCTCCTTCTTGGCGGCATCGACCAGCGCCGGCGTGACCGCCTCGGGCGCCGGCGCGGCCGACACCACGCGGGCGCCGAAAGGAAGGAGCGATGGCAACAGTGCAGCGGCCTTTAGAAGAGCACGCCGCCCCACCCCGTCGTCTCGACCGGAGCGCGAAGCGCGGAGTGGAGAGATCTCGTCAGAGGAAGAGAAGGTCCCTCGACTTCGCTTCGTTTCGCTCGGGATGACGGGGGTGGTTTTCATCGTCATACCTTGAACAGCTTGGTGTAGTGCGCCTTGATGTCGTCGGCCTGGTCGGCGACGGCGGCGGCGTCCTCGCGCAGGGTCTTGATCTCGGAAAGCTTCTTGCGGTCGGGCCGCTCCTTGACCAGCGCGTGGGCCGAGCGCAGGGCGCCGACATCGACGTTCATCTGCTGCGCCTCGGCGGTCATCGACCAGGCGTAGAACAGCCGCGCCGCATTGGGGTTGGCGGCGTGCGCCATCACCGCCGACGGACCGGTGATGAGCGGCGTGCCCTCGACGGCCAGCACTTCTTGGATGGGCGCGCCCTCTGCCTTCAGCATGCTCACCAGATATTCCGTGCCATCGGCCATCACGGCCCGCTCGCCCAGAGCCAGCTTTTTGGGCGGATCGGCCGCCGACTGGACCTGCATGACCTTCTGCTTGGCGAGCTTCTCGAAGTAACCCCAGCCGAGGTCGCGGGCGAGCTGCTGGGTGGCGGTCATGATGGTGCCCGAGTAGCCGGGATGCGCCTTGACGATCTTGCCGACCCATTTGGGATCGAGCACGTCGTTGAAACCCTGGGGCGCGTCCTCGGCCTTCACCAGGCTGATGTTGTAGGCGATCGGCGAGAGGGTGAGCCGCCACGAGGCGTACATGCCGTCGGGATCCCAGTGTTCCTTGGGGAAGTGCTGGGCCACCTCTTCCGGCAGGAACGATGCCAGCATGTTGGCGCGCTTCCAGATGATGAGATGCGCGGCGTCGGAGCTGTTCACCACGTCGCAGACGTAGATCTTGCTCTGGTACTCCTGGCCGATGCGCTGGAAGATGCGTTCGGCGCCCGAACGCTCGACCTTCATGCTGATGCCGGGATAGGCCGCCTCGAAAGCCTTGGCGACTTTTTCGCCGAGCGGCAGGTCGACGCTCGTGTACCACGAGACCTTGCCCTCCTTCTTGGCTGCCTCGATCAAGTCAGGCGTGATCTTCTGCGCCTCCGCCGGCGCGCCGCGCGCAACAGATGCGAACGACGCCGTCGTCGTCGCCGCGGCGGCCGCGAGCACGTGGCGGCGCGTCAGCTTCCTGCTCATCGTTTCATTCCTCCGCCAGTGCCCGGCATGTTTCCGCCGGCAGATGCAGCCAAACCCGTTCGCCCGGCGCGATGTTGCGGCCGGGCGGCGCCGTCACGCGCAGCTCGGTCCTGTCGTCGAGCGCGACCGTATAGTCGCGCGCCGAGCCGAGAAAGACCTGCCGCGTCACCACGGCGTGGAGGTGATTGTCGGTTGCCGATTGCGGCTTCTCGGCGGCGATCGCGATCTCGTGCTGGCGCACCGACAGCGCGACCGGTTTGCCGGCTGTGAGCGTCCGGCCCGTGGTGTGCAGGGTTGAGCCCGCGACCGAGACGCGCGCCTCATCGAGCGCCGAGCCGCGCAGGATGTTGGCGCCGCCGATGAAGCGGGCGACGAATTCCGAGCGCGGTTGGCTGTAAATCTCCTCCGGCGGCCCGAGCTGCTCGACCTTGCCGTGGTTCATGACGGCGATCAGGTCGGCCGTGGTCATGGCCTCGGCCTGGTCGTGAGTCACGTAGACCGTGGTGTAGCGGTAGCGGTCGTGCAGGCGGCGGATC
>DASZJU010000251.1:0-6537 GCA_035947815.1 Reyranella sp.
GCCAACATCGTCAAGACGGCGGTCGATTCGTTCGGCACGATCGACATCGTGGTCAACAATGCAGGCGTGCTGCGCGACAAGACCTTCCACAACATGACGGTCGAGGACTTCGACTTCGTGGTGAAGGTGCATTTCCTCGGCACCGCCTATGTCACGCACGCCGCCTGGCCGATCATGCGCGCCAAGGCCTATGGCCGGGTCGTGGTGACCTCGTCGAACTCCGGCATCTACGGCAATTTCGGCCAGGCGAACTATGGCGGCGCCAAGCTCGCCGTCGTAGGCTTCATGAATGCGCTGCGTCTCGAAGGCCAGAAATACAACGTGCTGGTCAATGCCCTGGCGCCCGTCGCCGGCACGCGCATGACCGCGAGCCTGCTGACGCCCGAGATGCTGGCCAGACTCGATCCGGCGTTCGTCTCGCCCATGGTCGCCTATCTGTGCAGCGAGCAGTGCCAGCGCACCGGCGACATCTGGAGCGCAGGCGCGGGCTACTTCGCGCGCATCGAGTATCGCGAGGCGCCCGGTGTGCGCATCAACGGCCGCGCGCCCACCATCGAGGACGTGGCCGACAATATCGACAAGATCGCCGATCTCTCGACCAGCAAGGTCTTCCGGACCTCGTCGGAGGAGGTGGCGATGGTGGTCGGCGCTTGAACGCGGGTCTCTCCGCGGGCGATCGCCTGGCACCGGTCGCCGAATGGCTGGTGCACGAGGGCCGCCTCGTGCCCAAACCGGCGGTTTTCGTCGAACGCCTGATGAGTCGGGTGCTCCAGACCGGCATTCCGCTGTGGCGCGTCTATATCGGCTTGCAGCTCATCCATCCGCAGCTGCAGGCGATGGGCTTCATGTGGCGGCGCGGCGAGAAGGTGCAGGAGATCGCCCGCGCCTACGGCATCCAGTTCACCCCGTCCTATATCGGCAGCCCGATGCAGGAAGCGCGCGAGCAGGGCCGCGCGGTGCGCTACCGCATGAAGGACGTGGGCGAGGACCATCACGTGGCGCTGCGCGAGGTAAGGGACGCCGGCGGCACCGATTATTTTGCCACGCCGATGCGCATCCGCCGCGACGGGCCGTTGCCCGTCGTCACCTTCGCCACCGACAGTCGCGCGGGCTTCTCCGACGACGACATCGCCGATTTCACGCGCCTCGTCGACATGATGGGCGCGGTGATCGAGATGCATATCGAGCGCAGCGTCGCCGAGACGGTGGCCAACACCTATCTCGGACGCCAGGTCGGCCAGCGCATCCTGAACGGCGCCATCCGCCGCGGCGAGGGCGAGGAGATCCGCGCCGTGCTGTGGTTCTCCGACCTGCGCGACTTCACCGGCATGAACGAGCGCCTGGAACCGTCCGAGGTGATGGAGCTCCTCAACAACTACCTGCAGCTCGTGGGCGACGCGCTGGGCGCCCATGGCGGCGAGATCCTGAAGTTCATCGGCGACGGCGTGATGGGCTACTTTCCGGCCGAGGACGCGCTTTTCCTGCCGATGGTCACCGGCGCCGCCCTGAACGCGGCACGCCGGCTGATGAGCGACATCGAGGCGGCCAACGAGGCGCGCGCCACCGGCGGCCGCGATCCGGTGCGGTTCGGCATCGGCCTGCATGTCGGCGCGGTGACCTTCGGCAATGTCGGCACCGAGGACCGGCTCGACTTCACGGTCATCGGCCCTGCCGTCAACCGCGCGGCGCGGCTGGAGAGCCTGACCAAGGAGCTCAAGGTGCCGGTGCTGGCCTCGGCCGATTTCAAGGAGGTCTGCATCCAGCCGCTGGTGTCGATGGGCTTCCATCACCTGCGCGGCATCGTCGAGCCGGTCGAGGTCTTCACCCTGCCGGGCTAGTCGACGAGGCTCTTCCAGCTCTCGATCCAGGCGAGCGCCTCTTCGTCGGGCAGCGGCTGGCTGGACGCATCGACCTCCAGCCGGTCGCCCAGTCGCCGGGCGCCGCACAGCTCGAACACCTTGTCGACTTTCTTGCCGCCGCCGCAGAACGTGTCCTGGTAGGTCATGTCGCCGAGCGCAATGATGCCGTAGCGATGGCCGGACAGGTCGGGTCGCTGGCGTTCCAGGGTCTCGGCAAGGGGCAGGATGTTGGTCGGGATGTCGCCCGAGCCGTGGGTGGCGCAGACCACGAGCAGCACATCGTGTGCCTCGAGGTCGGTCGCGCTCGCCGCGGCATCGCTGACATCGACGGCGTGGCCGGCGCCTTCAAGCACGGGCTTCAGCGCGTCGGCCACCATTTGGGCATTGCCCGATTCGGTGCCGACCAGGATCAGGATCTTGGACATCGCGTCCCGAGATAAGCGAGCGTGTGCCGCGATGCGACGCGACCGGATGGCGCGGGGAGAGTGGCGGCGAGGGGGCCTCCCGTGCCAGTCTCCGGCGCCATGGACAAAACGCCCGTCATCGCCGCCTTGGAAGGCGGCGTCCTCACCCTCATGCTGAACCGGCCGCAACGGCTCAACGCCATGAGCCCCGCCCTGATCGAGGCGATGAACCACGAGCTGGGGCGCGCCCGCGACGACAAGGATATCCGCGCCGTCCTGCTGACCGGCATCGGCCGCGGCTTCTGCGCCGGCGCTGACCTGGCGGGCGCCGGTCCGGGCGATCCCGATGCCGACGGCCAGCCCGACCTCGGTGCCGCGATGGATCGCCTCTTCAACCCCATGATCCGCGCCATGCGCGCGCTGCCCAAGCCGATCGTCGCGGCGGTGAACGGCGTGGCGGCGGGCGGCGGCGCCAACCTGGCGCTTGCCTGCGATATCGTGCTGGCCGCGCGCTCGGCCCGCTTCGACCAGGCCTTCGTGCGCATCTCGCTGATGCCCGATTTGGGCGGCACCTGGTTCCTGCCGCATACCGTGGGTGATGCCCGCGCCCGTGCGCTCGCCATGCTGGGCGGCTCGGTGCCGGCCGAGGAGGCCGTCCGCATGGGCATGGCCTGGCAGGTGCTGGACGATTCAACGCTCATGGAGGAGGCGAAGAAGCTCGCGCATCGCCTCGCCGCCGGCCCGACGCTGTCCTATGCCGCGATCAAGCAGGCGATCAATGCGGCCGCCACCAACACGCTCGACCAGCAGCTCGACCTTGAGCGCGACAGCCAGCGCGCGCTGGGCCGCAGCGCCGATTTCAAGGAAGGCGTCGCGGCGTTCCTCGCCAAGCGACCGGCCCACTTCACCGGACGCTGAGGCGATGCCCTACGAGAGGATCCTGCTCGCCAAGAAGGACGGCCTGGCGACGCTCACCTTCAACGCGCCGGACCGGCTGAACGCCGTGTCGCGCAAGATGATCGCGGAAATCAAGCTTTGCTGGGAGGATCTGGCGGCAGACTCTGCGGTACGCGCCGTGCTGCTGACGGGGTCGGGCCGCGGCTTCTGCGCCGGCGCCGATCTCGCCGATCCCGACCGCGAGGCGAGCGCCACCGCCGATTCCGGCGCCGCCCTCGAGAAGTATTTCAACCCGGTGATCCGCCTCATGCGCGCCCTCCCCAAGCCGATCGTGTCGGCGGTGAACGGTGTGGCGGCGGGCGTCGGCATGAGCTTCGTGCTCGCCTCCGACATCGCCATCGCTGCCAGGTCAGCGTCCTTTCTGCAGGCCTTCGCCCGCATCGGCCTGCTGCCCGACGGCGGCAGCACCTGGTTCCTGCCGCGGCTGGTGGGTGAGCAGCGGGCGCGGGCGCTCGCCATGCTGGCGCCGCAGATCACGGCGCAGCAGGCCAAGGAATGGGGCCTGATCTGGGACGTGGTCGAGGACGGCGAGCTGATGAAGACAGCGACCGAGCTGGCGCGCCGGCTGGCCGAAGGGCCCTCGCTGTCGCTGGCGCGCATCAAGGAGGCGATGAACCGCGCGAGCGGCAACGACCTCGGCCAACAGCTCGACGTCGAGCGCGACTTCCAGCGCGCGCTGGGCCGCAGCGAGGATTTCAAGGAAGGCGTCGCGGCCTTCCTCGCCAAACGCCAGCCCATCTTCAAGGGCAAGTAGGGGGAGATGACCATGACGACACCGCACAAGGAGATCACCTCGGGCCTGAAATTCCCGGAAGGCCCTGTCGCCATGCCCGACGGCTCGGTGATCTTGGTCGAGATCGCGCGCCAGACGCTGACCCGGGTCATGCCCGACGGCAAGCAGCACGTCATCGCCAAGCTGGGCGGCGGTCCGAACGGCGCGGCCATGGGGCCCGAGGGCAAGATCTATGTGACCAACAACGGCGGCTTCAACTGGATCGAGCGGCCTGGCGGAAGGCTGTTTCCGGGCACCGTGTCGACCGACTACAAGGGCGGCTCGATCCAGGTGGTCGACCCCGAGAGCGGAAAGTTCGACACACTCTATGATTCCTGCGACGGACGGAAACTGAACGGTCCCAACGACCTGGTGTTCGACGATGCCGGCGGCTTCTGGTTCACCGATCTCGGCAAAACGCGCGAGCGCGACAACGATCGCGGCGCCGTCTACTACGCCCGGGCCGACGGCTCGAAGATCGAGGAGAAGGTCTTCCCGCTGGAGCGGCCCAACGGCTGCGGCCTCTCGCCCGACGGCAAGACCCTCTACGTGGTCGAGACGCCGACCGCGCGCTGCTGGGCTTTCGAGCTTTCAGCGCCCGGCGTCATCAAGGACGCCAACGGTCCCTATCGCGGCGAGAAGGGCCGGGTGATCGCCGGCCTCGGCGGCTACCAGATGTTCGATTCGCTCGCCGTCGATTCGGCGGGCCACATCTGCGTCGCCACGCTCATCACCGGCGCCGTCAGCGACATCTCGCCCGACGGCAAGTCGGTCGTGCAATACAAGCTGCCCGATCCGATGGTCACCAATGTCTGCTTCGGCGGCAAGGATCTGCGCACCGCCTTCGCCACGCTTTCCATGACCGGCAAGCTGGTGAGCTTCGAATGGCCGCGGCCGGGGCTGAAGCTCGAGTATCTGAACAAATAGATTTGTCGTCCTGACAGCGGGGTCCTTCGTGCCTAACCCTTCGCCAGCGCCCGCACCTCGCGGCTGGCGACGATCCTGCCCGAGGCATAGGCCTCGTGGTTGGCGTCGACGTCGCCCAACTTGTAGCGGTAGTTCACCATCATGGCGTAGGACTGCTTGAAGCCGTTGGCGCTCGTATCGGCGAGCCAGTTCAGCCGCTCGACCACCGCACCGTTGCCGAGGTGGAAGTGCGCGACCCGGTCGACCGCGCGGCCGTTCTCGTCGCTCAAGAGATAGCGCGCCGCCAGCCTGGTCAGGATCGGTCGCAACGCCTTGTTGATCGCCGGCACTTCCCACCAGCTCGGGCGGTCGAGGAGCTTGCGCACGGCGGCGGCGCCCTTTGCTTCGCTGATCACCGGCACCAGCGAGGCGATCTCGCCCGCGGTCAATGCCGCGTCGCCCTCGTTCTTCAGCCGTCCGTCGATATGCTGGCGCAGCCCCGGGACGGGCGAAAGGGTGGCGAAGTCCTTGATGTTGGGCAGATCCCTGGCGAGCTGGTCGGCGACCCGCTTGATCAGGAAGTTGCCGAAGCTGATGCCGGCCAGGCCCTGCTGGCAGTTGTTGATCGAATAGAAGATCGCCGTGTTGGCCTGCCGGGCGTCGTGCGTCTCGGCGCGCGCATCGAGCAGGCGCTGCACGTTGCCGGCCATGCCGTTCACCAGCGCCACCTCGACGAAGATTAGCGGCTCGTCGGGCATGCGCGGATGGAAGAAGGCGAAGCAGCGGCGGTCCGAATCGAGCCGGTTCTTGAGGTCGCGCCACGAGCGGATGGCGTGTACGGCCTCGTAGTCGACCAGTTTTTCGAGCAGCGCCGCCGATGCCCGCCAGTCGATGCGCACCAGGTCGAGGAAGCCGACATCGAACCAGGCGCCGAGCAGCGGGCGCAGATCCTCGCTCAGCATGCGCGCCGCGGCGTCGGTCCGGCCCAGGATCATCAGCTCGGCGCGCAGGTCGACCACGAACTTCACGCCCTGCGGCACGCCGACGAACTCGTGCAGCAGGCGGACGGCGGGCGATTCGAGCGCCTTGCGCAAGGCGCGTGGCGGCTCCTTGGCGGTGCGCCAGCGCTCGACGATCTCCAGCGCCGCCTCGCGCGGCAGGCCGTAATCATGGGCCAGCGTCAGCAGGAACTTCTTGCGGCCGGCCGGCGACAGCGACAGGTAGGCCTGACCGAGCTCGGCGGCACGGCCGCGCCGCGCCGTCTCGCCGCCCTTGCCCGCCAGGCAGGCGGCGATGCGGCTCTTCAGCCGCGGGATGTCGTCGTCGGGCAGATCGGGCCGCAACGGCGCGCCTACGACCTCGCGCGCGCCGCGGGCGGTTTCGACGAAGGCAGTACGCAGCCGTTCGAGCGTGCGGTCGACGGTGTTGGAGAAGGGAAGAGCCATGCGCCGATTATGTCATGGCGAACGTGTCACTCCAGTGGCCTGCGTGAACGCGGCTTCACCGGCCTGCGACGTTACGACCTGTTCAACGTCTGCCACAGATACCAGCTCGCCACCGTGCGATAGGGCCGCCATTTCTCGCCGGCCTTCTCCAGCGCCTCGCGCGACGGCAGGTCGCGCTTCCTGAAGGCCGTCGC
>DASZJU010000252.1:0-14299 GCA_035947815.1 Reyranella sp.
AGGCGCCATGGTGTTCCAGAAGGGACTGGGCGCGGTGCATGCGCTCAGCCATCCGACGGGAGGGCTGAAAGGCTACCGTTTGCATCACGGCACCCTGAATGCGATCTACCTGCCGGCGGTGCTGCGCTTCAACCAGCCGGCGGTCGGCGAGAAGTACAAGCGCGTGGGCCAGCTGCTGGGCCTGCCCGAACGCGAGGCCAACGCCTGGGGCGTGGCCAATGCCGTCAGCGAACTGAATGCGCGGCTCGGCATCCCGAAGGGCCTGGCCGCCCTGGGCCTCGCCCAGGACACGGTCGAGAAGATCGCCGACGGCGCGCTGGGCGATCACTGCCACCAGTCGACGCCGCGCCAGCCGACCAAGGCGCAATATGTGGAATTGATCGAGGAGTCGTGGGGATGAAAGTCAGCGGCAAGGTCTGCGTCGTCACCGGCGCGGCGGGCGGCATCGGCGAGGCGATTGCGCGGCGCTACGCCAAGGAAGGCGCCAAGGGCGTGGTCGTGGCGGACCGCGATGCCGGCCGCCTGGATTCCGTCGCCCGGGACATCAAGGGCGTCGCCGTGGCCTGCGATGTCGCCAAGGAGGCCGACATTCGCCATCTCGTCGCCGAGGCCGAGCGGTACTACGGGCCGGTCGACGTCTTCTTCTCCAACGCCGGCATCGGCCGCGGCGGCCACGAGGACGCCCTGGATCAGGACTGGGCCGATTCGTGGGCGATCCACGTCATGGCCCATGTCTATGCCGCGCGCGCCCTGGTGCCGGGCATGCTGCAGCGGAAGTCGGGCTACCTGCTGAACACCGCCAGCGCCGCGGGCCTTTTGGCCTCGATGGGCTCCGCACCCTACGGCGTCACCAAGCATGCCGCGGTGGCGCTGGCCGAGCATCTCTCGATCCAGTACGGCGACAAAGGCATCCGCGTCTCGGTGCTCTGCCCGCAGGCGGTCGACACCAACATGCTGCGCATGGCCGGCGCCACCGCGGCGTCGGTCGACGGCGTCTTGAACACCGATGCCGTGGCGCAGACCGTGATCGACGTCATGGACGCCGAGACCTTCCTGATCCTGCCGCATCCCGTGGTGAAGGAATACCTGACGCGCAAGACCGGCGACTACGACCGCTGGCTGCGCGGCATGCGACGCCTGCGCGACAAGAGCGGTGAGGGCCAGGGGCGGCGCGCATGAGCAAGAGCGTCGATCTCTGGCTTGATCTCAAGAGCCCCTACTCGTTCCTGGCCAAGGATCCGGCCTATGCGCTGGAGAGGGAGCTCGGCGTGACGCTGCGCCTGCGCCCTTACGCGCTCGACATCGTCGGCGCCTACAACGTGGGCGACCCCAACGCGGCCGAACGCGGCCTGCGTCGCATAAAATATCTCTACGCCGACGTTCGCCGCTTCGCCAACCAGCGCGGCATGACCATCCGGGGACCGCAGAAGATCTTCGATTCGACCCTCATCCATCTTGCCTGGATGTTCGCCGACGCCAGCGGCAAGGGCAGGGCGCTGATCGACGCCGCCTATCCCCGCTTCTTCAAGCGCGAGCTCGACTACGAAGATCGCGCTGCCGTCGAAGCGCTCCTGAAGGAAATCGGCGTCGATCCCGCGGGCTTCGATGCCTTCATGACGGGCGCCGGGCCAGCGGCACTCGCTCAGCACCAGGCGGAGGCGGACAAGCAGGGCGTGTTCGCCGTGCCGACCTTCGTTGTCGACGGCGAACTGTTCTGGGGCCAGGACCGCATCGACTTCGTGCGCGCCAAGCTCGGCGCCAAGGCCGCCGGTTGACGGCGCAATCGTTATCGCGGAAGGTCCCGACCCCATGAAGCGCCTGACGACGCTACGACTTATCGCCTGATCCCTCGCCCCGGCCTGCCGGGGTCCAGCGGATCGCGCCGTCGTTCGTCCTCTTTCAAAGCAGTCGCGTCATGATTTCCTACATAGCTTCGTTGTTCGCCGGCATCGGCCTGTGGACCGCCATCGGCGTCACCCTGGTGGCGGGCTTGATGCGTGGTTTCGCGGGCTTCGGCTCGGCCATGCTGATGGCGCCGATCTTCGCCATCCTGTTCGGCTCGGCCGACATGGTGGTGACCGTGGTGGCGATCGAGCTCGTGGTGTCCGTGCAGCTCTTCCCGCAGGTCCGCCGCTACGCCGACTGGCACGTGCTCACGCCCATGAGCATCGCCGCTTGCGCCGCCATGCCGTTGGGCGTGTGGCTGCTGGCCAGCGTCGACAAGAACACCATCGTCACCGTGGTGTCGGCCGTGATCGTGGCCTTCGTCGTGCTGATGTGGAGCGGCTGGAAATACACCGGCCGACGTTCGACGATGGCCGGCGTCGCGGTCGGCGCGGTGTCGGGCGCGATGATGGCCACGACCAGCGTCGGCGGCCCGCCGGTGCTGCTCTACCTGCTGTCGGGCAACGATCCGCCGCTGGTCAACCGTGCCAACATCGTCACCTATTACTTCCTGACGCAGTTCCTGCTGATCGTGATCGTGCAGGCGACCGGCGTCGCCGGCGTCGACGCGCTGGTGCGCGCCGCCGTGCTGTTTCCTGTGATGGTGCTGGGTGCCTGGGCGGGCGGTTGGCTGTTCCACGGTTTGGCCAGCGAGCGGCTCTATCGCAACGTTGCGCTCGTCATCCTGTTCGTCACCGGCCTGTTCGGGCTGCTGAGGAATTGGCTGTTCGGTTAAGCCACGATCCGCGGCAGCGTGACCGATGCTGCCAGGCCGCCGGCGGGCAGGTTGGACAGGACGACATCGCCGCCATGCCCGCGAATAATCGACAGTGCTGCCGTCAAGCCGAGGCCAACCCCGCCGGTCGTCCGATTGCGCGAGCTTTCGAGCCGGTAGAAAGGGCTGAACACCCGCTCCAGAGCCTCGGCGGGAATTCCCGGCCCCTGGTCTCTGACCATGATCGTGATGGTCTTTTCCTCGCAGGCAAGTTCGATCGTGGGCGGCGTGCCGTATTTGACGGCGTTCTCGACCAGGTTGGTAAAGGCTCGTTTCAGCGCAAACGGCCGGCCGCGATACACCGCGTGCGAGGGGCCTGTATAGGCGATTTCGATATGCTGATCGGCATAGTCATTGGCGATGGTCTGCAGAACGACCGGGAGATCAAAACTCGTCACGGCCTCCTCGTCCGCGTCTCCTCGGAAGAAGGCAAGCGCGCCATCGATCATCGCCTGCAACTCCTCGACATCGCGGAACAGCCGTGCTTGCTGCACCTCATCCTCGATGAGCTCGCCGCGCAGGCGGATCCTCGTCAAAGGCGTACGCAGGTCATGCGAGATCGCCGCAAGCATGGCGGTGCGGTAGGCCACGAACTTCCGTATTTGTGCCTGCATCTCATTGAACGAGGTGATGACGCTCGTGAGCTCGCGCGGCCCTGTTTTCGCCATTGGCGGGGCTTGAGGATTCGTGCCGAAAAGACGGATGGCCTCGGCAAACTTCCGGATCGGACGGACCAGCCGACGCGTTGCGATCGTCGATACGATGCCGGTCGCCACCATGAGAAATGCCAGCCAGATTGCCCATCGTTCCTGCCAGGGCAGACCCCAGAGCCTTTGCGGCGTGGTGAAGACAAGCCAACTGCCATCGGCATGCTGCACGGCCAGCACGTAGGCATGGGGGTATTTCGCGCGCTCTTCCTGGAACTCCGGCGTCGACATCAGCGCGTCACTGGCTCCCCCCGGTTTCAAGGTCACGACGACCGGGCGGCGGTCGCCGAGCAGCTTCTCCACCACCGCCCGGCCATGCTCAGGGGCTTCGCCGATTGCCTGCTCGAGAACCGTCGAAACCGGCGACGTTGCGGCATACCAGCCGACGCGAATCTCATGGCTGGTCGCCGCGCTGGCGAGCTGCTCTCTGACCGGCGGCGGTGCGGCCTCGATGATGCGCACCATGTTGGCGGCTTGGTCCAGCAAACCTGAATTCTCCAGGGAGGGCTGAGCCCATACGCCGCCGAAGACATGGAACAGGCCGATGAGCGACCAGGTCACGACGACGGCCAGCGAGACGGTCAGCGCGAAACGCTGTGCGATGGAATCGCGTGGCAGGAGTGAGATGTTCATCCGCGCGTCACCTTGGCTTCGAAAACATAACCGCCGTTGCGAACGGTGCGGATGACCGAAGGGGCCTTGGAGTCTGCCTCCAGCTTGTGGCGCAGGCGGCTTACCAGCGTGTCGATGCTGCGATCGTACGCGGCGTGCGACCGCCCGCGGGCGAAATCAAGCAATTGATCCCGTGTCAGGACGCGCTGGGGGTGCTCCACGAAGGCGAGCAAGAGGTCGAATTCTCCGCCGGAAAGCAGCACGAGCGTGTTGTCGGAGGAACGCAGCTCTCGCCGCGCGACATCGAGGCGCCAATCGCCGAAGCTCATGATCGGCCGGATATTGCTCGGCGCCGGAGCCGCGAGTGTTTCGGCCGTTCGCCGCAGCACCGCTTTGACCCTTGCCAACAACTCGCGCTGATCGAACGGCTTCGTGACGTAATCGTCGGCCCCGAGCTCGAGGCCCACGGTACGATCCGTGTGGTCGGTCATGGCGGTGAGCATGATGATCGGCAAGCGCGATACGGCGCGCAACCTTTGGCACAGGCTGAAGCCGTCTTCCCCGCGCAGCATCACGTCGAGGATCACGAGATCGATCGGGTGTCTTTCCAAGGCCGCAAACATGGCGGCTCCATCCGCAGCCACGGTCACCCGATGCGAATGTTTTTTGAAGAAGTTCGTCAACAGCGAGCGAATATCGTCGTCGTCGTCGACGATGAGAAGATGGGGCATCGGGGCCATTCTCCGAAGATAGCACCCAGGATCGGCGCCCTTATGTCGGCCCCGCCGTCATTTGTTTCAACTCCGACACAATATGTCGTACCGCCCGCAAACCCGAAATCAAGCCGGCAAGAACCGCGCCTAGCCTTGCTCCACCACCAACAGGAGCATGATCCATGACAGTAGTCCTCATGGTCGCGAACTGTCGCGGCGCGACGAATGGTCCCTGGTGCCGGCAGCCCGGCAGAAGGCCGGCAAGCGGTATCGCGCTGGCGTCGGCCGTCGCGCTGGCCGCCTGTGCCCAACTGCCCCGAGCACCGCGATGACTGGCGCGCATCTTGTGCCGGCCGGCCGAACCGTCCCCTCACGGCGTACCGCATTCGGTGGTGCAGTCGTTTTTGTCGCACTCGGCGTCGCTGCCGTGCGGCTCCGGCACTGGCAGCGGAGGAGCGAGGAGCGTCGAGTCCAGGCTCGCTTGTCCGAACTTGACGATCATCTCCTCAAGGACATCGGCGTGACCCGCGCCGACGTCATCTTCGGCAACGTTGCGATGCTGGCGCGGCGCCACCAATCGCATCGTTGACTCCGCCAATTGCCGTTCCTTGAGAGCGAAAGTTCGCCGTGGCTGCAAGCCAAACGGAGAAACCATGACAAATCTTCTCGACTGGCCGCTCGACCTTCCGTGCGGCGCCACGCTTTCCAATCGCGTCGCCAAGGCGGCGATGAGCGAAGGCCTCGCCGACCCCGGCAACCATTCCACGCCCCGGCTGGAAACGCTCTATCGGCGCTGGGCCGGCTCGGGCGCGGGCCTTCTGCTCTCCGGCAACATCCAGGTCGACCGCTGGCATCTGGAGCGGCCGAACAACATCGTCATCGACGATGAGAGCGGCCGCGCCCAGCTCGCCAGACTTGCCGATGCCGGAACGTCGCGGGGCGCTCACTTCTGGGCTCAGCTCAGCCACAGCGGACGTCAGGTCAGCAGCTACATCAATCCCGCGCCGCTCTCCTGCTCGGATGTCGAGATCGACGTGATGCGCAATGCGGGATTCAGCTTCGCCAAGCCCAAGCCGATGACCGAGCTCGACATTCGTCGTGCCATCGGCCAGTTCGCCTTCGCCGCCAAGGAAGTGAAGGATGCCGGCTTCACCGGCCTGTCCATCCATGCGGCCCACGGCTATCTGATCTCGCAGTTCCTGAGCCCGCTTTCCAATCGTCGCACCGATCGATGGGGCGGCTCGCTGGAGAACCGCGCGCGGCTCCTGCTCGAAGCGATCGTCGCCATCCGCCGGGCGGTGGGGGCGCAATTCCCGATCGGCATCAAGCTCAATGCCTCCGACTTCCAGAAGGGCGGCTTCACAAACGCGGAATGCGTCGAGCTGGTGAGGTTGCTCAACGACACTGGCCTCGATCTGCTGGAGCTTTCGGGCGGCTCGCTCGAACAGCCCAAGGTGGTGGGCGTCACGCTGAAGGACGAAGGCGAAGACGGCCCGCGCGCGAGCGCCCTGCGGCGAGAAGCCTATTTCGTGGCGTTCGCCGGTGCGGTGCGCAAGGTCGCAAGAATGCCGGTCATGGTCACCGGCGGTTTCCGGAGCATCGCGGGCATGGTCGAGGCGCAGGAAGGCGGCGATCTCGATGTCGTCGGCCTGGCGCGGCCGTTGATCGCCGAGCCCGAAGCCCCGCTGCGCCTGCTCGCCGGCGAGATCGACAAGCTCCTGTCGCCCGAGGCGGCGCTGAACGTGTTCCACATCCTGCCCTGGAACTACATGCAGATCGAACGGCTCGCCGACGGCCTCGACCCCGATCTTTCGCTGACCGGCGAGGCCGCACTGGCGGCGTTCGCCAGGCTCGAAGGCAGGAACATGGCGGCGCTTCTCGACTATCGCAGACGCCGCGCTGCGTGACGTCCATCGTCGTAACAGATCGAGATTACACCCGGTGTAGGGACCATGGAGGATTTGATGGAGGGCATCTGGTCTGAAGGCTTTGCCGAGCGCGTGCACATTAACCAGTCGAGACTGTTGTCCGAGATGAAGTCGCAATATGACTTCATCATCTGCGGATCGGGTTCGTCAGGGTCTGTTGTCGCACGGCGGCTGGCGGAGAACCCGGAGGTGAGCGTCCTCCTGGTCGAGGCCGGCGGCGAAGATAACGTGCCCGGCGTGAACGAGCCAGGGAAGTGGTTCCAAAATCTCGGATCCGAACGCGACTGGAACTTTCGCGCTGAGCCGAGCTCGTTCCTGAACGGACGCGCCATCCCGATGAACATGGGCAAGGTTCTGGGTGGCGGCTCCAGCATCAACGTGATGGCCTGGATGCGTGGACACAGGACCGACTGGGATTTTTTTGCAGCCGAGGCAGGAGATCCTGCTTGGAGCTACGACTCGATCCTAAGCGCTTATCGTCGGATCGAAGACTGGCGCGGTGCGCCCGACCCGGCCCGCCGTGGCGTGGGCGGACCGGTCTTCGTTCAGCCCGTGCGCGATCCGCATCCGATCGTATCCGCCACAGTCGAGGCGGCACGATCGGTCGGCATTCCAACCTTCGACAGCCCGAATGGACGGATGATGGAGGGCGCGGGCGGCTGCGCCGTCATGGACGTACTGATCCGCGATGGACGACGGCAGTCCGTCTTCCGCGCCTACACCTTCCCCTATATGGATCGGCCGAACCTCACCGTGCTCACGCAGACGCAGGTCCTGAAAGTGACGTTCGAGGGTAGCCGGGCCACCGGCGTGGAGCTTGTCCAAGCGAGCAGGCACTTCCACATTGGGGCCGAGCGGGAAGTTGTCCTCTCCCTCGGCGCGATCAACACGCCCAAGGTGCTCATGCACTCGGGTATCGGCGACCAATACGCGCTGCGTGTCCTCGGCATCCCGCTCATACAGCACCTTCCCGGGGTCGGGCAAAACTTCCAGGACCATGCGGGCATAGGGTGCGTATGGGAGCACCCCGACCTGCCGCCGCCGCGGAACAATGCCGCCGAGGTTACCTTCTTCTGGAAAAGCGACTCCAGCCTCGAAACACCTGACCTGCAAACCTGCCAGGGCGAGATACCGATCCCCAGCATCGAGACCGCCGCCCAGTTTGCGCCACCTGCCAAATCCTGGACGATGTTGGCGGGTGTCGTCCGGCCGAAAAGTCGCGGTCGGGTTTACCTGTCGGGACCGGATCCCGACGATCCGGTGCGGATCGAGGCCAACCTGCTATCGCATCCCGACGACATCAGGGCCGCGCGGGCCGGTGTCGAGCTCTGCCGCGAAGTGGGCAACTCGCGAGCCCTCCGTTCCTTCGCCAGGCGGGAGGTGATGCCTGGCAATCTGAAGGGCCTCGAATTGCACAGCTTTATCCGGAACGGCGCCATCAGCTACTGGCACCAAAGCGGCACGGCCGCGATGGGCCGGGATGCGATGTCCGTTGTGGACGGCGAACTCAGAGTGTTTGGACTCAAGAATCTCAGGATCGCCGACGCGTCCATCATGCCCCGCGTGACCACCGGCAACACGATGGCGGCATGCGTTGTCATTGGCGAGCGCGCCGCAGAGCTTCTGAAGATCGCCCACCGCATTTGAGCGAGGCCCTCGGAATGGCGCCGGCTCCTGTGACAAATGACGAAAGTGCGCAAGACAGCAATCCGGACAAAGTTGCAGTCCAATCCGGTCCCTACTTTGTGCCACGGGCCGCGATGACGCGTCCCCTCTGCAGAAAGGAACTCAGATGAAAAAGACAACCGTACTGCTTGCCAGCGCAGTCGTGCCGCTGGTTGCCGGCCTGGTCATCAGCGCAAGCAGCAACGCCCAATCCGCGATGAGCGATGAGGCGTATTGCCGAGCGCTCGTCACGAAGCTCACGCATGGCGGAATCGAGAGGGGCTTTGTGCCGGAGAGTCTCGAAACCAGCGTCGCAATCAACCAGTGCCTGGACGGCAATCCGCGGCCGGCCATCCCGGTGCTCGAGCGGAAAATGATCGGCAACGACTTCGACGTGCCGCCGCGCAATTAGGGCGCGTGTTCCCTGGCCGTTCGGCCTGCCCGGCGTCGGCATGATCGCCGTCGCCGGGCAACTCGAAGATCGATCGGGTGTCTTTCCAGGGCCGCGAACGTGGCGGCGTCGTCCGCAGCGACCGTCGGCGCCGCCGCGATTTGTTTCAACACCGACACAATATGTCGTACCGCCCGCAAAACCGAAATCAAGCCGGCAAGAACCGCGCCTAGCCTTGCTTCTGCACAAACAGGAGCATGATCCATGACAGTAGTCCTCGTAGTGTCGAGCCGTCGCGGCGCGACGAATGGTCCCTCGTGCCGGCAGGCTGGCAGAACGCTGGCAAGCGGCATTGCGCTGGCGTCGGCCCTCGCCCTCGCTGCCTGTGCCCACGCACCGGCCGACCCTCAGGCCCGTGCCGAGTACGAGCTGAACAACGACCCGGCGGAGCCCACCAATCGGACCATCTTCGCTGGCAACAAATTCGTCGATGACCACGCGCTGCAACCGGTCGCCCGTGGTTATGACGACTACGTGCCGGGCCGCGCGCGAAAAAGCATCCATAACTTCGTCAGCAATCTCGGCCAACCGGCCATAGCGGTGAACGATGTTCTGCAGGGCAATTTCAGTCGAAGCTGGAACACGCTCCAACGTTTTGTGATCAACACGACCGTCGGGGGTGCGGGCCTGTTCGACGTGGCGACCGACTGGAACCGGCCTGGTCATCCCGCCGATTTCGGGCAGACACTCGGGGTGTGGGGCATCGGCCCCGGCCCGAGCGTTCAATTGCCGCTCTTTGGCCCGTCAAACGTGCGCGACAGTGTCGGAAAAGCCGTCGACCTGCTGACGAACCCGACAAACTTCATTCCAGGAGGCGCGGCCGCGACCATCAGCACGGCCAGCGGAGGCGTGGGCTTTGTTGATGGGCGAGCCGGCCTGTTGAGCACGACCGTCCCTCTGGAACATGAATCGCTCGATTATTATGCGGCATTGCGAAGCGCAGCGGCGCAGCGTCGCGCGGCGCTCGTTGCCGAGGGAAAGGCAGGTGCCGTTGACAGCCATAAAGACGGCGGCTCGTCGGCGCTCGCCCCTGCTCCCGCAGCGCCTGCCGGTGCGGCCCCATGAAGCGGCGCGGATCCGAACCTCATCCGCTCGCCCGACCGGGCGGGCCATCCTGGAGGCCCCCACATGCGTAATCCGCTACCGAAGATTACCGCCACTGGCCGCGTCGGAGCGTTTCTTTTGACCCTTGCCGCCAGCAAATTGGACCCGTCCCCGGCCCTGCTTTACGGGCTGGTCGTCCTGGGCGTCCTGCTCATCCTTTGGGAAGCCGCCACCTATGGCGCAAAACTAGCCCGGCACATCCGCTTCAAGTCGTACCAAGGCTCATCGACCTTTTCGCGCGCACCGCAGTCCTTCGGCGTGTGGAAGGACGGGGCGCGGTGACTCGTCGTCCAGCAGCCGATCGCCGGAATGCCGAGCGGCGTCGCAGCGCCGGTCGTGCCACGCGGACACACCCTAGGCCGCGTGCCGGGCCTCGGCTGCATCCTGCATGATGGTGACGCGCCAGTGGATGCGCTGTTCCTCGATCGGATAGCCGCCGGTCGCCGAGTGCAGCGCGCAGCGATTGTCCCAGATCACGATGTCGCCGACCTGCCACTGGTGCCGGTACTGCGCCGGCGTCGCGACCATGTGGCCGGTGAGCTCGGCGATCAGCTTTTCGCTCTCGGCGTCGCCCAGCCCCTGGATGCGCAGGATGTGGGTCGGGTTGGCGTAGAGCGACTTGCGGCCGGTCTCCTCGTGGGTGCGCACGACGGGATGCACCGCCGGCGGCCGCCGTTGATCCTCGGGCTCCAGCAGGTCGAAGCCCTTGCGCGCGCGGCCGCCATAGGCGTGCTCAGCCTGCAGTCCCTCGATGCGCTTCTTCAGGCTCTCGGGCAGCGAGTCGTAGGCCTCGTACATGCTGGCGAACAGCGTGTCGCCGCCGCGCGACGGAATGGCGATGCCATAGAGTTGCGTGCCCTTGCAGATCTCGGTGTCCCATGGCGAATCGGTGTGCCAGCCGCTGCCCCGATTGTAGATCGCCGGGTCGACCTGGCCGTCGGGCTTGCGCGTGCCCACCCCCATCAGCGTGAGCTCGGGATAGTCGGGATGGCGCGTCTTCCGCACGCGATGCGGCTTCAGCCGGCCGAAGCGGCGCGAGTAGGCGAGGAACTCTTCCATCGTGAGCGTCTGGCCGCGCACCACCAGCACGATGCCGTCGAGCCAGGCCCGGTAGAGCGTGCTCCAATCCGACTCCGAGAGGTTGCGCACGTCGACGTCGGTGGCGATGGCACCGATTCGGGGATCGGGTCGTTCGAGCTTCATGCGGCGAGCTTACGCCCTTCGCCGCGCTGGTAAAGACCGGCTGCTTGGCCCAGCATCGGGCCCAAGAAGACGGAGGAGGAAACCGATGCGCCGCATCGCGGCTCTGCTTTTCGCTGTCTTTGCCGCGTTTCCGGCGATGGCCGAGGACGTCTATCCCAGCCATCCCATCACCCTGATCACGCCCTACCCGCCGGGCGGCGCCACCGACTTCCTGGCGCGCACGCTCGCTGAGGGGATGAGGACACGGCTCGGCCAGACCGTGATCGTCCAAAATGTCGGGGGCGCGGGCGGCACGGTCGGCTCCCTGCAGGCCGCCCGGGCCAAGCCCGACGGTTACACCCTGCTCTTGCATCACATCGGCATGTCGACCATCCCGGCGCTCTACAAGAAGCTCGCCTTCGATCCGCTCGCCGCCTACGAATTCATCGGCGTCTTCGCCGAGGCGCCGATGATGATCCTGGCGCGCCGGGACTTCGCCCCCAGGAACTTCGCCGAGCTGGTCGCTTACGCCAAGGCGAACAAGGAGACGTTCACCGTCGCCTCGGCAGGCATGGGCAGCGTCACCCATCTCTGCGCCATGCTGTTCCAGGAGGCGCTCGGCGTGCCCCTCACCGTGGTGCAATACAAGGGCGGCGGACCGGCGGCGATCGACGTGCGCTCGGGTCAGGTCGACATCATCTGCGACCTGCCGACGACCACCTCGAGCGCCATTCGTTCGGGCGATCTCAAGGCCTATGTGCTGACGGCGCCGCAGCGCCTGGCGATGCTGCCCGACGTGCCGACGGCGGCCGAGGTCGGCATGCCGAGCCTCGCCATCGGCGTGTGGTTCGGCCTCTACGCGCCGCGTGGCACGTCCAAGCCCGTCATCGACACGCTGAACAAGGCGCTGCGCGAAATCATGGCTGACAACGCCGTCGCAACCCAGCTCGAGAAGATCGAGACCTACCTTCTGCCGCTCGACCAGGCGACGCCCGACGCGCACCGCCGCAAGCTCGCCTCCCAGATCGAGCTGTGGCGGCCGATCATCGAAAAGGCCGGCATCCAGGCGGAATAGGCAGCGGACCGCCGGCGCGATATTATCGCCCCCTGCCGCCGCCGGGCGGCCGGTTCTTCGGGGGAGTGTCTTATGCGTATGGTTTCCTTCGGCTTCGCCTTCTGCGTGCTGGCCGCCGGCCTGTCGACGGCCGTGCGTGCCGACGACTTCATGACGGAGTGCCTGGTCACCGGGAGCCAGAAGATGTGCGAGTGCATGTCGGGCAAGATCCCGGCCGACAAGCGCGCCGCCGCCGTCGAGGGGATGCGCAAGTCCAATGCCTCGACGCAGCCCGGCGGCAACCTGCTCGATCCCTCGACGCTGTCGCAGGAGCAGATGCAGGGCCTCGACGCCGTCGTCATCGCCCAGGCGTCGTGCATGTAGGCTCTGCCCGGATGACCTTCTAAGGCTTTCGGTCGGCTTGGAAGATGCGAATGATCTATTCGACGATCTCGATTCGGCACTTCGCTGCGCCCATAACGCATGAGATAAGCGCATCAACTTGACACTTGGAAGTTGTCGATGGGTCGATGGCCATGACGGTCTTGGAAGAAGAGCCAGAATTACCCTTTTTGCGCCGGGTGTCGGGCGCGCGCGTCGCGAGGCTGCCATCTGCCCAGGTCCCGGCGCGATCGATGATCGCAGGGCGCTACTGCCGGGTTGAACCACTGCTGGCCAGCCTTCACGCTCGCGAGTTGTTTGAGGCTTCGCACGCCAGCGACGAAGCGCTTCGCATCTGGGAATATCTTCCGGTTGGACCCTGGTCCTCGGAGGCCGAGTACACGGCCGCCCTACGTCAGCAGACGTCGGAATTCGACAGGATCTACTATGCCATCCGCCCTGCCGAGGGAGGGCCCGTTCGCGGCCAGGCCAGCTATCTCGATATTCATCCGCAGAACGGCGTCATCGAGATTGGCGCGATCTGGTTCGGTTCGGGACTGCGGCGGACACGCGCTGCCACCGAAGCGCTCTATCTGTTGATCCGATACGCGATGGACGACCTCGGCTATCGGCGCATGCAATGGCGCTGCAATGCGCTCAACAAAGGCTCGAGAAACGCGGCTCGGCGCCTGGGTTTCCGGTTCGAGGGCACGTTCTTCAATCACATGATCTACAAGGGCAAGAACCGCGACACGGCATGGTACTCGATACTCGACGACGAATGGCCCGAAGTTCGCGACATACTGGAGCGGTGGCTTGACCCCGCCAATTTCGATGAACACGGCGCGGCCAGGACCTCGCTCTCGCAATTGATGCAGCAGCGTTGCCCAAGCCAACGGCCCGTCGGCTAGGCTTGCCGCGCCCGAATGGCGTCCCGAAAAGGAACCGAACTAGTCGTTCTCAACATCTATCCCGCACGACCCGGCGCGCCGTCGACAGTCCGGTGCTCGCCTGCGGCGCCCTCGCGTACCTTCCGACCGTGAAACCGAAGTCACAGCGACCGAGGGGTCTTAGGAGACGATTCGCCGAACAAACTTGCTTACAGGACTTGCTTATAGAGAAACGGCGCACCCTGAGGTGCGCCGTTTTAGCCCTCGCCAATTGGTCGGAGTGAGAGGATTTGAACCTCCGGCCCCTAGCTCCCGAAGCTAGTGCTCTACCAGGCTGAGCTACACTCCGTCAGAAAGCAGAGTTCACCCGGCCGTTTGGCGAGGCGGGTTATAGCCGCCACCCCCCAGGGTCGCAAGGGCTGCACCCGCCCGCTATAGTCGCGCGGTTCAAGGGCAGGCGGGGGGCTGGCATGGCAAGGAAGAAGCGGCTGAAAATCGCGCTGATCGGCTACGGCGCCATCAGCCAGACGCTGTTCGACGTCTTTCGTGACAAGAAACCTGCAATCGACATCGTGGGCGTGCTGGTGCGGCCGGGCCGCGCCAAGGCGACGCAGAAGAAGGTCGGCCGCAAGGTGGCCGTCGTCGAATCCCTGAAGGCGCTCATCAAGCTCAAGCCCGACGTCGTGGTCGAGGCGGCGAGCCAGCAGGCGGTGCGCGACTGGGGCGAGACCATCCTGAAGAAGGGCATCGACCTGATGGTGATCGCCACCGGCGCCTACGGCGATCCCAAGCTCTACAAGAAGCACATCAAGGCGGCCGAGAAGAGCGGCGCGCGCCTCAGGCTGCCGTCGGGCGCCATCGCCGGCCTCGACGGGCTTCTGGCCATGCGGCTG
>DASZJU010000253.1:0-18408 GCA_035947815.1 Reyranella sp.
GGCGACGACGCTGACATACGACACCGTCGAATCGCATTCGAAGCGGCCGTAGTCGAAGACCGGACCCGGCTCGTCGATGGTGAAGCAGACTCGGGCCTCGTGGTCGATGTTCGACCTGAGATGGCCCCTGGTCGCCGTGCCATGCATGTGGATGCGGCCCTCCATCCAGACATAAAGCATGGTCGTGCAATAGGGCGCGCCGTCGGCGCCGACCGTCGCCAGCCGGCCGCAGAAGCCCCGTGTCAGCAGCGCCTGGCTGCGCGCCTCGTCCATCGCCAGATCCTGGCGCCTCACCTGTGTCGGACCGCTCATCGTCCTCCCTCTTCGTGAACGCGGCGATCCTGTGTGTTGTGTGGTCCTTCTAAAAGGTCCATTCTTGTCGTTTGGATAGGACCATTCTGCGCCATGCCGCGGACCGCCGACGAATTTCTGGAAGTGCCGATAGACCGAAGGTTGGCGACGCCGCTCTTCCGCCAGGTCTATGCCGGCCTCAGTTCGGCGATCCTCGAGCGGCGACTGCGGCCGGGCGCAAGGCTGCCGGCCAGTCGCGCGCTGGCCGGCCAACTCGGCCAGTCGCGCACCGCCAACGTCGCGGCCTATGAACAGTTGCTGGCCGAGGGCTATGCCACCGGTCGGGTCGGCGCGGGCACCTACGTGGCGATCGACCTGCCCGACAAGCCCGACGGCCGCGCGCGTACCGCGAGGCCCAGTCACGCCGCCAGTCACGCCGCGCGCTACGGCGTGCCGCATCTTGCCGACAATGTCGACGTCACGGCGCAGAGCGACGACCGGCCGTTCAATCTCGGCCGCACGCTGATCGACGCGCGCACCGCCGACCAGTGGCGGCGGCTGAGCGCCCGGGCGCTGCGCGCCATGCCGCGCTCCCACCTGGGCTATGGCGATCCGCGCGGCTCGGACGCGCTGCGCGGCGCCATTGCCGCCTATCTGGCGGATGCGCGCGCCGTGCGCTGCGATCCCGCGCAGATCATCGTCACCGCGGGCACACAGCAGGCGATCGATCTCGTCATGCGCGTGCTCCTGCCGGCCGGCAGCGAGGTCTGGATCGAGGATCCCGGCTATCCGCTGACACGCGAAGCGCTGTCGGCGGCGGGCGTGAAGGTACGCCCGGTGCGGGTCGATGCGCAGGGCCTGGATGTCGCCGCCGGACGCGCCGCAGCCCCCCGATCGCGCGCCGCCTTCGTCACGCCCTCGCATCAGTTCCCGACGGGCGTGGTCTTGACGATGGCGCGGCGGCTCGAGCTGATCGCCTGGGCCCGCGCCTCCGGCGCATGGATCGTCGAGGACGATTATGCCAGCGAGTTCCGCTACGGCGGCCGGCCGCTCGCCGCGCTGCAGGGCCTCGATAATGCCGAGCGCACGATCTATGTCGGCACGCTCAACAAGGCGCTCTTTCCCGGCCTGCGCACCGGCTACCTGGTGGTGCCGGAGGTGCTGCTGCGCCGCTTCGTCACCGCGCGCTATCTGATGGACCGCCAGCCGCCCGGCCTGCAGCAGGAAGTGCTCGCAGCCTTCATCGGCGACGGCCATCTCGCCTCGCACATCCGTCGCATGCGCAGCCTCTACCGCGACCAGCGCGACCGCCTGGTCGAGGCCTTGCGGCGCCGGGCCGGCGACCTTTTGGCGGTCGACCCTCCCGACCAGGGCATGCATCTGGTGGCGTATCTGCGCCAAGGCCTCGCCGACACCGCGGTCGAACGAGCCGCGCTGGAGGAAGGCGTCGTCGTGCGGGCGCTGTCGCGGCTCTACCTGCGCGGCAGACCACGGCAGGGCCTGCTGCTGGGCTTCAGCGGCTATCCCGCCGCTTCGATCGGTCCCGCGGTCGGGCGTCTGGCGAAAGCCTTGCGGCGGGTCGCTGGTTGAGCCTTCAGCGCCCGCGCTTGTTGTCGAAATCCCAGTCGAGCTCGAAGCGGTCGCCCTTGTCCTTGATGTAGGCCGCGTGCGGCGGCGTGAAGTGAGTCGGCATCAGGAGCGCGCCCTGCTCGACGCAATCGGCCAGCAAGGTGTGGCGGCTCTGGCGCGCGAGATCGCGGTCTTCGCAGAAGCAGCTGTTCCACTTCCACAGCGGGACCTGCACCGGATTGTGCAGCGCGTCGCCGGCGAAGATCGCGCGCTTGCCGCGCGAGTCGAGATCGACGCGGATCTGTCCGGGCGTGTGGCCGGGCGCGGGCTTCAAGGTGAGGCAGCCGCACATGCCGTGATCGCCCGAGACGAACTCCGCTTTCTTGGCCTCGACGATGGGCAGCACCGAATCGTTGTAGGTGTTGACCTGATAGGCCTCGGTATCAGCCTTCTTGGCCAGCGCCGCCCAATGATCGTGGTCGGTACGCGACATCACGTACTTGGCGTTGGGAAACGTCGGCACCCACTTGCCGTTCTCCAGCCGCGTGTTCCAGCCGACGTGATCGACGTGCAGATGGGTGCACATCACGAAGTCGATCTCCTCGGGCTCGACACCCGCCTCGCGCAAGCGATCGAGATATTGCGTGTTCAGCATGTCGAAGCGCGGCATGCCGGGGCGCGGCTTGTGGTTGCCGCCGCAGGTGTCGATCAGGATCGTGTGCTTGCCGGTGCGCAGCAGCCAGGAATGGATCGAGGTCATCAACCGGCCGCTTTCCGGCTGGTAGTAGCTCGGCGCCAGCCAGTGCCCTTCGGCCGCGAACGTGTCGGCCTCGAACTCGGGGAAGAAATCCTTGGCCGGAAAGCCCGGGCCCATCTGCTCTTCGATGCGCGTGACTCGCACGTCGCCGATATGACGGTCCTGCATTCTACCTCCCCTTGGAAAGCGTCGAGGCCTTCGAAATGGTCCTCTGTAGCCGCTGGGGCCGGGCGACTCCAGTCGCGCGTCACGCGCCACTGGAGGCGCGCGCCCCCAGCATCAGAATGCCTCGGCCGGCAGGGCCATCAGGGTCGCCGCACCCGCCTTGATCTGGTGATTGAGCGAGGTGGTCTGCGGCAGCACGCGAGCGAGGTAGAAGCGCGCGGTGGCGAGCTTGGCCTCGTAGAAGGCATTGTCGTTGCCGTTGGCCAGGCCCTTGTGGGCGGCGGCGACGATGCGGTTCCACATGAAGGCCATGGCGGTGAGCGCCATCAGGCGTAAAAGGTCGGTCGCCGCGGCGCCCGCCTCGTCGGGGTTCTTCATGGCGTGCTGCATCAGGAAGAGGGCGGCGTCCTGCACGCGGCCCAGCGCTTTTTCCAAGGGCTCGATGAATTCCTTCATCTTGTCGTTGGTCTTGTTGGCGGCGATGAAGGCGCTCATTTCGCCCAAAAGGCGCTGGGCTGCCTGGCCGCCCTTCATCGGCAGCTTGCGGCCGACCAGGTCGAGCGCCTGGATGCCGTTGGTGCCCTCGTAGAGCTGGGTGATGCGGGCGTCGCGCACGAGCTGCTCGACGCCGTTCTCGCGGATGTAGCCGTGGCCGCCATAGGTCTGCACGGCGAGGTTGGCGCACTCGCTGCCCATGTCGGTGAAATACGCCTTGATGATCGGCGTCAGCATCTGCACGAGATCGTCGGCGGCGGCGCGCTTGTCGGCGTCGGGATGGCTGTGCGCCTCGTCGATCAGCATGCCGACCCACAGCGAGAGCGCGCGGGCAGCCTCGGTGAACGACTTCTGGATCATCAGCATGCGCCGCACATCGGGATGCACGATGATGGGATCGGCCGGGCCCGCCGCGTTCTTCGGGCCGGTGAGCGAGCGGCCCTGCAGTCGGTCGCGCGCATAGGCGAGCGCGCTCTGGTACGAGGTCTCGGCGATGCCCAGCCCCTGCATGCCGACAGCGAGGCGGGCCGCGTTCATCATCACGAACATCGCCGGCATGCCGCGGTTCAGCTCGCCGACCAGCCAGCCCTTGGCGCCGTCGAGATTCATCACGCAGGTGGCATTGGCCTTGATGCCCATCTTGTGCTCGATGGCGCCGCAGCGGATGCCGTTGCGTTCGCCTGGCGTGCCGTCCTGCTTGGGAATGAACTTCGGCACCAGGAAGAGCGAGATGCCCTTGGTGCCGCCGGGCGCGTCCGGCAGGCGCGCCAGCACGAGATGGATGATGTTCTCGGCGAGATCGTGCTCGCCCGCCGAGATGAAGATCTTGGTACCGGTGATGGCGTAGCTGCCGTCGGCCTGCGGCTCGGCCTTGGTGCGCAGCATGCCGAGGTCGGTGCCGCAATGGGGCTCGGTCAGGCACATCGTGCCCGTCCAGCTACCGTCGGCGAGCTTGGGCAGATAGGCCTTCTTGAGCGCGTCCGAACCATGGCGCGACAGCGCCTCATAGGCGCCGTGGCTGAGGCCAGGATACATCGCGAAGGCCTGGTTCGACGCCGTGAACATCTCCTGCAGGGCGAAGCCCACCGTCGCCGGCAGACCCTGGCCACCATACTCGGGATCGCACGTGACGGCGGTCCAGCCACCTTCGCGGAACATGTCGTAGGCGTGCTTGAAGCCCTTGGGCGTGCGCACGACGCCGTTCTCGTAGGTGCAGCCCTCTTCGTCGCCCGTGCGGTTGAGCGGAAACAGCACGTTCTCGCAGAGCTTGGCCGCTTCCTCGAGGATGGCCTGGATGGTGTCGGGCGTGGCGTCCTGGTAGCCCGGCAGCTTGGCGAGCGTCGAGACGTCGAGCACTTCGTTCAGCACGAAGTTGATGTCCTTGAGCGGCGCTTTATAGACGGCCATCGTTTCCCCCTAGTCGCTCTCCGGATCGACCCCGCGGCGGCGCAGCTCGGCGTTCACTTGGGCTTCGACTTCCTTGAACTCGTTTATATGTGCGTCGAGGTCGCTACGCTTACGTTCCAGTTCCGTGATGTGCAACCGGCTGCGGCGCAAGAGCTCGCGCAGCTGCTGCAGGCCGGTACGGTCGACGTGGTAGAGGTCGAGCAGCTCGCGAATCTCGGCCAGCGAGAAGCCCAGCCGCTTGCCACGCAGGATCCAAGAGAGTCGCGTGCGGTCGCCGGCGCTGTAGAGTCGGGTCAGGCCCTGGCGGCGCGGCTTGATCAGGCCTTCGTCCTCGTAGAAGCGCATGGTGCGCGGCGTGATCGCGAACTCGCGTGACAGTTCGGCAATGCTATAGATGCGCTGCGGGTCGCGCGGTGCTGGGCTCTTGGCCGTTGAGGCGGCCGGCGGGGCGACGGCGGACATCGTGGAAGTGTCATAGTTAACGTTTACGTAAACGTCAATGCGGGTTTACGTAAACGGAAGGGAGCGAGATGGCCATCTATCAATTGGGCGACCAGGTGCCGGTCATCCCCGCCTCCTGCTACATCGCCGCGGAGGCGACGATCATCGGCTCGGTGACCCTGGGCGAGCGGGTGACCGTCATGTCCGGCGCGGTGGTGCGAGGCGACAACGAGCCGATCGTGATCGGCGACGATACCAACATCCAGGAGAATTGCGTGCTGCACACCGACCTCGGGTCGCCGCTCACGCTCGGCAAGGGCGTGACGGTGGGCCACCAGGTGATGCTGCATGGCTGCACGATCGGCGACGGCAGCTTGATCGGCATCCAGGCCGTGGTGCTGAACAACTCGGTGATCGGCAAGGATTGCCTGGTCGGCGCCGGCGCCGTCATCATCGAGAACAAGAGCTTCGCCGACCGCTCGGTGATCTTCGGCTCGCCGGCCAAGGCGGTGCGCGAGGTGAGCGAGGACAACGTCATCCGCATGCGTGAGAGTGCGGGGGACTATGTCAAGCGCGGCGTCCAGTACAAGAAGGAGCTCAAGCGGATTGGGTAGGCGAGGGAAAGGAGATAGAATAGCGCCATGACCATCACCCTCCCTCGCGAGCAGCAGGAGTGGCTCGAAGCGCAGGTCAAGGCCGGTGCTTATGACAGCGTTGAAGAGGCCGTAGCGAGTATTGTCGCATGACGCTCGATGACTATCGGGCACGGATCGCTGAGCGGCTGGACTCATTCAAGGGTCGATGACCCGCCGGTCAAATCCTTGAATGCACTCTCCTTTGATATTGCCGACTAGACTTTCTTTTCTGTCATCCTGAGCGAAGCGAAGGATCTCATCGCCGTTTGCCACGCCATGAGATCCTTCGCTTCGCTCAGGATGACGTGAGGGGCGGATCGTGATTGACGTCCTCGATCATCTCTCGATTGCCGGGTCGGCCGCCGCGTACGAGACGTTGCTCGGGCGGCGGGCAACGAACGGGTGGCTGCAGACCGGCAATGTCGGGCTGCTGTTCGGCGCCGGCAGCGATGCGCTTTCGTCGATGGCGTTCGCCACCGCCTCGCTCGACAAGGCGGCACAGCTGCTCGAGCGGCGCGCCGTGCCGAGCGAACGCCGAGGCGACCGCCTCGTCCTGTCGCGCGGCGCGACGCACGGCGTGCCGATCGACCTCTGCGTGCGCAACCAGCGCGCCGCCCCCTCGCCGCTCGCCGGCTCGGACGAAGCGGCATCGATCAGCGCGCTCGATCACATTGTGGTGCGCACGCCCAATCCCGAGCGCGCCATCGCCCTCTATGCCGGACGGCTCGGGTTGGATCTCCGCCTCGACCGCAGCAATCCCGACTGGGGTTCGCGGCTGCTGTTTTTCCGCTGCGGCGATCTCGTGGTCGAAATCGCGCACGATTTGAAGAAAGGCGTGTCCGATCGGCCCGACCATCTGTGGGGCCTGAGCTGGCGCACGCCCGACGTCGCCAAGGCGAACGCGCGACTCAAGGCGGCCGGCATCGACGTGTCCGAGCCGCGCGCCGGCAGGCGCCCGGGCAACCAGGTCTTCACGGTGAAGAACCACACCGAAGGCGTGCCCACCCTCGTGATCGGCGGCATCGGACGCTGGTAGAGGACGTTGGTAGACTGGGCGATGCGTCGCATAATCCTCGTTCTTGCTCTCCTCGCCACCGCCTGCGCGCCGGCGCCCAAGCCCGCCGTCACGAGCGCGGCCGAGTTGCCGCCGCTTGGCCCCTGCCCTGTGTCGTCGTGGAAACCCGAGGCGCCGCCGCCGACTGCGAGCCACAAGACATCGATGGTGCTGCTGGCGGTCGGCGAATGGGCGCGCTATGGCCGGCAGGTCATGACCTACTCGGCCGATGCCCGGCCGCGCACCGAACAGCTCGGCGTCAAGGAGCGCGAGGCGCCACAGCGTATCCAGGATTATTGGGCGAGCGTTGGCCATCCCGAGCGCAGCGGCCTCGACGACGTGGCGTGGTCGGCGGCCTTCATCTCGTGGGACATCCAGAGCGCAGGCGTGCCGCGCGACCTCTTCTGCCCCGACCAGCGCCACACGATCTATGTCGAGCGCCTGGTCGAGCGGGCGCGCCGGCCGGGCGCCGCCTTCATCCCGCACCGGCCCGACGAGCGGGCGCCCCAGGTCGGCGACCTGATCTGCGCCTCGCGCAACGGCAGCGGCACCACTTTGGACAACCTCAACCGCGGCGCCGGCCATTGCGACATCGTGGTCGAGGTGCGGCCCGGCGCCTTGGCCGCCATCGGCGGCAATGTGGGCGACTCCGTCACCCGCAGCGTCTTTCCACTGGACGCCAACGGGTTTTTATCGCCCATATCCGCTCGGCCCTATTTCACAGTGATCGAGAACACACTGCCCTAGGAAAAGCGAGAATGTCCTGGCCATACGACTACATCATCATCGGCGCCGGCTCGGCCGGTTGTGCGATCGCCAACCGGCTGGCCGAGGATCTGGCGTTGCGCATCCTGGTCATCGAGGCGGGCCCGCCGGACTCTTCCCTCATGCTCCGGATGCCCGCGGGCTTCGCCAGCCTCGGCGAAAAGTCGCCCTATAACTGGCGTTACGAGACGACGCCGCAAAAGCACTGCAACGACCGGCGCATGTACTGGCCGCGCGGCAAGACGCTGGGCGGCTCGTCGTCGATCAACGCCATGCTCTATGTGCGCGGCCACGCCTCCGACTACGACCACTGGCGCCAGCTCGGCAACGAAGGCTGGAGCTACCGCGAGGTGCTGCCCTACTTCAAGAAAGCGGAGCACAACGAGCAATGCAACGACGAATACCATGGCGTGAACGGGCCGCTGAACGTCGCCGAGCAGCGGTATCCGCTGGAGATCAACGACGGCTTCATTCGCGCCTGCGCGGGCCTTGGCATACCGCGCAACGACGATTTCAACGCAGCCGAACAGTATGGCGTCGGCTACTACCAGGTGACGCAGCGTGATCAGGAGCGCTGGAGCGCCAACAGCGCCTATCTGAAGCCGGCCGTCGAGCGTAACCGCAACAACGTCCACGTCATCTCCAACGCCCTGGTCGAGCGTATCATCCTCGACAAGAACCGCGCGATGGGCGTGCGCTACAAGCAGAAGAACGGCCACGACGAGGTGGCGCGTTGCAGCCGCGAGATCATCCTGGCCGGCGGCGCCGTCAACTCGCCGCAGCTCCTGATGGTGTCGGGCATCGGCCCGGCCGATCACCTGACGTCGGTCGGCATCCGCCCGCTGCACGACCTGCCGGGCGTGGGCGGCAACCTGCAGGACCATCTCGATGCGGCCATTCTGCAGTTCGCCAAGCCGGGGGTGACGTACGGTCGCACGAGCAAGCTGTGGGCGCTCTACCAGTACCTCATGAACAAGAAGGGTCCCGGCACGTCACCGATCGCCGAATCGGGTGGCTTCCTGTACACGCGCCAGGGACTGAGCGCGCCGGACATCCAGCTCCACTTCCTGCCGGTCCTGGTCGTCGACCACGGCCGCACCAAGATGCGCAAGGACGGCTACAGCCTGCATGTCTGCACGTTGCGGCCCGAAAGCCGCGGCACGATCCGGCTGAAGAGCAAGGATCCCAAGGAACATCCGCTGATCGACGCCAACTACCTGGCCGAGCGCCGCGACCTCGACACGCTGATCGACGGCGTGAAGATGGGACGCGAGATCTTCGCCCAAGCCGGCTTCGATCCCTATCGTGCCGCTGAATTCCAGCCCGGCGAGGCCGTTAGGACCGACGCCGAGATCGAGCAGTGGATCCGCAGCCACTGCGAGACGATCTACCACCCGGTCGGCACCTGCAAGATGGGCCCGGCCAACGATCCGATGGCGGTCGTCGACCACCGCTGCCGCGTCCACGGCCTCGTCGGGCTGCGCGTGGTCGATGCTTCGGTGATGCCGACGCTGGTCGGCGGCAACACCAACGCGCCCACCATCATGATCGCCGAGCGCGTCGCCGCCTTCATGCAGGAGCCGTGATGGTGCGCCTTCGACCATGAATGAGTACGGCAGGGCCCTCCGACGATGGCGCCGCCTTCGCGGCGTCAAGCAAAGCCATGCGGCCGAGCTGTTCGGCGTCACCCAGGCGACGTTGTCGCGCTGGGAACGCGGCCATCACCGGCTTCCCGACGCCGCGGCGCGCACTCTCTCGCGTCTGCTGGCGGCGCCGCTGGATTCGGCGGCCGACGCGGGCCTGCGCCGGCTGGTCGAGAGTTCAGCCCTTCGCGTTCATCTGATCTGCGATCTCTCTCATCGGCTGCTGGCGGCTTCGCCAACGCGTTTTGCCGAATGGACGGCCGGCGCGGCCGAGCTGCGCGGCGTGTCGCTGTGGGGCTTCGCCACCGACGAGATCCGTTCGGCCGAGGCGCGGCTGGGCGAGCTCGGCTGGTACGATGACGGCGCGGTCCAGCTGAGCTTCTGGACCGACGCCAACGACAGCTCGATCGTGCCCATCGACCCGGGTATCCTGGTGTGGGAGCGCCTGCAGCTTAGCGACGGAACCCTGGCGCGGCTCGTGACCTCGATGCCGGCCGGTTAGCGAATACTATATTCGTGGGCCGACGCCCGGCGCTTCCGTAGTGTCGTCGGCATGACGACATCCTGGGGGCGGATTGCGCTGCTTTACGCGATCGGTGTCCTGGCCGCCGGCCAGCTCGGTATCGTGCCGCCGCTGGTGCCGGCGTTGCAGCGCGATCTCGGCCTGTCGCTCGCCACCGCCGGCATGACCGTGTCGATCGTCACCCTCGTCGGCGCGCTGTTCGGCCTGCCGGCGGGCGGTTGGTCCGAGCGGGTCGGTCACGCGCGCGCGCTCAGCATCGGCATCCTCGTCATGGCCGGGGCGGCAGCGCTTTGCGCGGCGGCCGGCGACGCCAACACGCTGCTCGCCGCGCGCGGCCTGGCCGGCGTCGGTTATCTGCTGGTCGTCGTTGCCTGCCCTTCGCTGATGGCCAGCACCGCGGAACCGCGGCACCATGCATTCGCGCTGTCGCTGTGGGGCACCTTCGTGCCCGCCGGCATCGCCCTTTCGGGAATCGCGGCGGCGGCCTTCGCCGACGGCGCGGGCTGGCGGATCATCTTCGCCGTCGATGTCGTCCTGCTGGCCATTGGCCTGATCATCGCCATCGTCGCGATTCCCCAGACTCGTGGACCGCAGCACGACGCGCGACGCCTGTCGGTCGGCGCGCTGCGTGCCGCCGCCCTGCTCGCGGTCGCCTTCTTCTGCTTCGCCCTGGTCTTCCTCGCCCTCGCCGGATTATTGCCGGCCTGGCTCGTCGACAGTCGCGGACTGCCGGCGGCCGAGGCCGGGCGGATCGTCGCCCTCACCACCGCCTGCGCCATCGCGGGCAGCCTTTTGGCGGGTTGGCTGATGCGCCGCGGCGCCTCGCCCGGCCGGCTGGCCGCGCTGGGCTTGATCGCCACCGCCGTGATCGCGGCCCTGTCGTTCAGCGCAACGTCGGTCGCGCTCGCCGTCGCGGGTTTCGCGCTTTCCTTTGCCTTGGGCGGGCTGATGCCGGCGGCGGCCTTCGCCTCGGTGCCTCTGGTTGCGGCCGACCGGCGGGCGATCGGGCCGATCAACGGGTTGCTGGCGCAGGCGGGCAGCCTGGGATCCCTGGCCGGACCGCCTGCCCTAGCTTTATGGGTGGAAGCGACGGACTGGTCGCTGGCGCCGGTGATGGTGCTCGCCGTCGCGGCCATCGGAGTGGCCTGCGCGCTCGCCATCAAACCGGCCTAGAGCAGCGTCCGATCAGATGGAACCGCACGCGGTTCCATCTGATCGGACATAAGCTGCTCTAGAATCTAAATATTCTAGAGCACGACCTTCCGCTCGGCTGATTCCAGCCGAGCGGAACGTGCTCTAGACGCGCTTCTCCACCACCAGCAGCCACGGCTTGCCGGAGACCGGCATCAGACGGCCGTGCGAATCGACGGGATAGAGGCTCATGGTCACGCTGTTCTTCACATTGCCGCCGATCGCCTGGAGGTAGCCGCCGCGCTCATCGGTGACGATGTCGCAATGGGTGGCGGTGTTGTCGATGCGCCGCCGCGCGGTGCGCGGATCGGCGTGGCGCCAGGTCGGTCCGGCGGTGCCGGTGCAGACGAGATCGCCGGGCTTGGGCGCATATTCGTTGGGCGCGTGCAGCCTGAAGGCTGTGCGGCCGCCTCTCTGCTCGTGGTCGTAGAGGGCGGCGAGATAGCTGCCATGGCGGCCATCGCGCGGGAACTCGCTGGCGGGGATGCCCGAGCGGCTCATCACCCAGGCGACGAACGCGCCCGACCACGGCTTGCCCGAGGTGCGCCCGTTCCAGTCAGGATGGCCGCAGCTTCCCCAATAGTCGCCGATCTTGCTGGCGAGCGGCTCGCTGCGCTCGGTGACGCCGCTGCGATTGGTGTAGCCTGCGGCCTGGCCGCCATAGACGACGGTCGAGCGGCCGAACCGGGTCCATTCCTGCCAGGCGGTGTAGGCGACGCGGTCGGAGGGCGGTCGGTCGGCGTAGCCGCCGCCGGTACGCTGGCCGCTGCTGCCGCAGCCCGCCAGGGTCCACGAAACGAGGGCGAGCAGAAGGATCGCTGGCAGCCGGTGACCGAATGCGTGGGAGGAACGCAGGACGGGCGGCTGCCAGCAAACACGAACATCGACGGAGGGGGAGTCGAAATTCATGTATGACTTGCAGTAGACAAAATAAACGATTGTTATTACTTGGTTTTCAACTAACACAATTGATGCACAATGTCACGAACCATTGACTTGGCCGCTGTGCGTCGGCTGGAAGAGCTGGCATTCCGCGGCTGGCCCGCCTTGGAAACCCAGGATCGCGCCGGCTGGCGCCTGCGATTCGCCGGCGGCTACACCAAAAGAGCCAATTCAATCAATGCATTAGGGCCGGATGCTGAGACCGATCCGTCGACCCTTCAGGGCCTCGAGGCCGCCTATCGCGAGCGCAATCAAGCCCCCGTCTGGCGGCTGAGCCCGCTCACCCCGCCGGCCATCGACGGCATCCTGTCGGCCCGCGGCTACCGCACCATCGAGCGTAGTCTGCTGCAGGTCTGCCCGCTTCACGCAGGCTTCGCCGCCGCCCCGGAGGTCCGGATCCTCGCCCAGCCGACGCCGGCCTGGATCGAAGCCTTCTGCGACCACAGCCCGGTGCGGCCGGAGCATCGCGACGTCATGCGGCGCATGCTGGCGGCGATCGCCGCGCCTGCGGGCTTCGCCTTCGTCGAAGCCGAGGGCAGGCCGTTGGCGATGGCGATCGGCGCAGTGCAGGGCGACCACATGGGCCTGTTCGACGTGCTGGTGATGCCGGAAGCGCGCCGCCGCGGCCTGGCGCGCAAGATCACCGAGAGCCTCTACGCCTGGGCCTGGGGCCACGGTGCGCGCTTCGCCTACCTGCAGGTCGTCGCCACCAACCAGGCGGCGATGCCGCTCTACGCCGCGCAGGGCTTCCGCACCGCCTACGGCTACGAATATCGCGTGCTGCCTCCACGCTGAACCGCTCGCCTTGACCCTCTGCCACCCGCCCTCAATAGTCGCCCGAGGGAGGAACAAAAAATGGCGAACTACCCGTGGGAGAAGAGCTATCCACCCGGTGTCCGGTGGGAGCTGGACGTTCCCAAGAAGACCATCCATCAGATCTTCGAAGAGAGCTGCGCGCAGTACGGCGACCGGCCCTTCACCGACTTCCTCGACAAGGTGATGACCTTCCGCGACTACAAGGAGGCGTCGGACAAGGCGGCCGCCGGCTTCCAGAAGCTCGGCGTCAAGCCGGGCGTCAATGTCGGGCTCTATTTGCCCAACACGCCGCACTACATCATCGCCTTCTTCGGCGTCCTGAAGGCGGGCGGCAAGGTGGTGAACTACAGCCCGCTCGATGCCGCGCGCGAGCTCGAGTTCAAGATCGGCGATTCGGAGACCGACATCCTGGTCACGCTCGATGCCGCCGCGCTCTACCCCAAGATGGCGGCGATGCGCGGCAAGACGCGGCTCAAGAAGCTGATCGTGGGCTCGATCGCCGACTATCTGCCGTGGCCCAAGAACTGGCTTTATCCGATCGCCAAGAAGAAGGAGATCGCGGCCTGGCCGCGCGACGACTGGCACCTGTCGTTCAAGGATCTTTTGGCCAACGACGGCAAGTACACCGCGTATCCGGCGGGCGAGAACCTGTGGGACGAGGTGGCGCTGCTGCAATATACCGGCGGCACGACCGGCCTGCCCAAAGCCGCCATGCTGACGCATGGCTGCATCATCGCGGCGATGAGCCAGGGCCAGGCCTGGACCACGCCCTACACGACGCCGGGCACCGAGAAGGTCGTCTGCGTGCTGCCGCTGTTCCACATCTACGCGCTGTCGGGAATCATGCTGGGCGCGGTGCGCAACGGCAACCAGCTCCTCCTCTATCCGCGGCCCGACATCGACATGATCGTGAGCGACCTTGCAACCAAGAAGCCGAGCTTCCTGCCCGGCGTGCCGACGCTCTACACGGCGATCCTGAAACATCCCAAGGCGCAGGGGCTCGACCTGAAGTCGCTGAAGATCTGCATGTCGGGCGGCGCGCCTTTGCCGGTCGAGGTGCAGCAGAGCTTCGAGAAGCTGACCGGAGCCACGCTGATCGAGGGCTACGGCCTCACCGAGACCTCGCCCACCGGCGCGATCTGCCCGGTCAACAAGAGCGTGCGCCGGGTGGGCTCGTGCGGCTTGCCGATGCCGGGCACCATCATCGAGATCCGCGACATGGAGAAGGGCGAGCGCGTGCTGCCGGCGGGCAAGGACAATGTCGGCGAGGTCTGCATCATCGGCCCGCAGGTGATGAAGGGCTACTGGAAGCAGCCGGAGGAGACCGAGAAGGTCCTGTTCAGCCATCCCAACAGCAACTGGAAGGGCCTGCGCACCGGCGACATGGGCTACATGGACGCCGACGGCTGGCTGTTCCTGGTCGATCGCTCCAAGGACCTCATCATCTCGTCGGGCTACAACGTCTATCCGCGCATGATCGAGGAGGCGGTCTACGAGCTTCCCGCGGTCGATGAGTGTGTCGTGATCGGCATTCCCGATCCCTACCGCCAGGAAGCGCCCAAGGTTTTCGTCAAACTGAAGCCCGGCGCCGCGCTCACCTTCGAGGAGCTGAAGAAGCATCTCGAGGGCAAGATCGGCAAGCACGAGATGCCGGTCGCGCTCGAAATCCGGCCGGAGCTGCCCAAGACTCCCGTCGGCAAGCTCTCCAAGAAGGAGCTGAAAGAGGAAGAGCGCGTCAAGGCGCGGGCCAAGGCGGCGTGATCATGGTCTTCCGGACCGCGAGCGTCCCGCTCGCTCAGAATCATGAGCGAGCCGGACGCTCGCGGTCCGGAAGACCATGACGGCTCCGCGTCGTATCGTCCTGCTGGGCGGCGCAAGCCTGGTGCTCGGTGGCTGCTTCGACACGCCGTGCGAGGAGGACAACCCGGCGCAAAAGGCCTTCCTCGACGGGCTGCGGGTGCTTGCCAAGCCCGCACTTGCCTCCAACAACCCATTGCAGGTCGAGGAAGCGGCCAATCAGAGCGTGGCGCTGGCCGACAAGGTCGGCGGCTTCGCCGGCTGGTGCGGCACGCTCACCAGGATCGAGGGCAACGCCCAGACAGCCGCCATCACCGTCGATATCGGACGCCAGGTTTCGCTCTACGCGTTCAACGACTGGACGCTGGCGCTCGCCGGTTCGCTGGCCGACCTCTTTTCCACACGATCGCGCGAGACGCCGCCGCCGGGCCTTTCCGATGCGGCCATCGCGGCGCTAAAAACCCTGCGGCTTGGCGCACGCGTGTTGCTCTCCGGGCGGATGGGCGAGATCGCGGGCTCCGGCGTGTTCGATCTCTCCGGCCTGTTCGGCAAGAGCGATACGGACCACCGCCGGTTCCTGCTGGCGCCGCGCTTCGTGGCGCGTATCGAGGCCCTCGCGGCATCGAAGAACAAGTAGAAAGGATTTTTAGGTGCCGTCTTTTTCGTACGATTTTCCCTACGCCGCCAAGAAACTCCCGATCTTTGCCGCCAACGTCGTCGCTTCCTCGCAGCATCTCGCCGCGACGGCCGGCCTGCGCATGCTGGCGCGCGGTGGCAACGCGGTCGATGCCGCGATCGCCAGCGCCGCCGCCATCACCGTCGTCGAGCCGACCAACAACGGCATCGGCGCCGACGCCTTCTGCATCCTGTGGGACGGATCGAAGCTCGTTGGGCTGAACGCCTCGGGCCATTCGCCGGCGCTGATGACGCCCGATCAGTACAAGGGCCAGGACAAGATGCCGACCGTCGGCTGGGCCAGCGTCAGCACGCCGGGCGCGGTGTCGCTGTGGGTCGAGCTGCACAAGCGCTACGGCAAGCTGCCCTTCGCCGACCTGTTCGAGCCCGCCATCAAGTATGCCAGCGACGGCTATCGCGTCTCCTACATGGTCTCACGCCAATGGGAACGCGCGGTCGACCGGCTGAAGGGACAGGAGAGCTGGGTGAAGGCGTTCCTGCCCGGCGGCCGGGCGCCCAAGGCGGGCGAGCTGTGGAAGTTTCCCGACCAGGCGAAGACGCTCGCCAGGATCGCCGAGAGCAAGGGCGAGGCCTTCTATCGCGGCGAGCTCGCCGAGGCGATCGACAAGTACGCCCGGGAGACCGGCGGGACGCTGCGCAAGGAGGACCTGGCGGCGCACAGGCCCGACTGGGTCGATCCCATCGGCCTCACCTATCGCGGCACGACCCTGCACGAGATCCCGCCGGCGGGTCAGGGGATCGCCGCCTGCATGGCGCTGGGCATCCTCGAGAACTTCGATCTCGCCGGCCACGATGGCGACGGCCCGGAAGTGGCGCACCTGCGCATCGAGGCGATGAAGCTCGCCTTCGCCGACATCTGGCGCTACGTCGCCGATCCGCGATTCATGGACGTGACGCCGGCGCAGATGCTCGACAAGCACTATCTCAAGAGCCGCGCCAAGCTGATCGATCCCAGGAAGGCCAAGGATTTCGGCCCGGGCACGCCCAAGGACGGCGGCACGATCTATCTCGGCACCGCCGACACCTCCGGCATGATGGTGTCGCTGATCCAGTCGAACTACATGGGCTTCGGTTCGGGCATCGTCGTGCCGGGCACCGGCATTGCGCTGCAGAACCGCGCCACCGGCTTCGTGACGACCGCCGGCCACGCCAACCAGGTCGGGCCGAAGAAGCGGCCGTTCCACACCATCATCCCCGCCTTCATCACCAAGGACGGCAAGCCGGTGGCGACCTTCGGCCTGATGGGCGGCGCCATGCAGCCGCAGGGCCACCTGCAGGTCTTCTCGCGCATCGTCGACTACGGCCAGAACCCGCAGGCCGCCATCGACGGCCCGCGCTGGCGCGTGCACGAGACCGACGGCACGGTGTGGACCGAGGAGCACATGCCAGCCGCGACCCTCGACGGCCTCGAGGCGCGCGGCCACAAGATCACCCGCACCAAGTGGCCGAGCTTCGACTTCGGCTCCAGCCAGATCATCTGGCGCTTCCCCGACGGCGGCCCCTATCTCGGCGCCTCCGAAAGCCGCCGCGACGGCGCGGCCGTCGGCTTCTGATGTCTTGCCGGACCGCGGGCCTCCAGGCCCGCTCATGCTCTTCCTCATTACTGGGAGCGCCATGACTACCGCCGTCTCGATCGCCAACGGCGGCTTCGCCATCAACGGCACGCCGACCTACGCCGGCCGCAGCTGGCAGGGCCATCGCATCGAAGGCCTGCTGTTCAACAGCCGCATGGCCAACGCCATTGCCGACGACGAGAACCCTTTTACACGCGGCGCCTGGGCCTATGCCAACGGCGATTGGGATGCCGAGCGCAGCACCCGCGAGTTCATCGCCGCCCTGCCCTCCTACCGCGCCCACGGACTGCTCGGCGTTTGCCTGAACCTGCAGGGCGGCAGCCCGCAGGGATATTCGTGGCACCAGCCGTGGAAGATCTGCGGCTTCACGCCGGAAGGCGCGATCAAGCCCGCGTGGGCGGCCCGGCTCGCCAACGTGATCGCCGCCTGCGACCGGCTGGGCATGGTCGTGATCCTCGGCCTGTTCTACGGCAAGCAGAGCGGCACCTTGAAGGACGAAGCGGCGGTGAAGGCCGCCGTCGCCAACACCGTCGACTGGCTAATCGAACGCGGCGCCACCAACGTGCTGATCGAGATCGGCAACGAGGTCGATCTCGAGAACGCGTTCGCCCATCCGATCATCACCGCGGCGCGCTGCCACGAGCTGATCGAGCTGGCGAAAAAGCGCGGCCAGGGCAAGCTCTTGGTCAGCACCAGCCTGATCATGCGCGACGCCCCACCGGACGCCATCGTCGCCGCCGCCGACTTCCTGCTGCCGCACGGCAACCGCATCCACGGTCCCGACGGCCCGACCCAGCCCAGCCCGCACGGCATCCGCCTGCAGGTCGTCAACTGGCGCGCCAGCAAGGCCTATCGCGGCCAGCCGATCGTCTACAACGAGGACGACCATTTCGAGTTCGACAGACCCGACAACCATTTCGTCGCCGCCGTCGAGTCGGGCGCGAGCTGGGGCTACTTCGACTACCGCATGAGCCGCGAGCGCTTCGAGGACGGCTTCCAGTCGCTGCCGGTCGACTGGACGATCTCGTCGGCGCGCAAGCGCGGGTTCTTCGGGCTGCTGAAGGAAATCACCGGCGCCTGATCAGGCGCACGCCTCGGCCAAACGCAGCGTGTCGCGCCAGACGATGCGACTTTGCGGGATCGTCAACCCGTCGATCACTTCGAAGCCGTGTTCGACGATCTCACCGCCCAACCGCCGATAGAATTCGATGGCACGCGTGTTGCCATCGAACACCCAGAGGTAGGCGCACGCCTCGCCGCGACCAGCGACCTGCCGCATCGCCGCGCCCAGCAGGTGGCGGCCCAGTCCTTCGCTGCGCCGCTCCGGATGGACGTGAAGATTGTCGATGTAGGCGCCGAAGCCCGCATGCCGTCCGCCCACGCCGCGATGAAGCCCTGCCCGTCGGCGATCAGTACCGTGTCGGCCGGCGCCATCGCGGCGAGCTCGCTGCGCCAGTGCGTCCGGCGGTCGTCGTCGAGGGTCGGGCCGAGCGTGCTGTCCCTCACGATGCCGCGATAGGCGGAACGCCAGCTTGCGGCGTGGAGAGCCGCGATGGCATCGGCGTCGGCGATGGTTGCCGGCCGGATCGGCGGGACGATCAAAGTCCCGCCGACCGCGTCGTCGGATAGGCAGGCAACCCGTCCTCG
>DASZJU010000254.1:0-3431 GCA_035947815.1 Reyranella sp.
CATGCCGAGCGGCTTGTAGAGCCTTTCCTCGGCGGCCTCCTCCCAGCCCTTGCCCGAAACGCGCGCCGCGGCGACCGCGCCCTCGGTGAGGCCGAAATTGCTGTAGGCATAGCCGCCGCGGAAGCTGTAGCCCGGCTTTGCGAGACGCAGACGGCGGAGGATTTCCCCCTGGGTGTAGCCCAGCTCCTCGATGTCGTTGCCGACGGTGCCCGACAATCCGCTGCGATGGGAGAACAGGTCGCGGATCGTGACCTCCGCCGTGGGATAGGGATCGTGCAAGGCAAAGCCGGGATCGATGTCGCGGATGCGGGAGTCCCACGACACGGGACCGTCGCCCACCAGCCCGGCGACCACGGTCGCGGCGATCGGCTTGGAGAGCGAGGCCAGCTGAAACACCGTATCGGCGTCGACCTTGTCACTGCCGCCCGATTGACGGAGACCGAAGCCGGCGAGATAGACCACCTCGTCGCGATGGACGACGGCGATCGACAGGCCAGGCACCTCGCCCTTCGCGACGGTCTGCTCGGCGAGCGCCTTCAGCCCAGGCAGTGCCGCGAGCACCTTCTCTCGGGTCGCCGACTGGGCGGCGACGGAAGTTGACAGGAGCGACGCCGCGAGAGCGGCGCACAATGTTGCTCGAAGCATACCGCACTCCCGTAACGCTGAGCCGATATTCCGCGGATGGCTCCGCGGATGCTGGACAAGGTAGCATCCTGCCGGCTTCCCTTGCACCGAGGTTCAACGGTTCATCCGGATTGTGCGACCCAACTCGGGAGGAACGCCATGCGGCTCAAGGACAAGATCGGCATCGTCACCGCCGCCGGCTCGGGCATGGGCCGCGCCGGCGCCATCCGCTTCGCCAAAGAAGGCGCCAAGGTCGCCGTGGTCGACCTCGACGGCAAGAGCGTCGATGCCGTCGTGAAGGAGATCACCGCCGCTGGCGGCAAGGCGATCGGCATCACCGCCGACTTGCGCGAAGACGCCAACGCCCGGCGCATCGTGCGCGAGACGGCGAACGCCTTCGGCGGGCTCGACTTCGTGTGGAACCATCTCGGCCATCCCGGGCCGGCGTCGGTCGAGGGCATCGACATGGCGGACTTCGCGCTGGCCGTCGACCTCAACCTCCGCTCGCAGATCGTCACCACCGAAGCGGCCCTGCCCGAGCTGAAGGCGCGCGGCGGCGGCAGCCTTTTATACACGGCCTCGACCTCGGGCCTGCAAGGCTCGCAGTTCAGCCCGGTCTACTCGGCCGTGAAGTTCGGCGTCGTGGGCTTTGCCCGGGCGCTCGCCAAGCGCGTCGCCAAGGACGGCGTGCGGGTCAACGTCGTCTGCCCCGGCGCCACCGACACGCCGATGCTGCGCGTCTTCGTCGCCCGCCCCGACCAGCAGAGCACCCAGGGCCGCGACCCCGAGCAGCTCGTCGCCCAACGCGCCGGCCAGAACCCGATGGGCCGCCCCGCGCGCCCTGAGGAAATCGCCAATGCGGCGCTGTTTTTGATCTCGGATGAGGCGTCGTTCATTACGGGCGCGGCGTTGCCGGTGGATGGGGGGACAACGGCTTGAGACGCGCAGAGCGCAAATCCAGAACGACCCGATACACCTACGCCGCCGCGACAACGCGGCGCTGATCATCCACCACGCCAGCATGGCGCCGCGCCCGGTTAGGAGCGCTTCTCTCAGGGGGCCGGAATCACCGCCGTCACGTCGATCTCGAACAGCAGCTCGTTGCGCGCCAGCCGGGGCACCGGCACCAATGTGCTCGCCGGAAGACGGTCGGGCGGAAAGTAGGCCGCCGTGCAATGCGCGAGCTCCTCCAGGTCGGCCTCCGTGTAGCCGACGATGTAGACGTTCATCATCACCACCTGATCGGTGCGCGCGTGCGCCGCCTCGAGCGCGATCTTTACGTTCTCGAAAGCCTGGGCCATCTGGCCTTCCTTGGTATGCGCGATCGACCGGTCGACGCGATAACCGGTCTGGCCGGCGACGTGCACCGTGGTTCCGTGCGACGCGACCACCACCTGGCTGAAGAACCGACTGGAGTCCATGAGCCCCGGCGGGTTGAGATGGCGTGCGCCGCCGGCGCCGTCGCCGTTGCCCAAAGGAGGCAGCGGCACGCGTGGGCAGCGTTCACCGGCGTTCTGCGCAGTGGCGTCGCCGACCAGCGGAGCGAGCCCAAGGCATAGGGCCAGGATCCAGAGGAAGCGCATCCGTTCTCTCCTTCGACTTGAGCGCATTACGCGCGCCGCTAAGCCACGGTCGCCGCATCGTGCATGTAGAGCCAGCCGATATTGGCGATCGAACGGTCGCCCGAGGTCGCCATCGCCTCGTCGCGCTTCTGCTGCTCGGGTCCGTCATGCAGATGGAAGCGCGTGCGGTTGGCTGCGCTCGCCTCCTGCAAGCGCGTGGCGCGTGGCTTGCGCAGCGCTTCGTAGCGAGCGAGCGCACCCGGCACGTCGTCCGGCATCGCCGTCAGCAGCGCGGCCAGGGTCGCGCCGTCCTCGATCGATTGCGCCGCGCCCTGCGCCATCATGGGCAGCATGGGATGGCAGGCGTCGCCCAGCAGCGTGACCCGGCCGTCGCTCCAGCGCGGCAGCGGGGCGCGGTCGTGCAGCGCCCAGATGAAGGTCTCCGGAAAGGCTTTTATCAGGCCGCGCACGATCGGGTGCCAGCCGTCGTAGCGCGCCAGCACCTCGGCCACGTCGCCCTTGTCGGTCCACGACTCCGATGTCCAGGTGCCGTGCTCGACGACGCACACCACGTTCATCAGCCGCCCGGCCGCGACCCAGTAGTGCACGACATGCCCGTCCGGCCCCATCCAGTTGTGCGAGGCGATTTCTATGCCGAGATGCTTTATGCGCTCGGCCGGCACCAGCCCGCGCCAGGCGACGCAGCCGGTGAAGCGTGGCTTCTCGAGGCCGAAGGTGAGATGGCGCACCTGGGAATGGATGCCGTCGGCGCCGACCAGAAGATCCGATTCGATCGTCTGCCCGTTCTCGAATCGCGCCACGACCCGCTCGCCCTTCTGCTCCAGGCCGACGAGCCTGTGGCCGACATGCAGCCGCTCGGCCGGCACGGCGGCGCCCAAAAGCTCGGCAAGGTCGCCGCGGTGGAGGTGATAGTAGGGCGCGCCGAACGTCGCCTCGACCTCCAACCCGACCGGCGCGCGCTGCAAGGTGCGGCCGTCGTCCCAGCGCCGCTGATGCACGGCGAGTGGCCGCACACCGGCCGCATCCAAGGCCGGCTTGAGGCCGAGCCGGATCAAGAGGCGCGAGGCGTTGGGGCTGATCTGGATGCCGGCGCCGATCTCGCCGATGGAGGCTGCCTGCTCGTAGACATCGACGTCGAGCCCGGCCTTCAGCAGGTGCAAGGCGGCCGACAGGCCGCCGATGCCGCCGCCGATGACCGCGACTCTCAGGGGCACGCTCAACGCG
>DASZJU010000255.1:0-3683 GCA_035947815.1 Reyranella sp.
GTCAAGGCGTTCGGCGCGGAAACCCGCGAGGACTCGCGCTTTGGTCAAGTCCTGGCGCGATGGCGGACGCGCACTTGGGTCACCTGGACCAGGGCCACGCTCACCGGCGTCGTGCAGCAGGGCATCCTGATGATGCTGCGCGTCGCCGTGATCGGGCTCGCATTGCTGTTCTGGTGGCAGGGCGCCGCCACGCTGGGCGACGTCACCTTCGTGCTCACGGCCTATGGCGTGATCAACGGCTACCTGCGCGACATCGGCCACCATGTGCACAACATCCAGCGGTCGACCAGCGATCTGGAGGAGCTCGTCGCCTTCCACGACGAGCCGCTTGGCGTCGAGAACCGGGCCGGCGCCACCGAGATGACGATCGCGCGCGGCGACATCCAGTTCGAGCAGGTGCGCTTTCGCTATCCTGCGCTCGACCGGCAGGTCTACGACGCCTTGTCGGTCCGTATCCCGGCGGGCCAGCGCGTCGGTCTTGTCGGACGGTCGGGCTCGGGCAAGACGACTTTCGTCAAGCTCGTGCAGCGGCTGTACGACCTCGATGGCGGCCGCATCGCCATCGACGGCTAGGATATCGCCAACGTCACGCAGGAGAGCCTGCGCCGGCAGCTGGCGATCGTGCAGCAGGAGCCGGTGCTCTTCCACCGCTCGCTCGCCGAGAACATCGCCTATGGACGGCCCAACGCCACGACGATGGAGATCGAGGCGGCGGCGCGGCTTGCCCATGCCGACGCCTTCATCGAGCGGCTGCCGCAGCGCTATGCCACGCTGGTCGGCGAGCGCGGCGTCAAGCTCTCCGGCGGCGAGCGCCAGCGGGTCGCGATCGCGCGCGCCTTCCTGGCCAATGCGCCGATCCTGATCCTGGATGAAGCCACCTCGAGTCTCGACAGCGAGTCGGAGGCCTTGATCCAGGATGCCATGCACACGCTGATGCGGGGCCGCACGACGCTCGTCATCGCCCACCGTCTGTCGACGGTGCGCGAGCTCGACCGCATCCTGGTCTTCGACCACGGACGCATCGTCGAGGACGGCAACCATGCCAACCTGCTGCGCCTTGCGGGCGGCATCTATCGTCGCCTGGTCGAACGCCAGGCCGAGGGCCTGGGCGACGATCTTGCGGCGTAACCCATCTACTCCCGGGTCGACGCAATAATATGTCGCGGCGGACCAATGGACGGTGGTCCGCCGTGGCATTAATAATAATATATCCAGCCGGTGGGGGCCGGCGGCAACGAGGGGATAGTCCGTTTCCATGAGCGAAGCGCGCCTGGTGGTCGCCCCGATCGACAGTCGGGAGACGTTCAAGGACAAGGCGTACACCGCCTTGCGCAACCTCATCGTGTCCTCGGATGTCTATCGCTCGCGCACCGACATTCGGCTCGACGAGCGTCAGCTCGCGCAGGATTTCGGCATCTCGCGCACGCCCGTGCGCGAAGCGATGGTGCAGCTCGAGCGCGAAGGCTTCGTGCGCTCGGTGCCGCGGCGCGGCGTCTATGTCGTGCGCAAGACCAAGAGCGAGGTGATCGAGCTGATCCAGGCCTGGGCCGCCCTGGAAAGCATGGCGGCGCGGCTGCTCACCCAATCTGCCAGCGACGCCGACATCGCCGGCCTGCGCCGCATGTTCACGACCTTCGAGGGCGACAAGCTGCACGCCAAGCTCGACGAGTACTCCGAGGTCAATATCAATTTCCACCAGACCATCATCGAGCTCAGCGGCAACCAGGTGCTGATCCGGCTGGCGGAGAACCTGTTCACCCATATGCGCATGATCCGCGGCAGCACGATCGGCGAGGACGATCGCGTCGAACGCTCGATCCGCGATCACATGAACATTATCCACGCCCTGGAGGCACGCGACACCGAGCGTGCCGAGGACCTGGTGCGCCAGCACGCGCTGGGCCTGGCCGAGCACGTCGCCAAGCACGTCGATTACCTGGACTGAAGAAGGAATTCGGGAGGAACCAATGGCCGAAGCAGCACTCAAGGTAGAAGCGGAAGAGGCGCAGGATCTGACGGACGGCTTCAGCCTCGTTATCGACGCGATGAAGCTGAACGGCTTGAACACGATCTACGGTGTGCCGGGCATCCCCATCACCGATCTCGGCCGGCACGCGCAAGCCGCCGGCATCCGCGTGCTGTCGTTCCGTCACGAACAGAACGCCGGCTACGCAGCGGCGATCGCGGGCTTTCTGACCAAGAAACCCGGCATCTGCCTCACCGTCTCGGCGCCCGGCTTCCTGAATGGCCTGACGGCGCTGGCCCACGCCACCACCAACTGCTTCCCGATGATCCTGGTGTCGGGCTCGTCCGAGCGCGAGATCGTCGACCTGCAGCAGGGCGACTACGAGGAGATGGACCAGCTCGCCATCGCCAAGCCGCTGTGCAAGGCGGCCTACCGCGTGCTGCACGCGCAGGACATCGGCATCGGCTTCGCACGCGCCATCCGCGCGGCCGTGTCCGGCCGGCCCGGCGGCGTCTATCTCGACCTACCGGCCAAGCTGTTCGCGCAGGTCATGAATGCCGACGCCGGCACCAGGTCGCTGGTCAAAGTGATCGATGCGGCGCCGGCGCAGATCCCCGCACCGGCTGCAGTCAAACGCGCACTCGATGTCCTGAAGGGTGCCAAGCGTCCGCTGATCATCCTGGGCAAGGGTGCGGCCTACGCCCAGGCCGACGACGCGATCCGCGCCCTGGTCGAGAAGAGCGGCGTGCCCTTCCTGCCGATGAGCATGGCCAAGGGCCTGCTGCCCGACACCCATCCGCAGTGCGCGGGTGCTGCACGCTCGACAGTGCTGAAGGACTCCGACGTCGTGATGCTGGTCGGCGCCCGGCTCAACTGGCTGCTCTCGCACGGCAAGGGCAAGGCGTGGGGCGACGCGCCGAAGAAGTTCATCCAGGTCGACATCGACCCCAAGGAAATGGACAGCAACGTCGAGATCGCGGCACCGGTGGTGGGCGACATCGACTCCTGCATGTCGGCGTTGCTCGACGCCATGGGCGACAGCTGGTCGAAGGCGCCTGCCGACTGGATGGGCGCGGTCACGGCCAAGCGCGACGAGAACGTCGCCAAGATGGCGCCGCGCCTGATGAACAACAAGTCGCCGATGGACTATCACGGGGCGCTGGGAGCGCTGCGCACAATCATCAAGGAGCGGCCCGACGCCATCCTCGTCAACGAGGGTGCCAACACGCTCGACCTCGCCCGCGGCGTGATCGACATGTACAAGCCGCGCAAGCGGCTGGACGTCGGCACCTGGGGCGTCATGGGCGTCGGCATGGGTTCGGCCATCGCCGCCGCCGTGGAGACCGGCAATCCCGTGCTCGCGATCGAGGGCGACAGCGCCTTCGGCTTCTCGGGCATGGAGGTCGAGACGATCTGCCGGTACCACCTGCCGGTCTGCGTTGTGATCTTCAACAACGACGGCATCTATCGCGGCACCGACCAGAACGCCAGCGGCGGTTCGGATCCCGCGCCGACGGTTTTCGTGAAGGGCTCGCGCTACGACAAGATGATGGAGGCTTTCGGCGGCACCGGAGTCAACGCCACCACGCCCGACGAGCTCAAGCGCGCGGTGAACGCCGCGATGGACTCGGGCAAGCCCACGCTCATCAACGCGGTGATCGACCCGGCGGCCGGCAGCGAGAGCGGCCGCATCGGCAACCTCAATCCGCAAAGCAAG
>DASZJU010000256.1:0-2275 GCA_035947815.1 Reyranella sp.
CAATCTCGCGCTCAGCCTGTTGGCGAGCGTCGGCCTGGCGCGCCATGCCGATCATCTGCCGCACCGTCTGTCCGGTGGCCAGCAGCAGCGCGTCGCCATCGCCCGGGCGCTCGCCATCTCGCCGCGCCTGATGCTGTTCGATGAGCCGACATCGGCTTTGGATCCCGAGCTGGTCGGCGAGGTTCTCGCGGTGATCCGCCGGCTGGCCGAAGCCGGCATGACGATGATCGTCGTCACCCATGAAATCCGCTTCGCCCGCGAGGTCGCCGACCGCGTCGTCTTCATGGACGAGGGCAGCATCGTCGAGGAGGGCACGCCGGCCGAGGTGCTCGACAATCCAAAGGAGGAACGCACGCAGCGCTTCCTGCGCATGGTCGAGCGCGCGGAGACCGTGGTCGATGCCTGAGATCGGCGGCGTTCTAGAGCTGGGGGCGCGCCACTCCAGTGGCGCGTCATGGTCTTCCGGACCGCGGGCGTCCCGCCCGCTCATGATTCATGAGCGAGTCGCGCGGAGTAACCTCCGCGCTGAGAGGCTCGCGGTCCAAAAGAGCATGAAAAGACGCGCCACTGGAGTGGCGCGCCCCCAGCTAAGAGGCGCGTCTATCCAATCGGAACGTGCCCTAGAATGTCGGCGGTGTGTTGATCCAGATCACCCGGCAGCCGCGCCGTCCGCTGGCGCCATAGGAATGCGGCAGGTCGGAGCGGAAGAAGAAGCTGCCGCCCTCGGTGATCGTGTACGACTTGCCGCCGACCACCAGCTTGAGCTCGCCCTCGAGGACGTAGCCGACCTCCTCGCCGTCATGCTCGAACGGACCGCACATCTTGCGGTTGGCGGCAAGGCTGATGACGAAGCCTTCAAGCAGCCTGACATTGGCAAACGGCACCAGGCTCTCGGCGGTGCTGCCGTCGCCCTCGACGATGCCGCTGCCGGCCTGGCTCGGCCGCTCGGTCGGGCCGTAGACCACGCAGGGTTGTTCCTCGGCCTCCGTCAAGAGCGCCGCGACGCTGATGCCGAGCGCCCGGCACAACCGGTGCAGCGTGGTGAGCGAGGGAGTCGTGCGATCGTTCTCGATGCGCGACAGCAGGCTGGCCGAGCACGCCGCCGCCTTGGCGAGATCGTGCAAGGTGAGCTTCTTGATGCGCCGAAAGTAGCGCAACCGGCGGCCGAGGGCGGGAACGTCATCGGTCGGCTGGACAGCGTCGGCGCGCCCGCGCCGCGTCGACTGCCGGGATTGCCCGACCTTGGCAGATCGGCTCGACGCCATTCCGACGAGATCTCCTCTGGTCACGGTGTCGCGTCCATAGCCACTCTTGCGGCCAAACTCAATCGACTCATTCTTCAGGCGACCAGCCGCTGCCCCTGATACTTGCGCAGCGGCAGGACACGGTCGACGATCTTCTGCAGGTCGTTTTCGTAGTCGGGGAAGATGAAACAGACACCGGCGATGCCGTTGTCGACCAGGCCATCCAGGTAGGCCGCCACGGTGGCGTAAGAGCCGGCGACATAGGGGATCGCCATGAAGGTCTGGACCGCGAGGTCCTTGTAGGTGGCGCGGGAGAAATCCTGCCCGGCGTTTCCCGACCATTCCTGCATCGCGGCGCGATCGCTGGTCGCGATGAAGTGGTCGCGCAGGGCGAAGGCTGCTTCGTCGCTTTCCTCGGCGATCACCGTCAGCAGCACATAGGCGCCCACTGTCTTGCCGTGCGGTTTCGCGGCGGCCTGCAGCTTTTTGTTCAGCCGGCCGAGATCGTCCAGGCTGTCGTCCTGGCCGCCCAGGAAACTGTAGTCCGCGTGCTCGGCCGTGAACTGGATGCCGCGGTCGGACTGGCCGGCGCAGACGATCGGAATGGTCCGCGACGGCTGCGGCAACGACTTGCAGTCGTCGAGCTTGAAAAAGCGGCCGTCGTGCGACGTCCGGCCGGTGCGCCACAGCTTGCGCAGCACGTCCAAGTATTCCGCCGCATAGTCGTAGCGATAGCCGAAATAGTCGTCGCCGCGCCACAGGCCCATCTGCAGGTATTCGAACTTGTTCCAGCCCGAGACGATGTTCACGCCGAACCGGCCGTTGCTGATCTCGTCGATCGTCGTCGTCATCTTGGCGATGACCGCCGGGTGCATGGTCGGAATGGCGACCGACGCGTAGAGCTGGATGCGCGACGTCACCGCCGCCACCGCCGACATCAGCGAGAAGGATTCGAGGGAGTAGTCCCAGTGGTTGGTGACGCCGCCGAAGCCGCGCCACTTGACCATCGAGAGCAGGAAGTCGAACCCTGC
>DASZJU010000257.1:0-8178 GCA_035947815.1 Reyranella sp.
GCCGGCGAGGTCTTTGCCGGCTCCGACTTCAAGGTGTTCGCCGGCATCGTGGCGTCGGGCGGCGTCGTGCGCGCGCTCAAGGCGCCCAAGGCCGCGAGCCAGCCTCGCAGCTTCTTCGACAAGCTCAATTCCTGGGCGCAGGCGGAAGGCAAGCCGGGCCTGGGCTACATCGTCCTCGAGGGCGGCGCAGGCAAGGGCCCGATCGCCAAGTTCGTGACCGGCGAACGGCTGGCGAAGCTCAGGGCGTTGACCGGTGCGGCCGACGGCGACGCGGTGTTCTTCGTTGCCGACAAGCCGGACGCGGCCTGGAAGTTCGCAGGCCAGGCGCGCACCAAGGTCGGCCAGGAGATGGGGCTGTTCGCCGAGGCCACTTTCGAATTCTGCTGGATCGTCGACTTCCCGATGTTCGAGTATGACGACACGGCCAAGAAGATCGACTTCAGCCACAACCCCTTCTCGATGCCCCAGGGCGGGCTGGAGGCGCTCGAGACCCAGGATCCGCTCACCATCAATGCGTGGCAGTACGACATCGTCTGCAACGGCATCGAGCTTTGCTCGGGCGCCATCCGCAACCATCGCCCGGAAATCATGTTCAAGGCCTTCGGCATTGCGGGCTACAGCCGGGAAGAGGTCGAGCGGCGATTCGGCGGCATGCTGAACGCTTTCCGTTACGGCGCTCCGCCGCACGGCGGCGCCGCGCCCGGCGTCGATCGCATCGTCATGCTGTTGGCCGACGAGCCCAACATCCGAGAGGTCATCACCTTCCCGATGAATCAGCAGGCGGTCGACCTGATGATGGACGCGCCGACCGAGCTGCCGCCGGAGAAGCTGCGCGAACTGCATATCGCGCTGCGTCTCCCGCCCGCGAAGAAGGATTAAGGTTGGCGACGCGGCGCGTCATGCCCTTCCGGACCGCGGGCCTCTGGCCCGCTCATGACTCGTGAGCGGGCAGTCCAAAAAATAAGGGCCGAGGCAGCTGTCGGAGTAACACTAAAGCTGTGGCGTGTGTCCCCACATTCCGAAAATTACATATTTGGGCGTTATGGTACCCACTTATTCGGCCCTTGCCGCCCGTTTCACCCAATGACTTAAGTATATATCATTTTACTGTTGACTATCACTTAAGTCCGGCGTATCGTCATCCAGGCTCAAGCTGGAGGATCGACCATGCCAGACCCCGACGTTCTACAAGCCGGAATTCGCTGATCACGCCCACAAGCTTTGCCTGGTGCGCGCCACCATCAGGCGCTGGCCAACTGCTTCGAAGATCGACAACTGCCTGTGCAATTGCCGCTAGCGGCCGCCCAAAAAGGACTAGCTGACTGCCCCTGTGCGGGTGGCGCCACGCCTTGCCGCTTGTAAGGCTCGCTGCCAGACTCTCGTCAACACCGGCAATCGACCGGTTGACCAAGGAGGAAGCGATGACGGACACGTTGAACAAAGGCAGGCGTGACTTTCTCACCGTTGCGTCGGTGGGCGGAGCGGTCGCGACACTTGGCGTTCTCGGCATCAGCGAGGCCATGGCCGCCGGCATAGCGGCCGGGCGCTCCGAGAAGCCCTTGAAGGCTGCCTTCTCCAATGCCGGCCTTCAGGCCACCTGGTGCGCCCAGGGCAAGGCGGCGGCCGAATATTGGGGCAAGCTCTTCAACGTCGATGTGACGTGGTTCGACGGCCAGCTCGACGCCGTCAAGCAGCGCGCCGCGATCGACAACATGGCGTCGCAGAAATGGGACTTCGTCGCCATCCAGGCCTTCGGCATCGGCACGCTGACCCAGCCGGTGCAGAAGATGATCGACGCGGGCACGCCGGTCATCGACATGGACACGCTGATCGCGCCCCTCGACAAGATCAACGTGCACAGCTTCCTGGCGCCCGACAACGAGTTCATGGGCTCGGCCGTCACCCAGGCGCTGGTCACCAAGATGGGCGGCAAGGGCAAGATCATCATGACCCAGGGCGCGCTCGGCCATACCGGTGCCCAAGGCAGGGCCAAGGGCTTCGAAGCGGTCGTGAAGCAATATCCCAACATTCAGGTGCTCGACACTCAGCCGGCCGATTGGGACGTCTCCAAGACCGCGCGTCTGTGGGAGACCTATCTCACCAAGTATCCCGAGATCGACGCCGCCTTCTTCCATAACGACGACATGGCGCTGGCTGCCTACAACATCATGAAGGCGCACAACCGCACCAACATCCTGATCGGCGGCGTCGACGCCATGCCGCCGGCGATCAGCGCCGTCGCCGACGGCCGCATGTTCGCCACGGTGCGCAATCCGTCCTGCCGCATCCACGGCGGCGCCATCGTCGCCGGCGTGGCTGCCGTCACAGGCGGCGAAAAGGCCGGCACGGGCATTCCCAAGAGCGTCGTCACCGACGGTCCGGTCGTCACCAAGGAAAACGCCGCCGGCATGCAGTGGATGGAGGATCACTTCCTGATCTGATGGACTGGGCTTGGACCTCATGACGGCTGAGGACGCGGCGGCGTCGGGCGAGGGACCGACGCCGCTTGCCATGCATGGCATCTCCAAGTCATTCGGCGGCGTCGCGGCGCTGAGCGACGTCGACTTCGTGCTGCGCCGGGGCGAGATCCACGGCGTGGTCGGCGAGAACGGCGCCGGCAAGTCGACCCTGATGAAGATCATCGCCGGCCTGCATGCCCAGTATCACGGCCGCATGATGATCGACGGGCGCGAGGTGCATTTCCGCTCGGCCCGCGAGGCGCTCGCCGCGGGCATCGGTATGGTGCATCAGGAGCTGAGCATCGTGCCCGACCTCACCGTCGCCGAGAACGTCTATCTCGGCAAGCAGCCGACCCGCGCTGGCATGGTCGACTGGCGGACCATGTTCGCGGGCGCGCGCGAGCATCTCGCAAGCCTCGGCATCGATGTCGATCCGCGCGCCCGCATGGGGTCACTGGCGATCGGCCTGCAGCAGCTGATCGAGCTTGCGCGAGTGCTGTTCTCGGGCGCCCGCATCATCATCCTCGACGAGCCGACCTCCGCCCTTTCGCCACCCGAGGTGCATCGCCTGTTCGAGGTTCTGCGTGCCGTCCGCGCCGGCGGACGCAGCATCGTCTTCATCTCGCACTTCCTCGACGACGTGCTGGCCATCGCCGACACGGTGACGATCTTCCGCAACGGCCGGCGCATCGTCACCGAAGACGCCGCGAAGATCGACAAGGGCTGGGTGATCGAACGCATGATCGGCAGCGGGCACGAAGACCTCGAAGAGAGCTATACCGGGGCGATCGCGCTCGACAGCAAGCCCCGCGCGCCGGTCATCCTCGCGGTCCGCGGGCTCTCGGCCGGGCGCGCCTTCGCCGACATCTCGCTCGACGTCAGGGCGGGCGAGGTGCTGGGCGTCTACGGCTTCATGGGCTGCGGCCAGATCGAGCTGGCCCGCGCGCTTTTCGGCAAGCTGAAGTCGACTGCAGGGACATTGACGAGCGACGGCAAGGTGCTGCGCCTGCGCAACACGGCCGACGCGCGCCGTGCCGGTGTCGCCTTCGTTCCCGAAAGCCGCCGCTCGATGCTGTTCTACCAGGAGCCGGTCTACAAGAACATGTCGATCAGCGTGCTGGGTCGCATCGCGCGGCTTTGGCTGAAGCCCGCCACCGAGAAGGACATCGCGCGCCGCCATATCGAGGCGCTGTCGATTCGCCCGCCGACGGCGGAAGCGCTGCTGCAGAGCCTGTCGGGCGGCAACCAGCAGAAGGTGGCGCTCGCCAAGTGGCTGACCTGGCCGCCCAGGATGCTGGTGCTGAGCGAACCGACGCGCGGCATGGACGTCGGCGCCAAGGAGGACGTGGTCAAGATCGTGCGGGGCTTGCGCGATCGCGGCCTCGGCATCGTCGTCATGTCGACCGAGCCCGAGACCGTCCTGTCGCTTTCCGATCGCATCGTGGTGATGAAGAAGGGCCGGATCGTGCGCGAATTCGCCGGCGAGACGGTCAGCAAGGACCGGCTGCTGGAGGCCGCATGAGGAGCTTCGTCAGCAACCAGATGCGCAACATCGCGCCGTTCCTGACCCTGATCATCCTGCTCGTCTTCTTCAGCGTGGCCAGCCGCTCGTTCGCCTCGTTCGACAACGCCGCCAACATCCTGACCCAGATCTCGGTGACGGGCGTCATCGCGGTCGGGCTCACCTTCGTCATCCTGTGCGCGGAAATCGACCTCTCGGTCGCCGCGATCGCCAACGCGACCGGTATCGTGGTGGCTTATTTCACGTTGCAGGAAAACTACGTCAACATCCCAAACGTACCGCTGCCCGGTGCGTTGGCGATCGTCCTGGCGCTCGCCGCCTGTGCGTTCCTGGGCTTCGTCAACGCCTTCGGCATCACGGTGATCGGCATTCCGTCCTTCATCATGACGCTGGCCATGATGCAGATCGGCGCCGGCATCTCGGCCCTGCTGGTGCGCGGCCAGATCGCCTATGCCGTGCCTTCCTTCGTGGCGACGATGGGGGCGGGCTCGGTGGGCGGCATACCGTGGATCGTGGTCGTCCTCGGCGTCTTCCTGCTCGCCGGCCACCTCGTGCTGACCTACACGCGGTTCGGCCGCTACGTCTACATGGTGGGCGGCAACCGCGAGGCGGCGGAATATTCCGGCGTCAACGTGAAGCTGGTCCTGGGTGCCGTCATCGTCATTTCAGGCGTCTGCTCCGGCGTGGCCGGGATGCTGGGCGTCGCCCATTTCGGCAGTGCCCAGCAGAACGAATTCGACGGCTACCTACTCGACGCCATCGCCGCCGTGGTGGTGGGCGGCACCAGCCTGTTCGGCGGCCGCGGCGGCATCGGCAACACCATCATCGGTCTGCTGATCCTGGGTGTGCTCAACAACGGGCTCGATCACGTCGAGATCGACAGCTTCCTGAAGATTCTGATCCGCGGCCTCATCCTGCTCGCCGCCCTCATCATCAATGTCTACGTGCAAAGCGTGCGCGAGAGCGAACGGACCGGCTCGCCCTGACATCGCTGCACCCGCGGCACATCGGCTTGCGGTCGCCCCGCCCTGGACGGAGCTAGGGATGGTAGGGATCGTGCAAATTGACTGAATCTATAAAATACAGTATATTCAAATAGTTATAGTATTTTTATAAAGTATATTATGAGCTCTTTTCGGCTCGCCATTCCGTTATTTCTGCCGCTGGTCGTGGGCTTGGCCTTTTTGACCGGAGCCTGCGGTGCGCCGCTCGCCGTGACCGGGGCGAGCTATGCCGCGGACGGCAGCCTGCTGGCGACCAGCAACAAGACCGCGACTGACCACCTGGCCTCGATGATCTCCAAGAAGGACTGCGCCTTGTGGCGGGTCTTCCGTGGTCGCCCGGTCTGCAAGGAACGCGAGGGCGACAAGGACCCCTACAACGTCGACTACACCCAGCCGCAGCGCATGGTCTCCGAGGATGGCGTGCAGTACGCGCCGCCGCTGCGGGCAGCCCCTGATGCGCCGGCTGCGAGCTGGGACGCGGCGGCCTACAAGGCGGCGCCGGCTCCGGCGCCGGTGGCGCCTGCCGTGCCGGTGACGGCCCTGGCAGACGCCACGCCTGATCCGGCGTCGGCGGCCCCGCCGGCCGCGCCCAAGCCCAAGAAGGCCAAGGCCCGTTCAGCTAAGAAGCCTTCACGAGATCGGGCGGCGCCTGCTTTCTGAGCAGGAACGCCTCCAGATTGTCGAGTGCCTTGAAGCCCATGGCGTTGCGCGTCTCCGTCGTGGCCGATCCCATGTGCGGCAGCAGGAAGGCGTTGGAAAGCCCGTAATAGCCCTGGTGGATCTTGGGCTCGCCGTCGAACACGTCGAGGCCCGCCGCCGCCAGCCGCCGGCTCTTCAAGGCCGCGATCAACGCCTCGTCGTCGACCACGCCGCCGCGCGCGGAGTTCACGACGATCGCGCCCTTGGGCAGCTTGGCGATACGCTCGGCATTTACCCATTTGTGCGTGGCCGGCGTCATCGGCGCGTTGATCGACAGGAAGTCGCAGTGCGGCAGCATGGCATCGGGGTCGGCGTGGAAGATCGCGCCCTTCTCGAGGTCCGCCGGCAGGCGGCTGCGGTTGCTGTAGTGGATCTGCATGCGGAAGGCGCGGGCGCGATCGGCCATCGCCTGGCCGATTCGGCCCATGCCGAGGATACCGAGTCGCTTGCCGGTAACGTGCACGCCCATGAGCTGGGTCGGTGTCCAGCCCACCCAGTTGTGGGTCCGCAACATATGCATGCCCTCGTGGGCGCGCCGCGCGGCGCCCAGCAGGCAGAGCATGGCAATGTCGGCGGTGGCGTCGGTCAGCACGTCGGGCGTGTTGCTGACGGCGATGCCGCGCTTGGCCGCTGCGCCCACGTCGACATGCTCGTAGCCCACCGAGAAGGTGGCGATCATGCGCACCGAGGCCGGCAGGCCGGCAATGGTCTGGGCGTTCATCGGATCGCCCGCGGCGCACATAATGCCGTCGCAGCCGGCAGTGGCCTCGATCAGGGCAGGGCCGTCATAGAGCCGGTCGTGCGGATTGAGGACGGCATCGAAATTCGCCGCCAGCCGGGCTTCGACGTCTGGTGGGAAATGCCGGGTGGCGAGGACCCTGGGTTTGCCGGTTGTCATAAACGCTTTCCCTCCAATTAAAGTCGGGCCCCAGTAGCCCAACTCATTCAATTAATTCAAAACCTTAGCGCATCCACCCTATGCAACGAATAGGGAACAGTTCAGGCAGTTGGTCACGAACGGGTCACGTCGGGTCGCGCGAGCGCAGCGTTGATCGCATCCGCCGAGAGGTTGTCTCGCCTGTGGAAGAGGTGCGCGTACGTCGTCAACGTGACGTTCGGCGACGCATGGCCCAGCCGCTTGCTGATCCTGACAACGTCAACTCCAGCATCGATGAGTTGCGAAGCATGCGTATGCCGCAGCGCGTGAAAAGTGACACCTGGCAGGCCGATCGCCGCAGCGCATTCTGCCCAGTCTCGTGACAGGTTATCGGGCGATCGCGGACTACCGTTTGGGGCAGAGAACACCAGGGCGTCTGCGGGGAGCTTACCGGCACCCATAGCCACGCGCTGCTCGAGCTGTCGACGCCTATGATCCGCCAGCGCGCCGATCACGATATCAGGCAGTGTGACATCGCGCCGGCCGGCCTTCGTCTTGGGTGCCTTGAAACGGAAGCCAAGTTGCCTAATGCGTTCAAGCGATTCGCGGATGCGGATTTCCTTGGCGATTAGGTCAACGTTGGCCCAACGCAGCGCGAGGAGTTCGCCGCGGCGCAAGCCGGTAAAAAGCGCGACGATGACCACGGCGTACATCGTTCGTCCACGCAGCGCCTCGATCACGGCGTCGATCTTGTCGGCGGGGAGAATCTCGATCTCTTCGGCTTGAATTTTGGGAGCACGTTGGCCGTCTCGGCCGGCGACGTTGCGAACCAACATATCGTGCTTGACGGCCTCTCTCAGCGCTTTCGAGAGAACGCGATGCGCGCTGGCAATCGTCCGCGCAGCAAGCCCGCCACCACCCTTGCGTCCTTTGGTGCGCAAAATGGTGTGCCACTGTTCGATGTCCACCGTCTTCAGTGCCTGCAGCCGCTTCGCGCCCAGGTGTGGAACGATCTGGTTTTCGACGAGTTCGCGATATCGCTCGGCCGTCCTGCCGGTGATCTCGCCGGAGGCCTCCCACTGCGTGACGCGCGCGCGGACGTGCTCGGCAACGGTGACCCGCGACACTTCAACGAAAGTGCCCTTGTCGACCGCCGTGAGCAGCTCGCTCAACTTCACCTGGGCCCGTCGTTTCGTGCCGCGCACCGTGACGGACTGCACCTTGCGCTTGCCGTTGGCGTCGACGCCGACGTCGAACCGCAGGCGCCAGGATTCGCGGCCGCGGCGGGTGATGTTGCCCCTCATCCATCGTCTCCTTCCGTGTCCAACAATTCGCGGACCGTCGAGGCCCATGACCTAAGGCCGGGAGGTGCCTTCGTCTTGACCGCCTCGAAGAGACGGTCGGCCACGAACAGGCCAATGTCGTCGCCCAGCCCTCTAAAAATATCCAGGTTTCCAGGCGTGAGGCCTGTGACTTCTCCCGGAGGACGGAAGGCGTTCAACACCAGCGCGGCAGCCCTGAAAGCCTCACGATACGCAAATGGTACCTCCATCCAACTATCGCTGCTGCGTCGGATGTCGGTTGCAAACGCTGCTTGCCTGCCTGCTTCCTCCATCG
>DASZJU010000258.1:0-14169 GCA_035947815.1 Reyranella sp.
TGGGACCTGGGTGATCTGGCGAGCAACGTCACGATCCATGCTTTCGTGCGCGCGCCCTACGACCAGTATGTCCATGACGATACGTCGTTTTGGAACGCCTCCGGCCTGTCGGTAAAGCTCACCGGCACTGGCATCTCCGTCGAGATGGAATCGCTGCGTGCCCTGCTGCTGGGCGGCATCGCCTTCGATACGCCGTCCGACAGCACGCAGGCGGTCGCCCAAGCCGACCACAGTTTCCCGCTCTACGGCAGCCTTGAGATGGCGAAGTCGGCGGGGTTCGGTCACCAGCTCCAGCTCCTGTCATACTTCCCGGGCTCCGTCGCCGGCCTCGACGTCGGCGCCGACGTGACCCTGAACGGGCTGAAGATCGGAGAAGTTACCGACGTCAGCCTGGTCTACGATCCTCAGAAAGACCGCATCGTGGTGCCGGTGCACTACCGCGTCGAGGCCGGTCGCATCAACAATATCGCGGCCGTCCAAGGTCTCGCTCCGGGAACGCTGGCCGCGGAGATGGTCAAGCGCGGGCTGCGGGCCACCTTGCAGTCGCCGAGCCTGATCACCAGTGGAAAAATCATCGCCCTGGAGCGCATTGCCGACGCGCCGGCAGCCCAGCTCGAACGCCAAGGCGACGTCTTCGTCATCCCTACCTCCGAGGTCGGCGGCTTCGACAGCATCGCCCGCTCGGCCAACGAGCTTTTGTCAAAGATCAACCGTATCGACTTCGACCGTATCGGCAAGAGCCTCGTCGGCGCCGCATCGGGACTGGACGACACGATCAACGGCCCGCAGCTCAAGAAGACCCTGGCAGCGCTCGAGAAGGCGATGGTCGACGTCCAGGACATCGCCAAGAAACTCGACACCGACGCATCGCCGGCACTGAAGCGCTTGCCCGAGATCGCCGCCCAGCTCCAGAGTGCCCTCACCCAGGCCAACCGCCTGTTCGGCTCGATCAACACAGGTTATGGCGACGATTCGCGCTTCCGCCGCGACCTCGACCGGCTCTTGCCGCAGATCACCGACGCGGCGCGTTCGATCCGCGCGCTGACGGACCTGCTGTCGCGCCATCCCGAGGCCCTGATCCAGGGCCGCAGCAACACCGGCAAGGAATGACCAGGATGATACTTGGCCGCCGCCGATTCGCCAGCCTTGCCTTGCCGCTGCTCGCCACCGCCTGCGGTTCGCCGGACCCGGTCTATTACACGGTGGCGACGCGGCCAGGCTCGACCCTCCCATCCGGTCCCAAGATCGTGGTGCTGAAGGACATCGGTTTGGCGAGCTATCTCGACCGACGCGAGATCGTTCGCTCGTCGGAGGGTTACAAGCTCGATGTCATGGCGAACGACTGGTGGGGCGAAGCTCTGGGCGGGATGCTGGGTCGCGTCCTGGTCGTCGAGCTCTCCCAGCGCCTGCCTGGCAGCACGGTCTACAGCGAAAGCGGCGCGATCACCGCCGACGCCAACGCCACCGTCAGTGTCAACCTCCAGCGTCTCGATGCCGACAAGGCCGGCATGCTCATCCTGCTCGCCCAGGTCGCTGTCGAGTTCAACCGGCCGCGGCGCCTGGCGTCGCGCACCTTCACGATCTCAAAGCCCCTGCCGACGCAAACCATTCCTGGCCTGGTGGCGGCGATCAGCGACGGCGTAGGTGAGCTCGCCGACGGCATCGCCGCTCTGCTGCAGCCGTGAGACGCCCGTCATTTGGACCGTGGGCCTCCTCAGGTCGGGGTAACCCCCGACCTGAGGAGGCCCACGGTCCGGTGACCAAACCGCAGCTTCGCGAGTGTCCCGGCTGCGGCCAGTTCCAGATCGTGCCGGCGCTCGGCGCCAACATGCGTTCCAACTGCGTGCGCTGCGGCACCGCGCTGCGGCTCACGCGCGCCGACCCGCTGAACCGTCACCTGGCGCTCACTTTCGCGGCTCTGGTGCTGTTCGCTGTGCTGTGGCTCGCCATGCTGATGAAGGTGTCGACCGCCGGCATCGTGCATGAGACCACCCTGGAATCGGGCCCGATCGAGCTGGTCAATCGCGGCCTGTGGCCGCTCGCGCTGGCCGTCGCCTTCACCACGGCGATCGCACCCATCATCAAGTTCGCCGGCACGGTCTATGTCCTGGTCGGCCTCAAGATGCGATGGCTGCCGCCCAACCTGCGCGGCGTCTTCCTGGTGGCGCGCCGTATGGGCACCTGGGCCATGCTTGAGGTGCTGCTGCTGGGCGTCTTCGTGGCCTACACCAAGCTCGGCGACCTGGTCACCATCGAGCTCGGCCCCGCCGTCTATGCGCTGGGCCTGCTCACCATCGTCATCGTCTGGGCCGAAACGGCGTTCGATCCCCACGCCGTATGGGAGGAGATCGAGCGGCGCGGCCAGACGCACGCGCCGATGCCCGCGCTGGCGCCGCTCGATTTCCGGCCCGACGCGGCCGGGTGCGAGGGCTGTGGCCTGGTCTGCCTGCCCGCCGAGGGCGACGGCAGGTGCCCGCGCTGCGGCTCTGCCGTGCACGAGCGCAAGCCTGCCAGCATCGTGCGTACCTGGGCTTTCGTGATCGCCGCCGCGATCCTCTACATCCCGGCCAACGTCTACCCGGTGCTCACCGTGATCCAGCTCGGCGCCGGTGAGCCCAGCACCATTCTGGGCGGCGTCGAGGAGCTCTTGGCCTCGCAGATGTACCCTTTGGCCCTGCTGGTGTTCTTCGCCAGCATCCTGGTGCCACTGTTCAAGCTGATCGGGCTCAGCGTCATGTTGCTGACCACCCAATTCGCAGGCCCCGACTCGGGCGCCGCCGTGTTGCTGCGCGAGCGCACGCGGCTCTACTACGTCGTGGCCTGGATCGGCCGCTGGTCGATGGTCGACATCTTCATGGAGTCGCTGTTGGGCGCGTTGGTCCAATTCGGCCGCGCGGTCACCATCGAGCCCGGCATCGGCGCCGTCGCCTTCTGCGCCGTCGTGTTCACCACCATTTTCGCCGCCGAGGCCTTCGATCCGCGCCTGATGTGGGACGCCGCGGCCCGCAACGCTCACCGCCCCCTGCCGTCCGGCCGCACCTATCCCGGCATCGCGGCATCCGCCCTCAGTTGAGGGCGAAGGCGAAGCCAAGCTTGATCGTGTGAAACTCGTTGAGGCCGCCGGTTGGCTCAACCTCGGTGAGCTCGTATCCGGCCGATACCTTGGCGCCGCGGCCGACATCGAGGACGAGCCCGCCGTAGAACTTGTTCCTGTCGAAGCCGGCGGTGCGGCCCGTGCCGTCGGTCTTGAGGTTGAAGTAGATCTCGTCCGACACCAGGACGGACCACGGTGAATCGCCGATCGGGTGCTGCGCGCTCAGCCGATAGCGCGTGCGGATCAGAAGCGCGCCGTTGGCGTCGGAGAACAGCTCCTCGGTGCGCAGGCGATTGGCCAGCGAGAGGTACCCGAAGTCCCTGCCGAAGGCGATGTCCTGGAAGGGTCCGCGCGTTGCTGTGAGCTGTGTTGTGAACGGCTGGTACTGGACATAGCCCCCAACAACCGCCCAGTTCGGCGTGAGTTCGTATTCCACCGAGGGGCGGAGCTGCAGGTTGCGTGCGCGGTCGATGTCGTGGTCGAGGATCAACTGGGAATCGAACCTCAGTCGCCACTGTGGGCTGAGCCTGTACTCGAAACCGAGTTCCGTCGCGAGCCGAAGGTCGTCGTTAGGCGTTTGTGGCGGAGCCGGCTGTTTCGCCTGCTTCTGTTGTGCCGTGGCGGGCGCGATGGCGATCGTCGCGGCGGGCAGGGTCGATAGGACAGCTAATGCCAGAAGACGAGCCGGCGCCCGACCGGCCACCTTCGTGAACGCGGACATGTAACGGTCTGTACTCTCAATCGTCACAATCAGGAAGGATCGGCGGCGTTTCGGCCTTCTCAGTGCAGATGCAACGGCGGCTTCGTGCTTGAACACTCCGCATCGGCCGCCTAGCCTTGCCCAGGGCCGGCAAGGCGGCCACCCGTCCGCGGAGAGGGCTCAGCCCACCTTCAGGTTCCCTATCGGTCATTCGACCTTTCCTGCCCGCGAGCGGACGCCGGGCCTCAGGGAAAGGGAGAATTATGTCTGTCACCGACGACACGCGCCGCGAGCTTCCCGCTCGCCCCTCCAAGGAACATCTTCGCAAGCAGGCCAAGCGCCTGGCCGATCGGCAATCGCTGGGCCTTGCCCAGGCGCAGCGGAAAATCGCCGCCGGTTACGGCTTTGCCACCTGGGCCGAGCTGATGCACCGCGTCGACAGCGCTCGCGGCGGCGAGACGGCGGTGCCTCTATCGCCGCTCGCCGCTGCGGCGCATGCCGGCGACCTGCCGGCGGTTCAGCGTCTTCTGCGCGAGGGGCAGGCGATCGAAGGGGCTCGCGGCGACGGCAACACGCCGCTGTGGCTAGCTTGTGCGAGCGACGCGCCGGCCCAGACGCGGATCGTGATCGCCGAGGTGCTGCTGGCGGCCGGTGCCGAGATCCGCAACGACGGTGCCGGTGGAACCGCGCTGCACGCTGCCGCGGCGCGCGGCCCGCTCGCGCTCGTGGAGCTGCTGATCCGCAATGGTGCGCTGGAATGGCAGGGCGACCGCAAGGGTCGTCCGCCGCTCGCCGCGGCAAAAAAGGGCGACGCCGCCGACAAAGCCGCCATCGTCGAGCTGCTCGACCGCCCGGTGATCCGCGATCGCGGATTCCGCGCCGCCGTGGCGGCGATTCGGCGCGGCGATGTCGCGGGACTGGCGCGCCTTCTCGACGCCGAGCCGCGTCTTCTACACGAGCGCATCGTCGAGCCCGAGTGCTATCGCGAGGCGGCCCGCCCACAATATTTCCGCGATCCCAAGCTCTTCTGGTTCATCGCCAACAACCCGACGCTGATGAAGCGGATGCCCGCCAACATCGTCGAGGTCGCCGAGGCCATGATCGCGCGCGGCGCCGACCAGGCCGATCTGGATTATGCGCTGGAGTTGGTGATGACGAGTTCGTCGGCGCGCGAGCAGGGTCTGCAGATCCCGCTGGTCGAACTTCTCCTCCGCGCCGGTGCCACGGCCACAGCGCGGGCGATCGACATGACGTTGGGCCACCGCGAGCTCGCGCCAATCCTGGCGCTGCTGCAGGCCGGGCATGAGATGACGGCATCGATCGCCGCCGCCCTCGGCCGCACCGACCAGCTTGCAGTGCTGCTGCGCACCGCGCCGGCGGACGAAATCCAGAAAGCGCTCGGCATGGCCGTCATCAACGGCCAGACCGACGCGGCGCGCCTGGCCCTCGATGCCGGCGCCGATCCCAACGGATTCCTGCCGGTTCACGTGCACAGCGTGCCGCTGCACCAGACGGTGGTGGACCAGAAGCAGGAGCTGATGGAGTTGCTGGTCGCGCGGGGCGCTCGTACCGACATCGCCGACAAGTTGTGGAACGCAACACCCCTCGGCTGGGCGATTTATCAGGGCAAGGATCGCGCCCGCGCCTGGCTCGAGCGCTTGGGGGCCCGTATCTAGGCCAATTGCAGGTGGGCTGACGTTTTAGCTGCTTCGGAACGCTTTTTGCTGGTCAAGTCGAACTGGAACAGGAGGAGCACCAACGATGGCCAAGGAAATTCTGTGCGGCTTCGGCATCGACGTCGATGCCGTGGCGGGCTGGCTGGGCAGCTATGGCGGCGAGGATTCGCCTGACGACATTTCGCGCGGCCTGTTCGCGGGCGAGGTCGGCAGCCCGCGGCTGCTCAAGATGTTCGGCCGTCTGGGCATCAAGACGACCTGGTTCATCCCCGGCCACTCGATCGAGACCTTTCCCAAGGAGATGAAGGCGGTGGCCGACGCCGGCCACGAGATCGGCATCCATGGCTACAGCCACGAGAACCCGATCGCCATGACCCGCGAGCAGGAGACCGAGATACTCGACAAGTGCATCGATCTGGTGACTCAACTGTCAGGCAAGCGGCCGACCGGCTACGTCGCACCGTGGTGGGAGTTCTCAGCCGTGACCAACGAGCTCCTGCTCGAACGCGGCATCAAGTACGACCACTCGCTCATGCACAACGACCACCAGCCCTATTACGTGCGCGTGGGCGATCGCTGGACCAAGATCGACTACGCGAAGAAGCCGCGGGAATGGATGGTGCCGTTGCAGCGCGGCCAGGAGACCGACCTGATCGAGATCCCGGCGAGTTGGTATCTCGACGACCTGCCACCCATGATGTTCATCAAGAAGTCGCCCAACAGCCACGGCTTCGTCAATCCACGCGACATCGAGGAGATGTGGCGCGACCAGTTCGACTGGGTCTACCGCGAATACGACTATGCGGTGTTCCCCATGACCATCCATCCCGACGTGTCGGGCCGGCCGCACGTGCTGATGATGCTGGAGCGGCTCTACCATCACATGATCGGCCATCCCGGCGTGCGCTTCGTCACCATGAACGAGATGGCCGACGACTTCGCCAAGCGTTCACCGAGGAAGAAGTGATGAAGACGCAAAGAGCCGTCATCGCGATGACGGTCTAGCGATGTGCGCGCTGTGTGGCGTCCTGGGCGGCTCGGGTCATTGGACCGATGCCGCCGCGCGCTCGGGCGTCTTCACACGCAATGTCGATGGCCTGCAACGCCGGCGCGAGCGGACCCATCGCATCGCCTGCGCCAGCCGCGTGCTCAACTACTATGGCCTGACGCTCAGCGATTGGCAGGCGAGTTCCTACGTCCTGTCGACGGCGACGGGCAAGACCGAGATCGTCGACAATCTCACCCACCTCTGGGCCACGGCGGAGAAGCTCCTGGGCCGGCCCTGCGATCCGCTGGATCCCGATCTCATCCTCCGGCTGGAGACGTCCGGTGGCTGAGCCGGTCTTCATCCCGGTCAACCTGATCACGGGCTTCCTGGGTTCGGGCAAGACCACGCTTCTGCAGCGCCTGCTCAGCCATCCCGCACTCGCCGACACCGCGGTGCTGATCAACGAGTTCGGCGAGATCGGGCTCGACCACCATCTCCTGGAGCGCATCGACGACACCATGGTGCTGCTGCAGTCGGGCTGCCTCTGCTGCACCATCCGCGGCGAGCTGTCGGCAGCGATCAAGGACCTGCATTCCAGGCGCGAGCGTGGGCAAGTGCCGCGCTTCCGGCGGCTGGTCGTCGAAAGCACCGGCTTGGCCGACCCGTTCCCCATCCTCTCGACGGTGCAGGCCGACCCCGTGCTCAGGCACCATTTCCGCCTGGGCAACGTCATCACCACGGTCGATGCGGTGAACGGCACGGCCCAGCTTGCGCGCCAGCCCGAGTGCACCAAGCAGGTGGCTGTCGCCGACCGGCTGGTGCTGACGAAGACCGACCTCGCCCAAGCGGCAGCGACCGATGCATTGATCGCGCGCCTGCGCCGGCTCAATCCTTCGGCGCCGATGTCGCATGCGGCCGAAGCACCGCTCGATGCCGAAGCTCTGCTGTCACACGATTTGTTCGCGACGGCCGGCCGCAGTGAAGCCGCGCGCCGCTGGTTCGCAGCGGAAGTGACACCTCGTGACGATGGCGCCCGGCACGATCGCAACCGCCATGACGAGACCATCCACGCCTTCGCGCTCAGCTTCGACGGGCCGCTCGATTGGACCCTGTTTGGCCTGTGGCTGACGATGCTGCTCAACCGTCACGGCGAGAAGCTGTTGCGCGTGAAGGGCATCCTGAACGTCGCAGGCTCGTCGGCGCCGGTTGCCGTGCATGGCGTGCAGCACCTCGTCCATCCGCCCGTCCACATGACGGCGTGGCCCGATGCCGACCGGCGTTCGCGGCTGGTCTTCATCGTCGATGGTCTCGAACGTGGCCTGATCGAACGTTCGCTGCAGGCGTTTCTGCGGCTGGATGCGGGCGACGGCGTGCGGGTTCTCAATCAACAGGCCTTGGCGTAGATCCGGTTATGCGATGTAATGCGTGTCGGCACCCGGCCTTCGATTCGACTTTTTTCCTCCCCACATCGAGGCTCATTCCGAGGAGTCTCGCGATGTCCAAATCCCTGACGCTGCTGATCGTCTGCTTGACGGCTGTCGTGCCGCTCGCGGCAGTGGCCCAGACCGGCGATCAGGCTGCCGATCTCAGGTACTGCGCCCAGCTTAGCGGCTTGTATGTCCGCTATGTCGGCCGCTCGGAAGCCGGTCCCGATGCACCGGTCAAGCCCGACGTCAACGGCGGCGTCGCCCTGGCCAAATGCAGGGAAGGCGATGCGGCAACGGCTATTCCCATCCTCGAGCGCAAGCTCATCAATGCCGGATTTACCTTGCCGCCGCGCGGCTAGTTCCGACTCCCGGCAGCTTCGTTCTTCTGGTGCTTAGGGTTTCCAGCGCAGGAAGTTGGCGATGAGCCTGAGACCGGTCGCCTGGCTTTTCTCGGGGTGAAACTGGGTGCCGACCAGATTGTCGCGGCCGACGACGGCGGTGATCGGTCCACCATAGTCGGTAAGCGCCAGCACCGTCTCGGGACGGGCAGCCTTGAGCTGGAAGGAATGCACGAAATAGGCATGGTCGCGGGCAGCGATGCCGGCCAGCAACGGATGCGGCTTGAGATCCACGAGCTCGTTCCAGCCCATGTGCGGGATCTTGAGATGGCCACCCTGGGCATTCGTGCCGGGCTCGATGCGCACGACGTCGCCCTGGATCCAGTCGAGCCCGGCATGGACGCCGTATTCGACGCCGCGCGTGGCCATGAGCTGCATGCCGACACAGATGCCGAGGAAGGGCTTGCCATGCTCGACCACCGCGCGCTGCAGGGCGTCGACCATGCCCGGCACGCCGTAGAGGCCGGCGCGGCAGTCGGCGAAGGCGCCGACGCCCGGCAGCACGATGCGGTCGGCATCGGCCACGTCGCGCGGGCTCGACGTCACCAGCACGCGATCATCCACGCCGGCCTCGCGCGCGGCGCGTTCGAAGGCTTTCGCGGCGGAGCGGAGGTTGCCCGATCCGTAATCGACGATGGCGACGGTCATCAGGGTGCGTTTAGAGAACGCCCTTGGTGCTGGGCACCGCCGCCGCTTGGCGCGGGTCGATCTCGACCGCGGTCCTGAGCGCGCGCGCCAGGCCCTTGAAGCAGCTCTCGACGATGTGGTGGTTGTTGTCGCCGTAGTGGTTCCATACGTGCAACGTGAGCCCGCCCAATTGGGCGAAGGCCTGGAACCACTCCTTGAACAGTTCGGTGTCCATGGTGCCGAGCTTGGGCTTGGAGAAGACGACCTTCCAGATGAGGTAGGGCCGGTTGGACGCGTCGAGCGCCACTTCGGTCAAGGTCTCGTCCATCGGGATATGGGCGGCGCCATAGCGGCGGATGCCGGCACGGTCGCCCAGCGCCTTCATCAGGCACTCGCCCAGCACGATGCCGCTATCCTCGGTGGTGTGGTGATAATCGATGTGCAGGTCGCCCTCGGCGCGCAGCGTGATGTCGATCAGGCTGTGGCGGCTCAACTGCTCCAGCATGTGATCGAGAAAGCCGATGCCGGTCTTGATGTCGTACTTGCCGGTACCGTCTAGGTTGATGGCGGCGGCGATGCGTGTCTCCTTGGTGGCGCGCGAGACATAGGCCCGCCGCCCGCCGGTTCCCGGCGTGGTCAGGATGTCGCCCTTGGCGGCCTTGGGAGGTGCCTTCCTGGCGGCCGTAATGCTGGCCTGGCGGGCCATCTAAAAGTCCTTTCGGTTGCCGCCCCGTTCATACAGGAACGCGGGCCGCACGGTCGAGCGCAACGCGCGTCAGAATGACGCCCAAATGCCCGATCAGGCCGCCCAGGGGAGGAAAAGATCGGTCACTCCGGCGCCGTCGAGGCCTTCTGCACGCCCCAGAAGCCGAACAGCGCGCCGGCGACCCTGCGGATCTGGATCTCCTCCGAGCCTTCGGTGATGCGATAGCGCCGGTGGTGGCGATAGATGTGCTCGAACGGCGTATGGCGCGAATAGCCGATGCCGCCATGGACCTGGATGGCGCGATCGGCGGCCTCGCAGACCAGGCGGTTGGCGCGGTAGTTGGACATCGCCACCCACTCGCTCACCTGCATGTGGTGCTGGCGATCGAGATTCCACGCGGTCTTGCGCACCAGCCCGCGCGTCATCTCGGCCTCGGTGTGCAGTTCGGCGAGCGGAAACTGGATCGCCTGGTTGGAGGCCAGGGCCTTGCCGAATACCTTGCGGTTCTTGGCGTAGGCGACCGACATGTCGATGCAGTATTGCGCCGCGCCGAGGCTCGACGCCGCCTGACGAATGCGGTTCTCGTGCACGAAGGTCTGCGCCACGTCGAGGCCGCGACCCTCTTCGCCCAGCATGGTCGAGGCCGGCACCCGGACGTTGGTCAGCGAGACCTCGGCATGGTCCGACGGCATGTTGAAGGTCCACCACATGTGCTCGACCTTGAAGCCCGGCGTCGTGACCGGCGTCAGGAAGGCCGAGATGCCGCGCGCATCGCCTGATTTGCCCGAGGTGCGGGCGAAGACGAGGTCGACCGTGGCGGTGTGCATGCCGGTATTGAACCGCTTCATGCCATTGATCACCCAATCGCCGCCCTGCTTCATCGCCGTGGTCTCCATGAAGGTGGCGTCCGAGCCGTGATTGGGCTCGGTCAGGCCGAAGGCGATGCGTTCCTTGCCGGTGAACATGCCCTCGAGATAGCGGTCCTTCTGCTCCTTCGTGCCGAAGCGGTGCAGCAGCAGCGCTACCGGGAAATTGCCGACGATCGAGCTCTCGTTCTGCAGATCGTTGTGCAGGCCAAGCCCCTTGTGGGCGAGATGCTCGCGGATGATCGCCATGGCGAGGTTGGAACCGTCCTTGCCGCCCAGCTCCTTGGGCAGGGCAAAGCGCAGATGGCCCGCCTTGTCGGCACGGCGGCGCATCTCGGCTAAAAGCGCCTCCCATTCGTGCCGCGGCTGGCCGTCATTGTCCCAGTCGGTGCGGGCGTGCTCGCGGCGATGGTCGAAGAAGCGGATATTGTCGCTCTCGCGCTCGAGCGGCCGGATCTCGCGCTCGATGAAAGAGTCGAGTTCGACCAGATACGCCGCGATGTCGGCGGGAATGTCGAAATCCATGGGCCGTTCCTCCGCTGAACGCCATCATGAATGGGCGTTCACCCGACATCTTAGGCGGCGGGCAGGTCGATGCGGAAGCGGCTGCCGCCACCCTCTGCCGCCAAGCAAACCGCTTCGCCGCCGTGACGTCTGGCGATTTGGCGGACCAGCGCCAGGCCAAGGCCACTGCCGCGGCCGTTCTCGCGGGTCTGTTCGAGACGATAGAAGGGTTCGAAGATGCGCGCGCGTTCGGACGCCGGCACGCCGGGCCCGTGGTCGGCAACATCCAGCACGGCGCGGCCCGCTTCGGCGGTGACCGACGTCGAGATCGGCCCGTCACCGGCATAGCGCCGGGCGTTTTCCAGGAGATTGCGGATCAGCCGGCGCAGCAGCAGTCGGTCGCCCGAGACGGTGACCGGCGTGCCCGTCGCCTCGAGGTCGTAGTGCGCCGCCTCCTCGGCGGCGAGCGCCAGAAGATCGACGGGTTCATGCCGGTCAAGAATGGGTTGGGCGTCGAGCCGGCTGGCGAGAAGAATCTCCTCGATCAGCTGGTCGAGCTCGGCGATGTCGTGCTTCAGGGACTCCCGGGTCTTGGTGTCGGCGGCGTCGTTCAGCAACGATGCGGCGACGGCGATGCGGGCGAGCGGTGTGCGCAGCTCATGGCTGCAATTGGCGAGCAGAAGCCGGTGGGCTGCGACCAATTCCTCGATGCGTTGAGCGGAGCGATTGAAGCTCGCGGCCAAGGCCGCCAGCTCGTCGTGGCCTTCGACCTTGACCCGTGCGCCGAGATTGTCGCCAAACCGTTCGACGCCGGCCTTCAGCCGTTCCAAGCGCCGGCCGAGCCCGCGCACCACGGGGTAGGCGCCGACCGCTACAGCGAGCGCCACCAGCGCCAGGAACGCCGCGATCCAGAAGGTCGGGCTGGTCCGTTCATGGACCTGGCGGGCGACCAGCCAGCGCCCGTCGGGCAGTTGCAGGGTGAAGTTGGGGCCGCCCGAACTGCGCCGCCAGCCGGTGCGCGCGCGCGCTGCGTCGAAGCGAGGGGGTGGCTTGCCGGCCATGGCGATCATGGCGCCATTGGGCCGGTAGAGGGCAAGGTCGAAGCTCAGCTTGCGATGCAGCGCCTCGATGGCCTTCTGTTGCTCGACGACCGGCTCATCGGCATCGGGCAGCAGGGCGCCCGTGAGATCGGCGGCGACGTCGAGGTATTGGGGTGTGCGGGCGGCGTCTTCGGCGAACCACCACAACATCGCCGCCGACCCGACGAACACTGCCAGCACCATCAGGATGGTGAGGTAGAACTGAAGGTAGAGGCGCTGCATGGCTCAGGTCGCGCTGACGCTAGCTAAGTCATAACTGTCATCCCGAGCGCAGCGAGGGACCTTTGAGGCCGCAGGAAAGGTCCCTCGCTGCGCTCGGGATGACAGTGTGCGTGTAGCGTCACCATGGCTCACCGGTCCTGATCTCGCGCGAAGACGTAGCCTGCGCCGCGCACCGTCAGGATGCGGCGCGGTTTCTTGGGATCGTCCTCGATGGCGGCGCGGATGCGCGAGATATGGACGTCGACTGAGCGGTCGAAGGCTTCCAGCTTCTCGCCCTTCAGCAGGTCCATCAGCGCGTCGCGCGACAGCACGCGGCCGGCCCGCTCGGCCAGGATCAGCAAGAGGACGAACTGGTAGGAGGTGATGATCCTTTCTTCGCCGTCGACCCGCACCATGCGCGCGCCCTTGTCGATCTCGAGCCGGCCGAAGCGCAGCGTCTCGGACTTCGCCGGCGCTCCCTTGCGGCGCAGGATGGCGCGCAGGCGGGCCTGCAGCTCGCGCGGCTCGAAGGGTTTGGCGAGGTAGTCGTCGGCGCCGACCTCGAGCCCGACCACGCGGTCCATCGGTTCGCCGCGCGCGGTCAGCATCAGGATCGGCACGTCGGTCGAGGCGCGCAGGCGGCGGCAGAGATCGAGGCCGTCGGCGTCGGGCAGCATGAGGTCGAGGATCACCGCGTCGAAGGCGTCGCGCTTCAGCAGCGCCTCACCCTCGCGCGCCGTGGCGGCGATCATCACACGAAAGCCCGCCCCGCCGAGATAGTCGGAGACCATCCCGGCGAGGCGGTTGTCGTCGTCGATCATCAGGATGCGCTCGGCCATCGGCTCAGTATCGGGCCGGGGAGACCCCGATGTCACTTGCCGCGGCTAGCCGTGACGCTTGCCGTGGTTCTCGCCGTGACCCTGGCTCCAGTTCTTGAAGAAGGCCTGGCGCTGCGAGGCGCTCAGCACGTTGCCGGCATCGGTCAGCGCCTTGGTGAAGCGCTGCGAGCTCTGGTCGGCCACCTTCATCTGCTCGGCGCGGATCTGCTCGATCCTGGCCGGGTCGATGGTCGGGGCCTGCAGCGCGGCCTCCATCGCCTTACGGTTCTCGACGCGCTGGTTATGCAGCGGCTTCATGTCCTTGAAGGCGTTCTCCAGGATGCCTGCCACCTGCTTCTTCTGGTCTGCCGTGGCGTCGGTGCCGGTCAGGGCCTTGTCCACGCGCTTCTCGATGCGCTGCTCGAACTTGGCCGGGTCGGACGCCTGGCCGTCGGTCTTGGCGTAGGCGAAGCTGCCGGCCGTCGCGACGAGGCTGCCAGCGAGCAGCGCTGCCATCATCGTGGTCAGGCTCTTGCGGCGGGTGCCGATCGGTTTGTTTTCCGTGTTGGTCATTTCAGTCTCCTTGGGTTCGGGCCTATCGCCCTTGGAGCCGATATGGGCCCCGGTCGTTTCGCCGTCGTCTCGCCCGGGTAAAGTTGTGTAAAGATCGCCGTCATGATGCTCGCGACTGATCGACTGACACTGCGGCCCCTGGTGCCGGCCGACGCCGGTTCCTACGCCGCCATGCGTTTCCATCCGCAGGTCACCAGGTGGTTGCCAACCGAAGCGGTCGATCCTGCCGAGGCGGTGCGCACTACCATCGAGCGCTTCGCCGCCGCATGGCAGCAGCGGCGCTACGCGCCGTGGGGCGTGTTCCTGGAGGGCCGGCTGATCGGCCACGGCGGCCTGAACTACGTGCGGGAATTCGAACAGACGGAGGTGCTGTGGGCGCTGCATCCCGACGCCTGGGGCCACGGCTATGCCACGGAAGTGGCGCGCGCGGCGCTCGACTACGGCTTCAACACATTGGGACTAAATCTGATATTCGCCATCACCCTGCCGGA
>DASZJU010000259.1:0-5267 GCA_035947815.1 Reyranella sp.
GAGCCGTCGTGGCCGGTATTCATCGCCTGCAGGAGATCGATCGCCTCAGGACCGCGCACCTCGCCCAGGATGATGCGGTCGGGCCGCATGCGCAGCGCATTCTTCACCAGATCGCGCATGCTGATCTCGCCGTTGCCCTCGAGGTTGGACGGCCGCGTCTCCAGGCGTACGACGTGCGGCTGCTGCATGCGAAGCTCAGCCGCGTCCTCGATGGTCACGACGCGCTCGCCGTTGTCGATCATGCCTGACAGCGCGTTCAGCATCGTCGTCTTGCCCGAGCCCGTGCCGCCCGACACGATCAGGTTGAGCCGGCAGCGCGCGGCGATGCGCAGCAGCGTCGCCATGGCGGGCGAGATGTTGCCCTGCTGGGCCATCTGGTCGAAGCCGATCTGGCGCTTGCCGAACTTGCGGATCGACACCGAGGCGCCGTCGATGGCGAGCGGCGGGATGATGATGTTGACGCGGCTTCCGTCCAGCAGGCGGGCGTCGCAGATCGGGCTCGACTCGTCGACCCGCCGGCCGATGCGGCTGACGATGCGGTTGCAGATGTTGAGCAGGTGGGCGTTGTCCTCGAACGTGATCGACGTGAGGTCGAGCTTGCCCTGCCGCTCGATGTAGATCTGCTTGGGGCCGTTGATCATGATGTCGGTGATGCTGTCGTCCTCGAGCAGCGGCTCGAGCGGCCCCAGGCCCATCATGTCGTTGACGAGCTGGTAAACCAGGTCCTGCTGCTCCGGCCGGTTGAGCTGGTGGCGGTGCTCGACCAGCAGTTCGCCGACCAGGCCCTCGAGCTGGCGCACCAGTTCCTTGCGCGGCAGGCTGACGGCCGCCGCAAGGTCGATGCGGCTCATCACCAGGGGCTGCACGACGCGGCGCGCCTGGTCGACCTTGCTGCGCGACAGCTTGCTTGTCGGCTTGGCCGCTTCGAGTTTGGGCGCCTCGGCCGGGCGCGGCTGCGGCGCCAGCAAGGCCGCTGGCGCGGCCTGTGGCAGGCGCTCCGACAGGTCGGGCGTCGGCACGGCCCCGAAAAGCTCGGTGGGCGCGACCACGGGCTGGGGCGGCTCGTCAGCCGGCATCACCGGCTCGGCGAAACTGGTCGCCGGCAGCACTGGGCGCAGCACTTCGGCGACGTAGCTGCGGAGCTCGAGCGGTGCCAGCAGCACGCCGTTGCTGCGGAAGTGGAGCTGCGCCAGCTGGCCCGCTTGGCGGGTGACCTCGCCTGCCGGCGCGCCCGCCTTCACCATCTCGCGCAGACGGGGCGCCACGGCGCCCTGCAGGGCCGCTGCGACCGAGGCCAGTCGGGCTTCCTTGCCGACAGAAGCGGCCGCGGCGCCGGCGCGCGTTTCGCCTGAACTGCGCCGACCGAGTCGATCGAGCGGGCCGGCCGGCGCCGTCGCCTCCGCCGTCTCGGGCTTTCTGCTGCGCAGACCGAACATCGTCCTCTATTTCTTCTTCATGCGTTGCCCGAAGCGGGCCAACAGGCTGGTGGCCTTCCTGGCATCGCGCTCGACGCTGCCCGGCTGGTCGAGACCGGCGACGAGCGGCCGCAGCGCCTTCACGATGCCGCTGTTCGGCGCCGCCTCCGAGATCGGCTTGCCGAAATTGACCGCGGCAAGGGCTGCGCCGGAATCGGCCGGGATCTGGCAGTCGACCTTGCGTTTCAGCGTGCGCGACACGTCGTCGGCCTTGACCGCCGAGCGCCGGGCGTCGATCGCGCCGCTGGTGGCGATGCGGAGCTGGGCGGTCGGCGCCACCTCCTGTACGAGCTGCTGCAGGCGCACGGCGTCGCGCACGCCGGGCAGCGACAGGTCGGTGATCAGCAGGATGTCCGTCGCGGCCTCGATCACCTGGCGCTGGATCACCGGATCACCGCGCGGCACGTCGGCCACGATCCAGCGGAAGCGGCGATGGACCGAGCGCAGGAAATCGCCGGCCGCGTGCGGGCGCGCCTGGAAGCCGCCGGTCGGCGCCTCCTCCGCGCCCATGGCGTAGAGGTATTCGTTCTTTTTCTGCGCGACCTGCTGGATGAACAGCGCGTCGATGCGGTCCGGCTGGTCGAGCGCCTCGCGCAGCGCGTCGACCGCCTCGAGGTCGAGCGCCAGCATGAGCGAGCCGTAGTGCAGGTCGAAGTCGATCAGCAGCACCTCTTCCTGCAGCCGGGCGCCCAGCATGGCGGCGATCGTGACGGCGGCGGTTGTGGTGCCGACGCCGCCGCGCGCACCGATGACCGCCAGAGTCCGCGGCTTGGCCGCCTTGGCGGCGGCGCTCTGCGCCATCGCGCCGCCTGTGCGGTCGCGCTGCTCGAGGGTGCGCTCGACGGCGCGGCCCATCACGCCCTCGGCGAACGGCATCGACAGGTAGTCGTTGAAGCCCACGGCCACGAGGTCGCGATAGAGCGCGACGTCGTTGATGCGGCCCACGCCGATCACGATGCAGCCGCCCGGCACCGCCGTCTTGAGCGCCGCGGCGTCGGCCACCGGATCGGCCGCACCGCCCAGGTCGACGATCAGCAGGTCGAGGTCGCGCGGCCAGTCGCCGATTGCCAACGCCGCGTCGATCGTGCCTTCGCGGATGTTGGCCTTGCCGAGCGTCACGCCGAAGAGATCGGCGGAAATGCGCGCCATCGCCGTCGAATCCGAGACGAACGCCATGGCGCTGATCGCCGGCTTTTCCTCGCCGACGGCCGACGCGGGACGCTGCTGGATGGCGGTGACGGACATTGCGGGCTCAGTTCGTTGCGCTCGTCGCCGCGCCGCCGCCACCACCGCCGCCGCCCGACATGCCGCCGCCGATGCCGCTGGTGTCGAGTGCCTTGACCTTGCCCTCGCGATAGCGGGCGATCGCCGCGGCATTGACCGTGGCGTCGGCCGGGCCAGGCGGGCGGCCGACCGCCGCGTCGCGCGGCCGCGCCAGCATCTGGCCCAGATTGTAGGCGTTGGCGCAGCCGAAGCCCGGCATGACGGCCTCGTTGGGGTTGGCGGTGGTGGCCGGGTTGTAGGTCGGGCAGTTGTTGACCCCGAGCAGGTACTCGGAGCGCACGATGACGACCGAATTGGGACCCGTCGCCATGGCCGGCTCGACCGAGGTGCTGACCCAGCGCGCGCCGGCCTCGGACAGGCTCTGGCTCACCCGCTCGGCGCGCAGGCGCTGGAGCGGGCCGCCCGAGCCGTCCGACACGACGACGAACTCGTCGCGCTGGGCGCGCCGGCCGGCTGCGACCAGGGTCCTGAGTTCGTTCACCTGGCGGGCGTCCGGCGCGCTGGTGCCAGGCGCGAAATTGACGGCCACCATGGTGTCGGCGCGCATGGGATCGAAGCGCGTGTCGGCGGCGGCCTCTTGGGCGACGGGGTTTTGCGCGCAGGCCGCCAGGCAGGCGGCGGCCACGAGCACGACGAGGGATACGACGGGGGATCGCATGGTCCTGCTACTCCACGGTGAAGCCGGGGGTCGGGCCGGCCGGCGTCGCCTCGCGGCCGACCGCGAGGCGGCGCGGCGGCGTCGGATGGTTGAAGCGCTGCATGACGAGACGGTCGACATCGGTCGGCGGCACGCGATCGGTGAGCGGCGTGCGCAGCTGGCCGCTGGTCGGTTCGACGAGGTAGGGCGTGATGATAATGACCAGCTCGGTTTCCTCGCGCTGGTAGGCGTCGGACTTGAACAGCGTGCCCAGCACCGGGACGTCGCCGAGCCACGGGAACTTGATGATGTCCTGGAGCGAGGTCCGATGCAGCAAGCCGGCGATGGCGAAACTTTGTCCGCTGCCCAACTCGATCGTGGTCGAAGCCTTGCGGGTGGTGATTGCCGGCACGGTGACGACGGCAGTCGAGGTAAGCGGTACGCTCACCGAGCCGGCCGCCGACAGCTCGCTGACCTCGGGTGCCACCTTGAGGTTGATGCGATCGCCGATGATCGTCGGCGTGAAGGCGAGCATCACGCCGACCTGCTTGTACTGCACGGTGATGGTGCCGACCAGCGTGCCGCCCTGCGGCACGATCAGCGGGATCTCGGTGCCGGCCAGGAAGCTGGCGGTTTCGCCCGACATGGCGATCAGGTTGGGCTCGGCGAGCACGGTCGCCATGCTCTGGGTGGCGAGGAAGTCGATAAAGTTGTTCAGGCCGTTGTCGGAAGTCTGGAACTTGAGCGCGCCGGAGGCGGCGCCGCCGGTGGCGGAGATGGTGTTGACGGCGAAGCCGCCCAGGATCGCGCCGGTGCCGAACAGGGCGATGTTGTTGATGTTCTGCCAGTTGATGCCGACGCGCTTCAGGGCATCGCGCTTGACCTCGGCAACCTTGACGCGGAGCTGGACCTGGGTCGGCGCATCGATGTGGATGTTGCTGATCACCTTGCTGGCGTTGCCGCCGACCTGCTGCAGGGCGAGCCGCCTTGCATCCTCGGCGACTGCCGCCGAGCGCACGCTGCCGGTCAGCACGATCGTCTCCCCCTGATTGTCGAAGATGACGCCGTTGCCGGGATGAATCGCGTCGAGCGCGCCCTTGATGCGGCTGAGCGGCGAGGTCACGCGGACGATGGTGTTGAGCAGCACGCGGTCCTGGGCGTCGACGGCATAGAGCACGGTGTCGCCCGGCTTCTTGGCGAAGACATAGACCATGTTGGGCGAGCGCACCTGGACGTCGGCGATGTCGGGGGCGGCGACGAACACCGTGGCGGCCGGGCCGGGCAGCTTGAGCGCGGTGCCCTTGTTGACCTCGAGCGTGAGCGTCGGCGCTTCGGTCGGCACCAGTTGGCCCTGGCCGAACGGCCGGCCCGCCGCGCCGCCGGTCGGCGGTGCCGGCGGGCCCGGCGGACCGGCCGCCGGTGGCGGGATCGGCACGGGGGCCGGGGCTGGCGGCGGCACGGGCGTCGGCGCCTGGGCGAATTGCGGCGGGGTTGGCGCCACACCGTGCGGGCCGGCGCCGCCATCGGCGGTGAGCGATGCGCTCACGATCGGCGCGCGCGGCGGGATGGCGGCCTGCGTCGGCGGCATCAGATCGACGGCGGGGCTGAGTTCGATCGCCTTGGCGTCGACCGGTCGGCCGTCGCCTTGCATGACCGCCGGCGCGGCCATGGGGGACGGTGCAGTCATCGCCCGCACGGCCTGTTCGGCGCGCTCGGCCTCGCGCCGGTTAAGATCGTCCGAGACGTTGTCGGTCGGGCTCTGGCGCGACACCGCCTTCTTGGCCGGCGCGTGTGGCGCGACCTTGGGCGCAGGCCGGTCGGGGTCGCTCATCTGGACCTGCGCCAGCACCAGCGAGGGCTGCAACGCGAAG
>DASZJU010000260.1:0-9759 GCA_035947815.1 Reyranella sp.
CTCGGGCCTGAGCTTGAGGTAGACCAGGCTGGCCGAGGCGATCCAGATCGAGGAGTAGGTGCCGACGATGACGCCCCACAACATGGCGATCGAGAAGCTGTAGAGCACCGGCCCGCCGAACAGCACCAGCGCCAGCACCGCCACGAACACCGTGCCGGAGGTCATCAGGGTGCGCGCCAGCGTCTCGTTGATGCTGAAGTTCAACAGCTCGACCAGGCCCATCTTCTTGTAGCGCCGCATGTTCTCGCGCACGCGGTCGAAAATCACCACTGTGTCGTTGATCGAGTAGCCGGCGATGGTCAGCAGCGCGGCAAGCGCGGTCAGGCTGAAATCGAGCCGCAGCAGCACGAACAGGCCCAAGGTCGAGATCACGTCGTGCAGGAGCGCGATCAGGGCGCCGACCCCGAACTGCCATTCGAAGCGGAACCAGACGTAGATCGCGATGGCGCCCAGGGTGGCGATCACGGCGATCACGCCGCTGTGCATCAGCTCGGCACCGATCTTGGGACCGACCGATTCGGTGCCGCGGAAGTCGTATTTGTCGCCGATCGTATCCTCGACCAGCTTGATTGCCACCTGCTGGCACCATTCGGCGCGCTGGTCGTGCGTCATGTCGATGCGCGCGATGTTGGTGTTGCCGCGCGGCAGCTGGCGCTCCTGGAGGGTGAGACCGGCCCGGCTCACCGCATCGCGCCAGTTTGCGCCGTCGAGCCCGGCGGGTGCGGTGAATTCGACGTCGCCGGTATCGGGGGGGCCGGGCTTGACGCTCCAGCCGTCGCCGGCGCGGCGCTTCATGACGCGCTCGGCGTTGGCGACGCACTGGGCGTTGCCTTCCTGGCGCTGCACGCGGATCAGGGCCGTGCTGGCGTCGCCGAATTCCTGCAGCGAGACCTCGCCCAAGCCCAGATTGCCGAGCGTGGCGCGCAGCTCGTCGAGATGGATCGTGCCCTGCTTGGCGCGCACCTGGACGGCAATGCCACCCTCGAAGTCGATGCCGAAATTGAGGCCGAACACCAGGGCGCCGAGCAGCGACAGCACGTTGATCGCCGTCGAGACCACGAGCGCGATCCTGCGCTTGCCCAAAAAGTCGAACTTGGTATGGGCGCGGATGAGGTGGTGCGGTCTCCACAGCATGTCGGCGCCTCAGATCGGCAGTTCGGTGGGCCGCCGCCAGCGCACCCAGGTCGACAGCAGCATGCGGGTGAAGATGGTGGCGGTGAACAGATGGGTCAGCAGGCCGAGCGTCAGCGACGTCGCGAAGCCGCGGATCGGGCCGGAGCCGAAGCCGAACAGCAGGACGCCGGCGATCAGCGCGGTGAGGTTGGAATCGATGACCGCGGTCAGCGCCCGCTCATAGCCGGTGGCGAGCGCGCTGAACGGCGAGCGGCCGTTCTCCTTCTCCTCGCGCACGCGCTCGTAGATCAGCACGTTGGAATCGACCGACATGCCGACGGTGAGGACGAGGCCGGCGATGCCGGGCAAGGTGAGCGAGGCGCCCAGGATCGACATGCCGGCGAACACCAGCAGCATGTTGACGATCATGGCGAGGCTGGCGAAGCCGCCGAACAATGGCCCGTAGACCGCCAGCATGAACAGGATGACCAGCGCCGTGCCGACCAGGGCGGCGACCGTGCCGGAATGGATGGCGTCGGCGCCGAGGTCGGCGCCCACGGTGCTCTCCTGGATGATGCTGAGCGTGGCCGGCAGCGCGCCCGAGCGCAGCAAGAGCGCCTGCTCCTGGGTCTGCTGGGTGGTGAAGCTGCCGGTGATGATGCCGCTGCCGCCGCAGATGGCGCTTTGCACGACCGGCGCGCTGATGATCTCGTTGTCGAGCTGGATGGCCAGCCGCTTGCCGATGTTGGCGCGGGTAGCGGCGCAGAAGGCGCGGCCGCCCGCGGCATTGAAGGTGAAGCTGATGATCGGCCGGCCGCCGCTCTGCTGGTTCTCGAAGGTGGCCTTGGCGTCATCGAGATCCTCGCCGCCCACGACCACGCGCTTGAACACCGGCAGGCACTGCGGCTGGAAGCGCCGGCAGATCTGCTCGGGCGACAGTTTCGGGTCGGCCTTCTGGATGTCGTCCCACGCCTTGGGGTTGGTCGCGCGCAGCTGCTGCATGCCCTCGCGCGTCGGCACCAGGGAAGTGGTGGGCGGCAGGGTGGCCGGCGCACTCGAGCCCGCCGAGGCGATATCCTCGTTCACCAGATGGAAGGTGAGCTTGGCGGTCTGGTTGATCTTGCGTTTGAGATCGGTGGTATCCTTGATGCCCGGCATCTGCAGCAGGATGCGGTCGTCGCCCTCGCGCACGATGGTGGGCTCGATGGTGCCGGTCTCGTCGACCCGGCGGCGCAGGATCTCGATCGACTGGTCGATCACTTCCTTCTTGCGGCGGAACAGGTCCTGGTCGGAATAGGTGAGCTGGATGGTGTCGGCGCTGCCCGACACGGCGAGCGAGGGATCGACAGTGTGGATCGCCTCCAGCGCCTTGGCCCGCTGCGCCTCGTCGCGCAGGGTGACGACCACGGCGCGGCCGTTATCGACGGTCACGTCCTTGAAGCCGACCTGCTGCTTGCGCAGCTCGGCGCGCACGGAATCGGAAAGATTGGTGAGACGTTCGTTCAGCACCGAGCGCAGGTCGGCTTCCAGCAGGAAGTGGGCGCCGCCGCGCAGGTCGAGGCCGAGGTTGATGCGACTCTGCTGATACCAGCCCGGCAGGTGGTCGAGCAGGCTGGCCGGCAGCGCGTTGGGCAGCGCGAACAGCACCGCCAGCGCCGTGAAGGTGATGACAGCGATGGTCTGCCAGCGCTGGAGATTGAGCATTCCGATCTACTACCTGTTCTTTGCGGCTACTTTTTGCCGCCGAACAGGCTCCCCAGCAGGCTCTTGCGCTCGGGCGCCGCCGCGGCGGGCGGCAGCATCGGCTTGTCGTCCTCATCCGATTCCTTGGCGCCGCGCACCGATTCGCCGCGGGTGATGATGTCGGTGATGGTCGCCTTGATGATGCGCACCCGCACGCCCTCTGCGAGTTCAACCTGCAGCTCTGAGTCGGAGATCACCTTGGTGACCAGGCCGATGATGCCGCCGCCGGTGACGACCCGGTCGCCGCGCTTCACGCCGCCCAGCATCTCGCGCTGCGCCTTCACCTTGGCCTGCTGCGGGCGGATCAGCAGGAAATAGAAAACGACGAAGATGAGGACGAGCGGGAACAGCTGCATGATGAAATCGGTGCCGCCGCCACCCGCTGCCTGGGCCCATGCTTGGGATATGAACATCTTCTGCTCCGATTCTTCCGTCGGCGCTTTGACCGCCTCGCGGCCAAAGCGCCCTGTCGAAAAAGCGCGCGGACTATAGCGGCCCCGCCCCGCTTTGCAACGCAACCACCGGGGCGATATGGTCGCCCCCTTTCCCGCGGCCGGCAATGATGGATCAAGACCTTAAAGCAACTCTTTCACGCATCGCAGAAGCGCTCGACCGGTTCGCCCCGCCCAACCCCGCCAGCGCCGACATCACGGCGGCCGAAGCCTATGTCTGGCATGCCGCCGGCCACCGCCTGGAAGCGGTCCCCAAGGTCAACCGGGTCAAGCTCGACCTGCTGATGGGCGTCGATCGCCAGAAGGACACCCTGCTCGACAACACGCGGCGCTTCGCCAAGGGGCCGCCGGCCAACAACGCGCTGCTGTGGGGCTCGCGCGGCTCCGGCAAGAGCTCGATCGTGAAGGCCGTCCACGCCCACGTGAACCGCGAGATGGGCGGGCCGCCGGGACCGCTGGCGCTGGTCGAGATCCATCGCGAGGACATCCCCTCGCTGCCGGCGCTGCTCGGGATGATCCGTCCTTCGCAGCGCCGTTTCCTGGTGTTCTGCGACGACCTTTCCTTCGACGGCCAGGACGCCGCCTACAAGTCGCTGAAGGCGGTGCTCGAGGGCGGTATCGAGGGCCGGCCGGACAACGTCGTCTTCTACGCCACGTCCAACCGCCGCCACCTGATGCCGCGCGACATGATCGAGAACGAGCGCTCGACGGCGATCAATCCGTCGGAGGCGGTCGAGGAGAAGGTCTCGCTCAGCGACCGCTTCGGCCTGTGGCTGGGCTTCCACAATGCCGACCAGGACACGTTCTTCGCCATGATCGAAGGCTACGCCGCCCACTACAAGCTCGGCGTGCCGGTCGAGACCTTGCGCAAGCAGGCGATCGAGTGGTCGGTGACGCGCGGCGCACGTTCGGGCCGCGTCGCCTGGCAATTCATCCAGGAAGTGGCAGGCCAGCTCGGCAAGAAACTGGAGTAACCATGGGCGATTGGCGATGAGTGGGCCCGAAGACGTGATGTTCTCGCCCGCGGTGAAGGCGGAGCAGACGCGTCTGGGATCGCGGGCGATGTTCGAGGACCGCGAGTGGAAGACCGAGATCACCGACGACATGCGCCAGTTCCTGGCGGTCATCGACACCTTCTTCTTCGCCACCGCCAGCGCCGACGGCCGACCTTATATTCAGCACCGCGGCGGTCCGCCGGGATTTCTAAAGCCGATCGGCACGCAGATGCTGGCCTTCGCCGATTTTGCCGGCAACCGGCAGCACATCACGCTCGGTCACCTCAAGGAGAACGACCGCGCCCATATCTTCATCCCGCATTTCGCCACCCGGCAGCGGGTGAAGCTATGGGGCCGCGCCAGGATCGTCGAAGGCGACCTCGCGCTGATGGAGCGCCTAGTCGATCCTGCCTACAAGGCAAGGCCCGAACGGGCGATCGCCTTCAGGCTGGAAGTCTGGGACAGCAATTGCCCCCAGCATATCGTGCCGCGCTACACCGAAGCCGAGATCGCGCCGGCCGTCGACCAGCTCGCCCGGCGGATCAGGGAGCTCGAGGCGGAAGTGGCGCGGCTGAAGGGCTCATGATCTTCCGGACCGCGGGCTAGGCACGGTCCTTGCTTCCGTAGGGTTCAAAGAGGGGAGCCGCCAATGACCAAATCCAAAGCCAACACCTTGAACCGCCGCACGATTCTCGCTGCTGCCGGCGCCGCGACCGCGGCCCTTGCCGCACCGCGCCTTCTGCGCGCCCAGACCAAGGAGCTCGTGGTCGGCGGGGCAGCAGGCTTCGCGCCCTGGATGAATGGCACCGTCTCGCAGGCATTCGAGGCGAAGTACAAGACCAAGATCGTCTACGAGGGCACGCGCTCGCTGGTGAACCTCGAGAAGATGCAGAAGAACAAGGACAAGCAATATCTCTCGGTCGTCATGATGGACGACCCGGTAATGATCCTCGCCGTCCAGGAAGGCCTTTTGGAGAAACTCACGCCAGCCTCCGTTCCCAATCTCGCCAAGCTGCGGCCGGGCACGGTGCACATGGACGGCATGTGGGCCAACTATCTGCAGCCCTGGCAGGGCATCGCCTACAACACCAAGGCGCTGCCCGGCGGCTTCCCGGCTTGGGCGGATTGCTACGACCCGAAGTTCAAGGGCCGGCTGGTGATCCCGTCGCTGCAGAACACGGAGGGCCTCGCCAATCTCGTGATGGCGGCGGCCCTGGAGACCGGCAAGCCGATCGACAAGGCGCAGTACGACATCGACGCCGGATTCAAGAAGATCAAGACGCTGAAGCCCAACCTTCTCACGATCTACACCCAGATTCCGCAGGCGTTGAATCTCCTCCAGCAGGGCGAAGGCTGGGCCATCCCCAGCATGTTCTCCTCCAACGTCATCCCGAAGGAGAAGGAAACACCCATGAAGATGAGCGCGCCCAAGGAAGGCATCTTCGTCGGTCCCGCCGGCGTCTGCCTGGTCAAGGGGGCGCCCAACAAGGAGATGGGGCTGGCGCTGATCGACATGCTGCTGAGCGCCGACCTGCAGGACACGCTGCAACCGGAGACCTTCGCCTTCCCGTCGAACAGCGCCGCCAAGCCGCCGCTGGGACTCGCCGCCGACGTCAAGGTGCACAATCTCGACTGGGAGTTCGTCGCCAAGGAGCGCGGCGAATGGGTCAAGCGCTGGGACCGCGACATGGCGATGTGACACGACGAGACGTGTCATCGCCAACCAGGTGAGGATTCCCGCTTGAGCTTCCTCGACGTCGCCGGCGCGGAGAAGTCCTTCGGCGCCGCAACGGTGCTGGGCGGCGTCAATCTCGGCGTCGCCAAGGGCGAGTTCGTCTCCCTGCTGGGACCCTCGGGCTGCGGCAAGACCACCTTGCTGCGCATCGTGGCCGGCCTGCTGGGCGTCGACCGCGGCACCGTGAAGCTCGACGGCCAGGACATCACCGCGCTGCCGCCGCACAAACGCGATGTCGGCGTCGTGTTCCAGAGCTACGCGCTGTTTCCCCACCTCACCGTCGCCGAGAACGTGGCGTTCGGCCTCAAGGCGCGCGGCCGCGGCGCCGGCGAGACGCGCGAAGCGGTGGCGCGCTTCCTCGACCTGGTGCATCTCGCGGACTTCGCCGACCGTTCGGTGCGCGCGCTCTCGGGCGGCCAGCAGCAGCGCGTCGCCGTGGCGCGGGCGCTGGCGGTACGGCCCAAGCTTCTGCTGCTCGACGAGCCCTTCTCTGCCCTCGACCGCAAGCTGCGCGAGACCATGCAGATCGACTTGCGCCGCCTGCTGCGCGAGCTCGGCACGACCTCGGTGTTCGTCACCCACGACCAGGACGAGGCGCTCACCATGTCCGACCGTATCGCGGTGATGAACCGCGGTGCGATCGAGCAGTTCGACACGCCGGAGGCGATCTATCGCCGGCCGGCGACCGCCTTCGCGCTGGAGTTCGTGGGCCTCTCCTCGCGGCTCGCCGGCACGGTGATCGGCAGCCAGGGCGACCTGGTGACCGTCGATACCGCCTTCGGTCGCCTGGTCGCGCCGGGCAGCTTCATTCCCGACTCGCGCGTCCTGCTGGCGGTGCGGCCGGAACGCATCACGGTCGATGCGCCGGGCAACTACGCGCTGACAGCCACGCTGCGCGACGCGGTTTTCCAGGGCTCCAAGGTCCAGCTCCATTTCGAAACGCGCGAGGCCGACCAGCTTCTGGTCGAGACGGCCGACCTGCCCCAGGGTGTGCCGGCTCCCGGCACCGAGATGAAGCTTGGCTGGGCCGTCGCCGACACCTTGATCTACCCCGCGCCATGAAGGCGTGGCGCGATCCCGTTGCCCTCCTGGCGGTGCCGGCCGTCCTCTACCTCCTGCTGCTCTATGCCCTGCCGCTCGCCTGGCTGCTGGCCAAGAGCTTCATCGGGCCGGGTGGCCTGACGCTTGCGCCCTACCTCGACTTCTTCTCCGATCCCTTCAACTGGCGGGTGATATCCAATACCCTCCTCATCGCGCTTTGGGTCACGCTGGTTTGCCTGCTGGTCGGTTACCCGGCGGCCTTCGCGCTGGCGCGCGCGGGCGCGGCGCTGCAGATCGCCATGCTGGTCGCCATCATCCTGCCGCTGTCGGTCGGCGTCGTGGTCAAGGCCTTCGCCTGGCAGATCGTGCTGCGCCGCGACGGCGTGGTCTCGCAGTTCATGATGGCGATCGGCCTGTGGGACGAGCCGCAGCGCCTGCTGTTCACCGAAACCGGACTCGTACTGGGTGCCGCCAACATCTTCCTGCCCTTCATGATCCTGCCGATCTATTCCGTGGTGAAGCTGATCGACCCGCGCCTGCTCGAGGCCGGCGCTACCCTCGGCGCGGCACCGGTCTACCGCTTCGTCAGGATCATGCTGCCGCTCACGCTGCCCGGCATCGTCTCGGGCGTGGCGTTCGTCTTCTCCATGAGCGTGTCGATGTACGTCATCCCCTCGCTGCTGATCGGCGATCGCTTCCAGACGCTCTCCACCCTCACCGGCCGCTCGTTCCTGTTCATGCGCAACGAGCAGTTGGGCTCGACCACGGCGGTGGTCCTGCTGGTGCTGGCGGTCAGCGTGGTCGTGGGATCGAGCTGGCTGGCCCGCCGGCTGGGCAGCAGCACGTGACGACGACACCATGACCCCGCCATGACTCCGGTCGAACATCTCGGGCGCGCCGTCATGTGGGCCGCCGCACTCTTCACGGTGATCTTCCTGATGACGCCGCTCGTCGTCACCGTCGCGGTCTCGTTCGGTTCGTCGAGCGTCTTCTCCCTGCCGCCGCCCGACTGGTCGATGCGCTGGTACGACAGCCTCGCCGGCACGCGCGGGCTCTGGCCCGCGCTGCTCACATCGATCGAGGTCGCGGCTTTCTCGACCGTGGTCGCCCTGGCGCTCGGCACGCTTTGCGCCATCGCCCTGGTGCGCGGCCGCTTTCCCGGCCGCGACGCCATCGCCACCTTCCTGGTTTCGCCCCTGATGCTGCCCGGCCTCGTGGTCGGCATCGCCATGCTGCAGGGCTTCAAGGCGGCAGGCCTGCGCGAGGCCTATTCGAGCCTGCTGATCGCACACGTGATCATCACGCTGCCCTATGTCGTGCGGACCGTGCTGGGCGCGCTCAGCCTGTTCGACTTCTCGTTGATCGACGCCGCCCGCACCTTGGGTTGTTCGTACCCGAAGGCGATCATACGCGTGCTGGTGCCGGGACTGGGCCCGGCGTTCCTGACCTCGGGCATGTTCGCGTTCCTGGCCTCGATGGACAACTACCCGATCTCGATCTTCTTCACCGACGCCTGGACCAAGACGCTGCCGATCCAGATGCTGCAGTACGTCGAGGAGAACCCGGACCCCACGATCGCCGCCATCTCGTCCGGCCTCGTCCTGCTGGTCGTCCTGACACTTCTCGTGGGCGGCCGGCTGGTCGGCCTGCGCAAGCTCGCGGATTTTTAGGCATGACCGACGAACCGAAGCCCTGCGACCTCCTGGTCACCGGCGATCTCCTCCTGACGCTCGATGCCACGGATCGCACTTTTAGCCACGGCGCGATCGCGATTGCCGACCGTACGATCGTCGACATCGGTCCCGCCGATGAGCTCGGCCGCCGCTGGACGCCCGTCGCGACGGTCGACGGCAAGGGCCGCCTCGTGATGCCGGGCCTGGTCAATGTGCACAATCACACGCCGCTGATGATCACCCGCGGCATGATCGAGGATATCGGGTTCGCGCCCATGTACACGCCCGGCATCCCGCAGGGCCACTGGCTCACCGAGGAAGACGCCTACGCCCTGTCGAGCCTCGGCATGTACGAGCTTTTACGCGCCGGCTGCACCACGGTGGTCGACTTCTATCGCTATCCCTCCGCCTGTGCCCGTGCCGCTTCCGAGCTCGGCGTGCGCGCGGTCATCGCCGGTCGCGTGCACGATGCCGAGCCCGGCGCGCTCGCCACCGGCCGGTATGACTATAGCCGCGCCATCGGCGAGGCGAGCCTCGCCGAGAACGCTGAGCTGATCGCGCGCTGGAACGGCCATGACCAGGGTCGCATCCGCTGCGATTGGGCACCGCATGCGCCCGACACCTGCTCCGACGACCTTTTACGCGAGGTCAGGAAGCTGGCCGACGCCCATGGCGGCAACGTCCATACCCATCTCTCGCAGCTTCCGCTCGAGGTCGAGGCGGTGAAGGCCCGCACCGGCCTCACGCCGCCGCAGCTCATGGACAAGCTCGGCCTGCTGAACGAGCGGCTGATCGCGGCGCACTGCATCCACATGGACCGTTCCGACATCGAGCTGTGCGGCAAGTCGAAGATGACGGTGGCGCATGCGCCGATCGGCAATGCCAAAGGCGGCCGCATCGCGCCCATCATGGAGCTGCGCGAGGCCGGCGCCCGCATCGCGCTCTGCACCGACACTTTCTCGGGCGACCTGATCGAGGCCATGCGCTGGGCGATCTCCATGCAGCGC
>DASZJU010000261.1:0-24513 GCA_035947815.1 Reyranella sp.
CGCGCCGATGTCGTTTGCGGGCACGCAATCCAGGCCGACCTCGGCCGCCCGCGCGCAGGCTTCCTGCGGCGTATAGGCGGCGTGGCCTTGGATCGGCACGGCGCGTGCGCTACGGGCGTGCCGTGCCAGCGGCCGCAGGAAGCCCGCGGCGTCCTTGGTCGTGAGCATGCCGAAGATCAGGTAGAGCGGCAGTGGCGCCGGCTCCTTGGCCCATTCGGCGGCCTGGTGTGCCAGTGCGATGCCGCAATCCTCGTTGTGGCCGCCATCGAGCCAGAGCTCGCCGCCGGGCGGCACGGCCTCGACCAGCGGGCCGCGCGACAGCTTCTGCAGCCTGGCCGGCCAGTCGACCGAGACAAGCCCCTTGGCGACCGCCACATCGTCGATGCGGAACTGCGCGGCGCGCAGCCGCTCGATGCAGGCGACCGCCGTCGCAGCATTGTCGATCTGATGCGCACCGACCAGCGCCGGCGCCGGCAGGTCGAGGCCCAGAAGGTCGCTTTCGTAGCGGAAGCCGGCGGAAGTCGGCGTCACCCGCCATTCGCGACCCATGCGAAAGAGCGGTGCGGCAAGTTTGCTCGCCTCGTCGGCGATCACCCTGGCACTCACCTCGCGCTGACGGCCGACCACGCCCGGCACGGCGTGCTTGAGGACTCCGGCCTTCTCCGCGGCGATGCCCTCGAGCTTGTCGCCGAGGAAGCCCGTGTGGTCATAGCCGATCGGCGTGATGGCCGAGAGCACGGGATCGATCACGTTGGTGGCGTCGTAGCGACCACCCATGCCGACCTCGATCACCGTGAGATCGGCCGGCACGCGCGAGAAGGCGAGATAGGCCGCGGCCGTGGTGATCTCGAAGAAGGTGATCGGTTTTTCCTGATTGGCTTCCTCGCACTCCGTCAGGATGGCGTCGAGCGTGTCGTCTTCGATCAGGCGACCGGCGACGCGAATGCGCTCGTTGAAGCGCACGAGATGCGGCGAGGTGTAGACGTGCACGCGATAGCCCGCCGCCTCGGCCATGGCGCGCAGGTAGGCGACCAGCGAGCCCTTGCCGTTGGTGCCCGCGACATGGACCACCGGCGGCAGCTTGCGTTGCGGCGATCCCAGCGCCTCAAGCAGTCGTTCGATGCGCTCCAGCCCGAGATCGATGGATCGCGGATGGAGCCGCATGACGCGCTCCAGAAGCGGATCGATCATGGCCGGCCCGGTGGATTGCACTCAGCGGACCGCGACAGCCAGGCCGCGGCCCTCCGACGTGATGGGATCCATGAACAGCGAGACCAGCCGGATCAGCGTCTCGCGCAGCTTGTGGCGATGCACGACGGCGTCGACCATGCCGTGCTCCAGCAGGTATTCCGAGCGCTGGAAGCCGGGCGGCAGTTCCTGGCGGATCGTGTCCTGGATCACGCGCGGACCGGCGAAGCCGATGATGGCGTCGGGTTCGGCGATATGGACGTCGCCCAGCATGGCGAACGAAGCCGAGACGCCACCGGTCGTGGGATCGGTCAGCACAACAATGTAGGGCAGGCCTGCCTCTTTCACTTTGCGCACGGCGATGGTGGTGCGGGTGAGCTGCATCAGCGACAGGATACCCTCCTGCATGCGCGCTCCACCGGAAGCGGAGAAGACGATCAGCGGCGCCTTGCGGGCCACGGCGAGGTCGGCCGCCATCACCAGCCCCTCGCCCACCGCGGTGCCCATCGAGCCGCCCATGAAGCCGAAGTCGAGCAGCGCCACGACCGCTATGCGGCCGCCCATCGGGCCGCTCGCCACCACCAGCGCATCGGTCGTGCCCTCGGCCTTGGCTTGCGCCTCCTTGAGCCGCGCATCGTAGCGCTTGGTGTCGCGGAACTTCAGGGGATCCGCCGTGACGCGGGGCAGCGGATGCAACTCGTATTTGCCCTCATCGAAGAGGTGCGGCAGGCGCTTCAGCGGACGGATCCGCATGTGATGGCCGCAATGATTGCAGACTTCCTGGTTGGCTTCCCAGTCGCGCATGAACAGCATCTGTTCGCACTTGGGACATTTCAGCCAGAGATTCTCAGGCGCCTCCTTGCGGGAGACCAGCGCCCTGAGCTTGGGGCGGACGAAATTGGTCAGCCAGTTCATGGCGGCGGTATCGCACGAATGGCAGGGCCGGCCAAGATCGACGCCGTCAGCGCCAGAAGGCGCCGAACGGCGGCACGATTTCCTCGGGTTTCTTCACCTGGCAGAACAATTTACGCGCCTGGTAGTCGGCACAGAGCTTTTGCGCCGCGGCGGGTTCGAGGTCGGCGATAATCGCGGCTTGCCGGGTCGCCTTGTTGGCGGTGACGGGCAGGATCCACTCCTTGCCGAGTCGCGCGATTCCCAGCCTCACAAGATCGGCCTGACCGGTGTCGTAGGCGTGCCGCGCCGTTTTCCAGTCGCCATAGGTGCCGAGCCAGACCGCATCGCCCGGCATGTCGTAGCGGATGCCGCCGCATTCGCCCAGAGCGAACACCGTGCCCGGGCCGCCGTCGCCATTGCGCAACTGCCAGATCTTGGGCCGGTTGCCGCCGGTCTTCAGTGCATAGGCCTCGTCGAACAGGCGAACGATGAATTCATCGCGCAAGTCGGCGCGACGGAAGCCGAATGCCACCGCGATCAGCCGACGCCCGTCACGCACCGCGCTGCCCACGATGTTGAAGCCCGAGGCGCAGATGAAGCCGGTCTTCAGCCCGTCGGCGTAGGGTGCGTAGAGATCGAGGAACTTGATGCCCGGCCCGATCCTCATCTTGCCAAGCATGAACTGCTGAGTGTGGAAGTAGCCGTAATATTCCGGGAATTGCTTGACCAGAGCCATCGCCAGGATCGCCATGTCACGCGCCGTGGTCATCTGGCCCTGATCGGGCAGTCCGTTGGCGTTGCGGAACTGGGTGGCGTTCATGCCGAGCCGCGCCGCTGTCTCGGTCATGCGCTGGGCAAAGGCCGGAGAGGAGCCCGAGATCAACTCGCCGAACGCCGTTGCCGCGTCATTGGCCGAGTGCGCCACCAGCGACTGCACGCCCTGCTCGACCGTTACCGTCTGGCCGGCGCCCAGGCCAAGCTTGGTCGGCGGCATCGAGCGGGCATACTCGGAGAACGGCACCGGCGTGGCCAGCGTGAGGCGACCCGTCTTCAGCTCCTCGAAGACGATATAGAGCGTCATCATCTTGGTGAGCGAGGCGGGATACCAGTAGGCGCCGGCGTTGCGTTCCAGCAGCGTCTCGCCCGTGGCGGCATCGACCACGACGTAGGGTCCGGCCTGGACGGGGCCGGAGGGCGAGGCCACGGCGGCGATCTGGGCCCGGGAGGGGGCGGCCGCGAGGCTGATCAGGCCCAGGATGCAAAGCAGTAGACGCAGGTTCATTGCCGCCGATGCATGAGAGCCTCCAGCATACGCCCTTCCACGCGAGGGCGGGAGGCATTAGATCGGTGCCATGCTCAAGGTCCTGATCGCCCCCGTCACGCCGTTTCAGCAGAACTGCTCCATCGCCTGGTGCGACGAAACCATGGAGGGCACCGCCGTCGACCCGGGCGGCGATTTCGACGTGCTGAAGCAGGCGATCGCCGAGCAGGGCATCAAGGTGACGAAGGTCCTGCTGACCCATGGCCATGTCGACCATGCCTCGGCCGCCGGCACCATGGCCGAGCATTACGGGGTCAAGATCGAGGGGCCGCACAAGGACGACCTGTTCCTGATCGAGGGCCTGCCGGACTCCGGCCGCAAGTACAACTTCCCGGTCTACAAGCCCTTCGTGCCCGACCGCTGGCTCGAGGGCGGCGAGACGGTGAGCCTCGGCAACCTCACCTTCGATGTCGTGCACTGCCCCGGCCACACGCCAGGCCATGTCGTGTTCGTGCACAAGCCGGCGAAAGTCGCCTTCGTGGGCGACGTGCTGTTCCGCGGCTCGATCGGCCGCACGGACTTTCCGCGCGGCAATCACGATCAGTTGCTCAACTCGATTCGCAAGCGGCTGTGGCCGCTGGGCGACGACATCACCTTCGTGCCCGGTCATGGCCAGACCTCGACCTTCGGCTGGGAGCGCAAGACCAACTCCTTCGTCGCCGACCTGTTGTTCGACGACGACGAAGAGGAAGCGCAAGCCTAGCGGAGGGCGACGAGAGAAGACTGGAAAGCGCGCTGGCCGGCGGCGAGTGCCGGCGGCACTTCGTCGACGGTCTGGGGCTGCCCATAATGCTGCTGCACGTAATCCAAGCCATGGCGCAGCATCGCCTTGGTGAAGCGCGCGGGCTTTGCCGCCAGGGCGGCGATGACTTCCGGCGATCGTTCGCCGAGCGGCCGCCGGAACGCAGCGAGCTCGACCTCGGCCACCAGGTACATGCCGCAGGCCATCGCCCCCAACGCGTAGGACAGGCACTCTTCCTCCCAGCGATCGGGCTCGCGATGCTCGGCGTCGAGAAGAGCCAGCGCCGCGGTGAAGCTCTCGTGAAGCCTGTCCTTCCGGTCGGTGGAGTCGCGCTGCATGCTCATTCTCCTCGTCGCTGTGTCGAGGGGCATATGAGGGCGCGATCGTGACCCGACCATGACGGAACGCGCGATGGCGTGAATGATCACAGCGCGAATCGGAAGGGCGGCGAAATGTCCCGCCGCATTACACGGCGATGACGACGACTAGGCTTTGCGCACGCTGCGCACACCTTCTGCAAGCGCCTTGATGAAGGTGAAGACGCCCGGCACGAGATCGGGCTTGGGCTTGCCGTTGCCGTCGAGGCCGGCCTTCACGCGATCGACGATGGCCGTGCCGACGACGGCGGCATCGGCATGGCGCGCCACGGCGGCCGCCTGGTCCGGTGTCTTGATGCCGAAGCCGACGCCCACCGGCAGCTTGGTGTGGCGCCTGATGCGCTCGACATGCGCGGCAACCGCGTTCTCGGTCGCCGACTTGGTGCCGGTGATTCCGAGCACGGAGACGAAATAGACAAAGCCCGAGGAATATTTCAGCACCGCCGGCAGACGCTTGTCGTCTGTGGTGGGTGCCGTCAACAGTACCGTGTCGAGGCCGCTCGCCACGGCATGCGGCTTCAGCTCGTCGGCTTCCTCAGGCGGCAGGTCGACCAGGATGAAACCGTCGACTCCCGCCGCCGCCGCGTCCTTGCAGAAGCGCCCGGGGCCACGCTGGTACACAAGATTGTAGTAGCCCATCAGCAGGATAGGCGTGGCGTCATCGCCGGTCTCCTTGCGGAAACGGCGCACCATATCGAAGGTGGCGTCGACCGTAATGCCGGCCTTGAGCGCGCGCTGACCGGCGAGCTGGATCGAGGGACCGTCGGCCATCGGATCGGTGAACGGCATGCCGAGCTCGATCAGGTCGGCGCCGGCACCGGGCAGGCCCTTCAGGATCTGGTAGCTGATGTCGACATTGGGATCGCCGGCGCTGACATAGGTCACGAGACCGGCTCGCTTGTCGGCCTTGAGCTGGGCGAAGCGTCGGGCGATGCGGGTCATGGTCATTCCTGTGGTGTTATCAGTGCAAGTGGCGGTCTGATGCGAATCCGCTCATCGTCAAAGATGGCGACTCGGTTTTTCATATCGATATCCGTCGCCAACGCACACGCGCGAAGAGCCAGCGTCATGATCATCGCCTGATTGGCATCGCGAGGACGCAGGACAATAGCGCTGGGATGACCGCCGGAGCCCGTCGCCAACCGACCGAAATCGCGATCCAAAGTCAGCAGCAACCGCTCTTCCCGCACAACCGCGGTCCAAATGATGTCGTCCGGTTTGCCTAGAAGGTGCTCGTCCGCCACTGTGTGGACGTCATGCCCGGCGCCGCGCAATGTTTCCGCTAATGGGCGCGGCATGTTCTCGTCAAGTTTGAGCCGCATTACGCTGCCGGTTGATCCAGCACCGGCAAGTCATCCTTGGCGCTGTGCGCTGCGAACGCAATCGCCGCCTTGACATGGTCAGGCTTGAGCGACGGGTATGCCGCAATTATCTCCGGTGCCATCGTCCCGTTGGCAACGTCGGCGAGAACTTGTCTCAAGAGGACGCGCGTTCCTTTCATGGTCGGAAGCCCGCCACAGATATTGGGGTCGCGAACGATATGATCTTGCCATTCGAAGGTCATGCCGCCCTCCATAAACCGGGCCCGATTATACCTTCATGCCCAACCGCTCGGCGACGGCGAACACGTCCTTGTCGCCGCGGCCGCAGAGATTCATCACCAGCAGATTGTCCTTGGGCAAAGTCGGCGCGAGCTTGGTGACGTGGGCGAGTGCATGGGCTGGCTCGAGCGCGGGAATGATGCCTTCGAACTTGCACAAGAGCTGGAAGGCGGCGAGCGCCTCGTTGTCGGTCGCCGACACATATTCGACCCTGCCCTGCTCCTTCAGCCAGGAGTGCTCGGGGCCGATGCCGGGATAGTCGAGGCCGGCCGAAATCGAATGGGCCTCGGTGATCTGGCCTTCCTTGTCCTGCAGCAGATAGGTGCGGTTGCCGTGCAGCACGCCGGGGCGGCCGCCGGTCAGCGACGCGGCATGCTCGCCGGTCTCGACGCCCTTGCCGCCCGCCTCGACGCCGATGATGCGCACGCTCTTGTCGTCGAGGAAGGGATGGAACAGGCCCATGGCGTTCGAGCCGCCGCCGATGCAGGCCACCAGGGTGTCGGGCAGGCGCCCTTCCATCTCCATGATCTGCGTGCGCACCTCGTTGCCGATCACGCACTGGAAGTCGCGCACCATCGCCGGGTAGGGATGGGGGCCGGCCACCGTGCCGATGCAGTAGAAGGTCGTCTCGCAGGTCGCGACCCAGTCGCGCAGCGCCTCGTTCATGGCGTCCTTCAGCGTCGAGGAGCCCGCCGTCACCGGCCGCACTTCGGCGCCCAGCATTTTCATGCGCACGACATTGGGCGACTGGCGGTCGACGTCGACCGAACCCATGAACACCACGCAGGGGATGTCGAACAATGCGCAGGCCGTCGCGGTGGCGACGCCGTGCTGGCCCGCGCCGGTCTCGGCGATCACCCGCGTCTTGCCCATGCGCTTGGCCAAAAGCACCTGGCCCAGCACGTTGTTGATCTTGTGGCTGCCGGTGTGATTGAGCTCGTCGCGCTTGAAGTAGACTTTGGCGCCGCCGAGGTGCCTGGTCAGCCGCTCGGCGAAGTAAAGCGGGCTCGGCCGGCCGGCATAATGCGCCAGAAGATAGTTCAGCTCGCCCTGGAACTGCGGATCGGCCTTGGCCTCGGTGTAGGCCTTTTCCAGCTCGAGGATGAGCGGCATCAGGGTCTCGGCGACGTAACGGCCGCCGAAAAGACCGAAATGCCCGCGCTCGTCGGGGCCGGTACGGAAACTGTTGGGTGAGACTGGCATCGCTGTTCCTGTCGGGACGCGGACTTAGCAGTCCCGACAGGGGTCGGTCAAAAGCCCTACCTGCGCTTGGTCTTGGCCGATTTCCTTTTGGCCCTTTGCGCCGACTTGCGCGCAGCGGCGGCGACGCCTCGAGCCGGCGCCGCGTTGACCTCGACGATCACCTCGATCTCGACCGGAATGCCGCGCGGCAACGAGCCCATGCCGACCGCCGAGCGCGCATGGCGGCCGCGATCGCCGAACACGGTGACGAAAAGATCGGAACAACCGTTGATCACTTCGGGCTGCTCGCCGAATTCCGGCGTGGCGTTGACCATGCCCAGAACTTTGACGATGCGCTTGACGCGATCGAGATCGCCCAACTCCGCCTTCATGACGGCGATCAGACTCAAGCCTGTCTGGCGCGCATACTCATAGCCCTGCTCCTTGGTGAAGTCGCGGCCGACCTTGCCGACCGGCAGCGGATGGCCGGGCAGGCCGGGCCCCTTGCCCGCGAGATAGAGCAGGTTGCCGGTGCGCACGGCGTTCACGTAATTGGCCATCGGCGATGTCGGCTTGGTGAGCTCGATGCCGAGTTCCTTCAGCCGCCGTTCGGTTTTCATGTTTGGCTCCCCTCAGAGCGCCTTCACCCGGTCGAGGAAGGCGCGGATCAAGTCGATCGATTTCACACCCCGGCTCGATTCGACGCCAGAGGAAACGTCAACGGCGCGCGCGCCGGTGACCTTCACGGCGTCGGCGACATTGTCGGGCGTGAGACCGCCGGCCAGGAACCACGGCAGCGGCACGGCGCGGCCAGAGAGGATCGTCCAGTCGAACGCGCGCGCATTGCCGCCGGGCAGGATGCCTTCGGCGGCGTCGAACATCAGCCGGTCTGCCACGCTCGCATAGGCCTCGATGCCGCGCTCGACGTCGCCGGCTTCGGCGATCTTGATCACTTTCATCACCGGCTTGCCGGTGCGCAGCTTGATCGCAGCGACGCGCTCCGGCGTCTCCGCGCCATGGAGCTGCAGCACGTCGATGGCGCCCGTCGACAGCCGCTCGTCGAGCAGCGCATCGTCGGGGTCGACGAAAAAGCCGACCCGGCCGACGCTTTGCGGCACCCGCGCGCCCAGCGCCTTCAGCACATCGTTGGAGACGACATGGCGCGGCGAGCGCGGATAGGTCGCGAAACCCACCCAGCGCGCGCCGAACCTGACAGCGGCGTCGACCGTCTCCGGCGTCGACAGACCGCAGATCTTTGCCTCCACTAGGGCTTCCCCGCTCATAGGTCGTTGACTCCGGCCTCGCGCGCGATGGCTTCGGCCGCGGCGCGTGGATCGGCCGCCAGGTAGATCGGCCGGCCGACCACCAGGTTGGTGGCGCCGAGGTCGACCGCCTGGCGCGGCGTCATGGCCCGTTTCTGGTCGTTGGCGGCGCTGCCGACGGGGCGGATGCCGGGCACCATCAGCACGAAATCGGGGCCACACTGCCGGCGCAGGGCGGCGATCTCGAGCGGCGAGCAGATCACGCCATCGAGGCCGCTCGCATGCGCCAGGTCCGCCAGGCGCAGCACCTGATCGGACGGGTCGGCATGAACGCCCGTGGCTTCGAGGTCGGAACGGTCGAGCGAGGTCAGCACGGTCACGCCCAAAAGCTTCGGCCGCGGCACGCCGTGCCTGGCCGCCTGCGTGCCGGCTTCGTCCACCGCCGCCTTCAGCATTTCCTGGCCGCCGCTGGCGTGGAGGGTGATGTAGGTGGGCGCGAGCTCGACCACGGCCCGGATGCCGCCGGCCACGGTGTTGGGAATGTCATGCAGCTTGAGGTCGAGGAAGAAGCCCACGCCGGTGGCGCGGACCGGCGCCGGAAAGGCATAGCGCACGCCCGGGGCGCCGTGCGCCAGGAAGAATTCCAGCCCGAGCTTGATGCCGCCGACGGCCGGTTTCGGCCCGCCGGCAATGCACTGGATGAGCTTGGTGGCTTGGGCGAGATCGATGGTGTCGACGCCGCAATAGACGGGGTTCGAACGGCTCTTCATGGCGGGCGCAACCTAATGGCGCCGCCGCTCGGCAGCAATCAGGAACTGCGCACCCGGCGCACGGCATCCTTCCAGCCGGCATAGCGGCGGTCGCGCGAGGCGGCGTCCTCGGCCGGGCGGAAGGCGCGGTCGAGCGCCCAGCTCTTCGACAGTGCATCCAGGGATTGCCAGAGACCGGCCTGCAGGCCGGCCAGGAAAGCGGCACCCAGCGCCGTGGTTTCCGTCACCTTCGGCCGCTCGACCGGCGTGCCGACAGTGTCGGCCAGCCGCTGCATCAGCGAGTCGTTCACCACCATGCCGCCGTCGACGCGCAGCTCGTCGATCTGGGCGCCATCGCCGCGCATCGCCTCGACGAGGTCGCGGGTCTGGTAGCAGACCGAATCGAGCGTGGCCGCCGCGATCTCCGCCGGCCCGCTATCGCGGGTAAGGCCCAGCAACGCGCCGCGCGCGCCGGCATCCCAGTAGGGGGCGCCGAGACCGACGAACGCCGGCACCATGTAGACGCCATGGCCGGCTTTGGCGCCCTGGGCGACGGCCTCGACCTCGGACGACGTCTCGATCAGGCCGAGTCCGTCGCGTAGCCACTGCACGGCCGCTCCCGCCACGAAGATGCTGCCCTCCAGCGCATAGGTGCGCCGGCCGGCGAGCTGATAGGCGATGGTGGTGAGCAGGCGATTGTGCGAACGCATGGCAATGCTGCCGGTGTTCAGCAGCGCAAAGCAGCCCGTGCCGTAGGTCGCCTTCACCATGCCGGGCTCGATGCAGGCCTGGCCCACGGTCGCGGCCTGCTGGTCGCCCGCCATGCCGAGCACCGGCACCGGCGCGCCGAGGATGTCGGCCACGGCAACGCCCAACTCGCCCGAGCAATCGACGACCTTCGGCAGCAGGGCGCGCGGCACGCCGATCAGTTTCAGAAGGTCCGCATCCCAGGCGCCGCTGTGGATGTCGAGCAGCAGGCTGCGGCTGGCATTGGTGGCGTCGCTCGCATGGACCTTGCCGCCGGTCAGCCGCCACAGCAGGAAGCATTCGATGGTGCCGGCGGCGAGCGCGCCCTTCTCCGCCGCATCACGGCTGCCGGCCACGTGATCGAGGATCCAGGCGATCTTGGTGCCGGAGAAATACGGATCGAGGATCAGGCCGGTCTTGGCCGTGATCTCCTCTTCGTGGCCGGCGCGCCGCAAGTCATCGCAGCGTTGCGCGGTGCGGCGATCCTGCCAGACGATGGCGTTGTGGATCGGCTTGCCGGTGGTGCGGTCCCACACCACCGTGGTCTCGCGCTGGTTGGTGATGCCGATGCCGGCCAGCGCCGTGGCGTCGAGCTTGGCACGGGCGAGCGCCTCGCGGCAGACCTCGACCGTCGCCGACCAGATCTGCTCGGGATCGTGCTCGACCCAGCCCGGCTTGGGGAAGATCTGCGGCAGCTCCTTCTGCGCCGACGCGGTCGGCCGGCCCGAGGCATCGAACACGATGGCCCGTGTGCTGGTGGTGCCCTGGTCGATGGCGAGGATGTGCTTGGCGGCCATCCCGCTTTCTTAGCAATTTTTTGGCAGCTGCGCTCAGTGCGCGCGGTCGATCGCGAAGTCGACGGCCTCGAGCAGGGCGGCCTTAAGCGACGTGTCGGGGAAAAGTCCCAACGCATCGCGCGCCATGGCGCCGTAGTGGCGAGCGCGCTCCAGCGTGTCGGCGAGCGCGCCATGGCGGTCGATCAAAATCTTGGCCTGCTCGAGGTCGCCGTCGCGCTGATCGAGCTTCTCGATGGTGCGCTTCCAGAACTCGCGTTCAACGGTGCGGCCGCGCAGGAAGGCCAGGATCACCGGCAGGGTGATCTTGCCCTCGCGGAAATCATCGCCGACGGTCTTGCCGAGCTGGGCCTCGCGGCCGGCATAGTCGAGCGCGTCGTCGACGAGCTGGAAAGCAATGCCGAGATTCATGCCGAAGCTTTGCAGCGCCACCCGTTCGGGCCCGTTGCGGCCGGCGACCATGGCGCCGACTTCGGCGGCCGCGGCGAACAATTTGGCGGTCTTGGCCTTGATCACTTCGAGATAGGTCGCTTCGGGCGTGCTGATGTCGCGCTGGCTCACGAGCTGCAGCACCTCGCCCTCGGCGATGGTCGAGGAGGCGTGCGACAGCACAGCCAGGACATCGAGCGAGCCGACATCGACCATCAGCTCGAAGGCGCGGGTGAACAGGAAGTCGCCGACCAGCACCGAGGCCTTGTCGCCCCACACCGAGTTGGCCGACGGCTTGCCGCGCCGGAGCGTGCTGACATCGACCACGTCGTCGTGCAGCAGGGTGGCGGAATGGATGAACTCGACGCAGGTCGCGAGCTTGATGTGGCGGTCGTCGGTGGCGACGTAGCCGCACAACCGGGCGGCGGCGACCGTCAGCAGCGGGCGCATACGCTTGCCGCCGGCGCCGACCAAGTGGTTGGCAAGCTCGGGGATCAGCGCCACCGGCGAGCGCATCCGCGCCAGGATCTCGCGATCGACCTGCGTCATGTCGTCGGCACAGAGCGACAGAAGCGGCTCCAGGCTCGGCGTCTTGCGCTTGCCTTCGAGGGAGACGACGGTAGCCATGCTGTAAGGATAATCCCCCTGACAAGGCCGATTGTTGCGACACGATGTCGTGACATGATCCGTAGCATGGAACCGGAGCTGACCGAAGACGCACTGCTGGGCGGCCGCGTGCGGTTGTTGCAGCCGCGTCGCGGCTACCGTGTTGCCGTCGACGCCGTGCTGCTGGCCGCCGCCATCGAGGCGACGGCCGGCCAGCGCATTCTCGATCTCGGAGCAGGCGTGGGCGCCGTCGGCCTCTGCCTTGCCGCGCGCGTCCGCGGTTGTTCAGTGGTGGGCGTTGAAGTACAGCCCGTGTTGGCAGATTTGGGCGAACGCAATGCTGCCCTGAACGGCATGAGCGCGCGCGTGCGAACGATCATTCACGATCTCGCCCGGCCGCTGCCGTCCGATCTTGGGAAATTCGACCATGTCGCGACCAATCCGCCCTACCTGACGGCCGCCGTCGCCGATCCCTCGCCTGACCCGAGCAAGGCGCTGGCTACCGTCGAATCGAGCGCCGACTTGGCGCGCTGGCTCGCGGTGGCGACCGCCGCGGCTAAATCTGCAGGTACCGTGCTCATCATTCAGCGCAGCGACCGGCTGGAGGAGATCGTGACTCACTTGATCCGACTGGGCTGGGGCGACGTCACCATCAAGCGCCTGCCGCCGGCGGCGCGCGTGCTGATACGGGCCCGCCGGGCCGGCAGCCTGCAGCGCATCGAGACACCACCGCTGGTGCTGCACCAGCCGGAGGGCGGCTACACCGAGGCGGCCGAGGCGGTCCTGCGTCACGCCGCGCCGCTTGCCTTCTGAGGCAGGCGCCGCGACAGTGCCGGCCATGCTGGGTTGGTTAAAAGACCGCTTTCGTCGCGGACCGGTCGTTCCCGTGGTCCGCCTGTCGGGGGTCATCGCCTCGAGCGGCCTTTTGAGCGGCCGCAGCCTATCCGTTGAATCCGTTTCGCCGTTGCTCAAGCGCGCCTTCGACACGCGCGGCGCCAAGGCGGTCGCGCTGGCGATCAATTCGCCCGGCGGCTCACCGGCGCAGTCGGCGCTGATCGCGCAGCGCATCCGCCTGCTGGCCGAGGAAAAGGGCCTGAAGGTGATCGCCTTTGTCGAGGACGTTGCCGCCTCGGGCGGCTATTGGCTCGCCTGCGCAGCCGACGAGATCATCGTCGATGCCAACTCGATCGTGGGCTCAATCGGCGTCATCAGCGCAGGATTCGGCTTCCAGGATCTGCTCGCGCGTGTCGGCGTGGAGCGGCGCGTGCACACGTCGGGCGAACGCAAGTCGATGCTCGACCCCTTTCGGCCGGAACAGGCTGAGGATGTCGAGCGCCTGAAGCGCCTACAGGCCGAGATCCATGACGGCTTCAAGGATTGGGTGCGCCAGCGCCGCGCCGGACGGCTCAAGGACGACGAGGCGACGCTCTTCACCGGCGAATTCTGGACCGGGCGGCGTGGTCTGCAGCTCGGGCTGGCGGATGGGCTGGGCGAGCTGCGCGCCACCCTGCAGGCACGCTATGGCGCCAAGGTGCACCTGCCGGTGATTGCGCAGCGACGCCGCCTGCTGTCGCGCTTCGGCCTTGGCACCGCCATCGACGGCCTCGGCATCGGACCAAGCACGCTCGCCGCCCTGGAAGAGCGCCTGCACTGGCAACGTTTCGGACTCTAGGAGCCCCGCCGCAATGAAGCTTATAAATCCCGTGGCGCCCGAGGATCTCGCCGCCGTGCGCGCCTGGTTCGACGCGCTTTCCGGGCACTGCCGCGCCATCGACTACGAAGGCGCACGCGCCATCTTCGCCGAGGACATGATCGCCTTCGGCACCTTCACCGACTTCATGATCGGCCGCGACCTCGCCGAGCGGAAGCAGTGGCGCAACGTGTGGTGCACGATCCGCAACTTCCGCTACGACCTCGACAAGGTCGAGGCCATCGTCTCGGCCGACCGGCTGACGGCTGTCGGCATGGGCGTCTGGCAGTCCGACGGCTATCATCCCAACGGCGATCGCTTCGACCGGCCGGGCCGCACCACGGTGACGCTCGGCCGCAAGGCGGTGGGCGATCCGTTCGTCGCCACCCACACCCACATGTCGCTGTTTCGCGGCACGCCCGAGCAGAGCTTCGGCAAGTTCGGCTGACGAAGCCGCTAACCGAACAGGCGCAGGAAGGCGTAGAGCAGAGCGGCGAACAGCAGCGAGCCCAGCATCACGCAGGCCGGCAAGGTCAGGACCCAGGCGAGCACGATGTTGCGCAGGGTCGCGCGCTGCAGCTTCGAATGGCTGGCGAACATCGCGCCTGCCACGCCGGAGGACAGGATATGGGTGGTGCTGACCGGCACGCCCACCACGTCGGCGGCGCCGATGGTCAACATCGCGACGGCTTCGGCTGACGCGCCCTGGGCATAGGTGAGATGGGACTGGCCGATCTTCTCCCCGATCGTGCGCACGATGCGCTTCCAGCCGATCATGGTACCAAGACCCAGGGTCACCGCCACCGCGAGCTTGACCCAAAGCGGAATGTAGTTGGTGAGCGGCAGGAACCTTGACCGAAGCGTGTTCAGGGTCGCGGCATCGGCGCTGGTCACGAAGCCGCCCCTGACCAGCTTCTGGATGCCGTCGTCAACCAGATAGATGTTGCGGCGCAGGCGCGAACGCTCGACGGCCGACAGTTCCTGTACCGACGTGACGTGCCGCAACATCGTCGCGACGTTGGCGTTCTTCAGCGCTAGCGACGGCAAGGTCCTGTCATCGGGGATGCCGGAGGTCAGGAAGCGCGAGATGTCGTCGTCGGCCGACGCATCGTCGATCGGACCAACGGGCGGCGCCCGTGCGAAGATCGGCTGGGCGCTCTGTGACGCCGCGACGATCGCCTGCAGCTTGTCCGGGGCCAGCGGCAGGTGCAGCGCGTAAGTCGCCGGCGCCAGGCCGATCAAGACCAGCATGATCAGGCCCATACCCTTCTGGCCGTCATTCGAGCCGTGCGCGAGGCTGACGCCGGTGCAAGTCAGCAGCAAAACCGAGCGGATCCCCCAGGGCGGCGGCGCCTTGCCCTGGGGTGCGCGGTAGAGGTCGGGGTTCTTGATCAGGAGTCTGGCGAGCGCCAGCACGGCAGCTGCACCGATGAAGCCGATCATCGGCGAGGTTACCAGCGCGAACACGGTCTCCTCGACCTTGCCCCAGTTCACGCCCTCGCCGAAACCTTGGCCGGCGATCAGCGAGTTCATCAAGCCGACGCCGACGATGGAGCCGATCAGGGTGTGCGAGCTCGAGGCCGGCAAGCCAAGATACCAGGTCCCGACATTCCAGATGATGGCCGATAGCAGCAGCGCCATGACCATGGCGAAGGCTGCTTCGCTGCGGACATGGAGGATGAGCTCGATCGGCAGCAGCGCCACGATGGCGAAGGCAACTGCGCCTGACGACGCCACGACTCCCAGGAAATTCCAGAGGCCGGACCACACCACTGCCTGGGTGGGTGTGAGCGAGTTGGTGTAGATGACCGTGGCGACGGCGTTGGCGGTATCATGGAAGCCGTTCACGAACTCGAAGCCGAACGTCAGGACAAGGGCGAACAACAGGATGGCCAAGGCGACCGTGCCCAGCGAACCGTCCGACAAAAACTCCATGGCGCCCCAACTTGCCTACCGGGTCTTTGCCCCCGGACCCAACACTCACTTTAGCTGAGTCGCGTGCCGATTTCTCGGGTTCCAGCGCCAGTCCGGCGCGCCGGGCCCTGCCGGAATGCCGCCGACCCAGCGCGCCAACGGCTGCTGCCTCTGCCAGTCGAGCTTGCCGCCAAGCAACGCCCGGCCGGTCGGCGTCAAGCGCAGCACCCGGCGATGCCAGGCGGCACGCCGCGTGGCGGCGCTGACCGCGACCGGCGGCTGCGGCGCCTCGATCAGGTCGCGGACAACCGACCAGAAGAAAAGGTCGCCCATGAAGGGCAGCGGATCGCTCTTGAGCTGGGCATCGGCGAAAAGCTGGCCCGCCGTGCGCGGCCCCTTGGCCAATGCGGCAAGCGCCTGGCGCTCGGTCAACGACAGGCCGTCCGTCGTCCACGGCAATTCCTGCAGATGCCGCTGCAGGGCGGCCTTGAGGAAGGGCAGTTCACGCAGATCGGATTTCAGGAGGGCCTCGAGCGGCTCGGGGGTCATGGCGCGCAGGGCAGCCCAGGCGCGAGCGCCGAGTGCCAGCTGCCGGCGACCGACGCGCTGGCGTTTGGGCCACAGCGAGGCGAGTTGCTGAGGCGTGAGCTGGCCCAGTCCCGTGAAGCGTTTGATGCCGCGGAAGCGGTCGATGCAGATCAGCTCGATCTTGGGCAGGCTCTCGCGCAGCGCAAAGCTCGCCAGCACGCGCACGAGGGCCGCCTGATCGTAGAGATCGTGCTCGAGCCACAGCACGATATGGCGATAGTCGGCGGGCGCCCGCGCCAGCCGCCAGTAGGCCTCGCCCAGGTCGGCACGCACCTTCTGACGCGGCAGTCCGGTGCGTTCGGCGATCAGCGCCGCGCGGCCGGCCAGCCAGGCGTTGAAGGCCGGCGGCGGGCCGAGCCATGCGGGATCGGCGAACGACAGATAATCGCCCTCGATGCCCGCCTCGACGAGCTTGTCGCGGATGTCGTCGCCGCAGCGGATATGAAGGACGCGCTGTGCGCCCTTCATGACGGATCCATCGCGCCCTTGCGCTCGACGATCATGCGATATTGGTCGGGCTGGCGATGGATCGCGAAGTTGAAGGTCGTGCGCTTGTAGCTCTGCCCGGCGTCGAGATCGCAGCGATGCACGACGAGTTCGTCGCCGGCGCCATCCGCCCGCGCCACCACCTTGCCCGAGGGCGCCACGACCATGCTGTCGGCGAGCGACGGCACGCCCTCCTCGTTGCCGCCTTTGGCCACGCCCACCACCCAGGTTCCGTTCTGGTAGGCGCCGGCCTGCATGGAGAGCTGGTTGTGGAACCACGAATGCTCGTCGTGGTCGGGCGACGGCGCATTGTGCAGCGGCGTGTTGTAGCCCAGCAGCACCATCTCGACATTCTGCAGGCCCATGACCCTGTACGTCTCGGGCCAGCGCCGGTCGTTGCAGATGCACATGCCGATGTTGCCGCCGAACGCCTTGAATACCGGGAAGCCGAGATTGCCGACCTCGAAGTAACGCTTCTCGAGATGCTGGAACGGCCGCCCGGGCTCGTGCTCGGCATGGCCCGGCAGGTGGACCTTGCGGTATTTGCCGACGATCGTGCCGTCGCGCTCGACCAGGATCGAAGTGTTGAAGTGCCTGATGCTGCCGTTCTCGTGGGCGAGCTCGGCGTAGCCCAGGCAAAAACCCATGGCGAGCCGCTTGGCCTCGTTGAACAAGGGCGCCGTCTCGTTGGACGGCATCTCGTGCTCGAAGAACGAATCGACCTCCGCCTGGTCGGTCATCCACCAGCGCGGAAAGAACGTCGTGAGCGTGAGCTCGGGAAACACCACCAGTTCGCAACCCATGCGTTTGGCCTCGCGCAGATGGGCAATCAGCCGTTCAATGACATCGCGGCGCGTATGGCTGCGCTGGATGGGGCCCATCTGCGCGGCGCCGACGGTAAGAAAACGCGTCATCATCACCTTCCCGTGGCGATTATTGCTGCTGGCGCCGCTTGCTCCAAGCGCTAAGGGCCAGCGCGCTTTACATCGTTTGTGAACTCGGCGGAGCAGAAGGTGCCGCCCTGAAAGAGGTCGCCAACGGGATCGGGGCCGATTTTTGCTTGCTCGGCCTCGGCATGCGCGCGGTGATTCTCGCCTTTGCCGGTCGGGCGATAGCCGAGCTGGCGGGCGCGCGAATTGTCCCACCAGGACGCCGCGTTGTCCGATGCGCCGTAGACGATCTCGAAGCGGATGTCGGGATGTTCCAGTCCGATGCGGATCAGCTGCACGATGTCCTCGGGCGAGATCCAGATCGACAGCCGCCGCACATCGAGCGGACGCGGGCCGACATTGCCGATCCTGAGGCAGGTCACGACCATGCCGTGCTTGTCTGAATAGAGCGCGCCCAGCGCCTCGCCGAACGCCTTGCTGACGCCATATCGGCTGTCGGGCCGCACCGTGAGATCGGTGCCGATCTTGCGCCGGCGCGGATAGAAGCCGACGGCGTGATTGGACGAGGCGAAGACCACGCGCTTGACGCCGGCCTGCCGCGCCGCCTCGAAGAGATTGTAGCAGCCGATGATGTTGGCCTGGAGGATCGCGTCCCATGGTCCCTCTACGGAGTGGCCGCCGAGATGGATGACGCTGTCCGCCCCTTTCACGACCGCGGCGACCTCGTCCGGCTTGGTGAGGTCGGCGGCGACAAAGGTCTCGCTCGGCAGCAGATTCTTCGGCTTCACCCTGTCGCTCAGTACGAGACCGGGATAGAGCGGCGCCAGCAGCGGACGGATCATGGTGCCGATGCCGCCCGACGCCCCGGTGAATACGATGCGGCGTGAGGCGTCCTTGACGTCGGCCATTCTTGTTTCCTCCTGACAGGTTGCGGCAGCGAGCGAGCATGCCGTCTCGTGCTAAACTATCCCTCGGCAAGTTCCAGCGATAGGCTCCCCGCATGTCCGGGCACATTCGCCGCGCTCGCCACGATGAACGCCAACGCATCACCGAGATCCGCTTTGCCGTGCAGGAGAACCGGTTGGCGGATCCAACCCTGGTGACTGACGAGGATTACGCCTGGTTCGAGGAACATCCGGGCATCTGGGTCTGGGAAGAAGGCGGACAAATCATGGGCTTCTCCGCCGCCGACACGCGCGACGGCACGATCTGGGCGCTCTTTGTCGATCCGGCCTCCGAGCGTCGCGGCATCGGCCGCGCCCTTTTTGCAGCCGCCTGCGATACGCTGCGCCGCGCCGGACATCGCACCGCCATGCTCACGACCGATCCCGACACCCGAGTGGAGCGATTCTATCGAGCCGCCGGCTGGAAAATCATCGGCAACAGCACCAGAGGCGAACTGATCTTTCGCTCGGTTCTCTGTGGTATCACGCGCCTTCGGCAAGCTCGACCATCAGGTTGAGCAGCACTTGCGCACCGGCCGCGAGATCGGCCGCCTCGGTGTGTTCCTTGACGTTATGACTGAGCCCCGCCACCGAGGGCACGAAGATCATCGCTGTCGGGCAGATGCGCTGCATCATCTGCGCATCGTGGCCCGCTCCCGAGGGCATGCGCCGCGTGCTGAGCGATAGCGCCTTGGCGTGATGCTCCACGCGATCGACCAGACCGGTATCGAAGATCACTGGTTCGAAGCGGGCCAGCACCTTGGCCGCGACCTCGAGGCGCTCCTGCTTTGCGACCTCGGCAATATGGTCGGTCACGCGCGCCTCGGCTTCCTTCAGCCTTTCCTCATCGGTGTTACGCAGATCGACGGTGAAGGTCGCGTGGTTGGGCACGACATTGATGAGGTTGGGCCGGAGCGACAATGCACCCACCGTCGCCACCTGATGGCCACCCATTTCCCAGGCAAGCTTGCGCGCGAAGACATTGACCGCCGCCGCCAGGTAGCCCGCGTCGCGCCGGAGCCGCATCGGCGTGGTGCCGGCGTGGTTGGAGACGCCTGTCACCGCGTACTCGGTCCACGAGATGCCCTGCACGCTTTCGACGACGCCGATCCTGACCTTCTCCTCGTCGAGGATCGGGCCTTGCTCGATGTGCAGTTCGACAAAGGCGTGCGGCCGAAGCGCGCCGGGTCTGGCCGATCCGAGATAGCCGATGCGGCGCAGCTCATCGCCGACCGAGCGGCCGTCCTTGTCGGCCGCGGCGTAGGCCTCGTTCAGCCCGAGGCCGCCGGCATAGACCAGGCTGCCCAGCATGTCGGGCTGGAAGCGCGCGCCCTCTTCGTTGGTGAAGAACGCCACCGCGATCGGCCGGCGCGTCGTTACCTTGGCGTCATTCAGCGCCCGCACGACCTCGAGGCCGGCAAGCACCCCGTAATTGCCGTCGTAGCGGCCGCCGGTCCGCACCGTGTCGATATGGCTGCCGGTCATGACCGGCGGCAGGTTCTCGGCGCCGGCGCGCAGGCCGATCACGTTGCCGATGGCGTCGATGCGAACGTCGAGGTGCAGCGCCTTCATCCAGCCCACGACCAGGTCGCGGCCGACTTTGTCGTCGTCGGTGAGCGCCAGTCGCGCGCAGCCGCCGTCCTCGATGGCGCCGATTCCGGCCAGTTCATCCAAAGCGTCCAGCAGGCGCCGTTCATCGAGCCGCAACATGATTTCCCCAATGCTACCAAGACCTTAGACCGCTCCCGCCGGCAGGGCAAAATATCACGGCGCGGTGATCGGGATTGCCTTGCAAGAGCGCAGGCAGGAGGTCACTTACTAGGGCCCCATGAAGCGTTTGCTTGCCCTTCTGTTGGTGCTGCTCGCCGCCGGCCCGGCCTTCGGCCAGACGGTCGTGCAGACCGACAATGTACGCGCCGAGCTTTTGGCCGATGTCGCGGCCGTGAAGCCGGGCGAGCCTTTCTGGGTCGGCCTGCGCCAGACCATCCGGCCGAAGTGGCACACCTACTGGAAGAACCCGGGCGAATCGGGCTTGCCGACCGAGATCAAGTGGACCCTGCCGGAGGGCGTGAAGGCCGACCCCATCGTCTGGCCGACGCCGCATCTCTACGATATCGGCGGCGTCATCAACTACGGCTTCCAGAACGAGGCAATGCTGCTGGTGCGCATCACGCCGCCAGCCAACCTGGCCGGCAGTGCGTTCAAGCTCGCGGCCGAGGCCAACTGGCTGGTATGCGAGGATGTCTGCATCCCCGAGGACGGCAAGTTCGAGCTCAGCCTGCCGATCGCGGCCGCCGCGACGCCGGCGGCGCGCGCCACCCGCGCGATCTTCGACAAGGCGCGCCAGAGCGTGCCCACGGAAAGCCCGTGGCCCGCGCGCTACGGCGTGGCCAAGTCCGGCGATCCGACCCTGATCGTCGAGGCAAAGGGCCTGAAGCCCGAGATGATCCGTGACGTCTATTTCTTTCCGGCCGAATGGGGGCCGATCGCCAGCATGGCCAGGCAAACCGCCAGCGTCGGCGCCGACGGCATCCGCATCCCGCTGAAGCGGGGCGACGCCAAGACGGCGCTGCCCGAGCGGCTGGCCGGCACCCTGGTGCTGACGGAGAAGACGGCGGACGGCGAGATCAGGCAGGCCTTCGACGTGTCGGCCAAGCTCGATCCGGCATTCGTGCCGTCCTCTTCGCTCGCCGCCGCGGAAGGCAACGAGCAGCTCTCGCTCGTCGAGGCGCTGCTGTTCGCCCTGCTGGGCGGCCTCATCCTGAACCTGATGCCGTGCGTCTTCCCGGTCCTCGCCATGAAGGCCGCCGGCTTCGTGGCTCTGGCCGGCCATGAGCGGAGCGCGATGCGGCGCGACGGCCTCGCCTACACCGCGGGCGTGCTGGTCTCCTTCGCCGCGATGGCCGCAGTCGTCGTGGCGATCCGCGCCAGCGTCGGCGAGGTGAGCTGGGGCTTCCAGTTCCAGTCGCCGGTCTTCTCGCTGTTGATCGCCTATCTTTTCTTCGTCGTCGGCTTGAACCTCTCCGGCATGTTCGAGATCGGTGGGCGCTTCGCCGGGGTCGGCCAGGGCCTGACGGCGCGCGGCGGCGCGACCGGCGCCTTCTTCACCGGCGTGCTGGCGGTCATCGTCGCCACGCCCTGTACCGTGCCCTTCATGGCCGCAGCGCTGGGCTTTGCCTTGAGCCAGCCCGCGCCGCAGACCATTGCCGTGCTGCTGGCGCTGGGACTGGGCCTCGCTTTGCCCTATCTGGTGCTGACGACGACGCCGGCGCTGCAGCGCCTGATGCCGCGGCCTGGCCCGTGGATGGACCGGCTGCGCCAGTTCCTCGCCTTCCCGATGTATGCCTCCGCGGTGTGGATGATCTGGGTGCTGACCCAGCAGACCGGCGCCGATGGCGTGATCTACGCGCTGGGCGGCATGATCCTGATCGCCTTCGCCATCTGGCTGTTGCGCATCGGCAGCGGCGCCTCGCTCGCCATGTGGCTGCGCCGCGGACTGGCGGCGGCAGCCGTCCTGCTGGCGTTCGGCGCGGCACTCAAGCTCGAAGACAGTCCGGCCACCGCCGCTTCCGCCTCCGGACCTGCGGCCGGTGTCAATTTCGACGGATGGGAGCGCTATTCGCGCGAGCGCCTCAACCAGGCTGTCGCCGCCGGCAAACCGGTGTTCGTCGATTTCACCGCCGCGTGGTGCATTACTTGCCTGGTGAACGAGCGGGTCGCACTGGAGACCCCCGCCGTCCGCCACGGCTTTGAACAGGCCGGCGTCGTGAAACTCAAGGGCGACTGGACCAATCGCGATCCCGAGATCACATCTTTGTTGAAGGACCTGGGCCGCGCCGGCGTTCCGCTCTATCTTTTCTGGGCCCCGGGTGCGGAGCGGCCGAGGATCCTGCCGCAGGTGCTCACCGAGTCGTTGATCCTTTCCGAACTGTCGTCGATCCAGCAGGCCAAGCGTTAGGAGGCGTACATGTCGAACATCGCTGTCCCCCGCCGTTCGTTGATGCTGGGTGGCGCCGTCGTCGCGCTGATGCCGGCGATGTCCTTCGCCGCCAGCCCCGATCTCGGCAATCCCGCGCCGCTCTTCACCGCCGTCGACAGCAACGGCAAGACCTGGTCGCTGGCCGACCTCAAGGGCAAGGTTGTGGTGATCGAGACCACGAATCACGACTGCCCCTACGTGCGCAAGCACTACAGCGCCAAGAACATGCAGACGCAACAGCGCGAGGCCGCCGCCAAGGGTGTGGTGTGGCTGACCTCGGCGTCGTCGGCGACCGGCCAGGAGGGTTACGTCACCGCCCAGCAGGCCAACGAGCTGACCCGAAGCCGAGACGCGGCGCCGGCTGCCGTGCTGCTCGATCCGCAAAGCAAGATCGCGCGCGCCTACGGCGCCACGGTGACGCCGCACATGTACATCATCGATAAGACGGGCACGCTGGTCTACAAGGGCGGCATCGATTCGATCCCGTCGGCTGACATCGCCGACATCGCCAAGGCCAAGCAGTATGTGCGGGTCGGTCTCGATGAAGTGCTGGCCGGCAAGCCTGTCAGCGATTCGTCGACCCGTCCTTATGGCTGCTCGCTGAAGTACCCGCGCACCTCGAGCTGAGCGGACGCCATGCCGCACGACGGCTGGCATCCCGACGACCACGATCACCATGGTGGGCACCGTCACGGGCCGCCGAAGCGACGGCTCATCCTGGCCGCGGCGACATTGTTGCCGTTCGGCGGCGCCAGTGCGCGGACGGTCGACGCTGCCCAGCGCATCGCCGATGCCGCCAACCGCTTGCTCGGCTTGCTTGACGACGGGCAGCGCCGCAAGGCGCTGATCGCCTTCGAGTCCGACAATCGGCTGGACTGGCATTACATCCCGCGCAGCCGCTCGGGCCTCACCCTGGGCGAGATGACAGCAGCCCAGGCCGAGGCGGCGCGGGCGCTGTTCGCGACCGTGCTGAACGAGCAAGGCCTGAAACTTCTCGACGGCGTGCGTCTGGTCGAAGGCGTGCTGCGGGAGCAGCAGGGCAGCTTCCGCGATCCCGGCCGTTACTATGTCTCGGTGTTCGGCACGCCCGGCCGCTTCCCGTGGGGTTGGCGCTTCGAGGGCCATCACCTGTCGCTGAACGTGGCCTTGCCCGCGGCCGGCCACGTCGCGGTGACGCCGTTCTTCGCCGGCGCCCATCCCGCCACGGTACGCGACGGGCCGTACAAAGGGTTCAGGCTGCTCGGCGCGTCGGAGGACCTTGCCCGCCAGATCATGAACGGCCTTTCCGAGCCGCAGCGGCGCACCGCCACGATCGCCGATCGCTCGTTCGGCGATATCGTGGCGAGCCCGCAACGCGAGAGCGATCTCGGTTCGCCGCGCGGCCTGGAGCTCGCCGCCATGGACGGTCCGTCGCGCGAGCGCGTCGAGGCGCTGATGGATCGTTTCCTCGACACCCTCGCGCCCGATCTTTTGGCCAACCAGAAACGGCGGGTGATGGAACAGGGCCTCGACCAATTCCGCTTCGCCTGGGCGGGCTCGCTCGCGCCGGGCGAGGCCTATTATTTCCGCGTGCACGGGCCGGTCACCCTGATCGAGCACGACAACACCCAGAACAACGCCAACCACGTCCACTCGGTATGGCGCGACCTCGCCGCGGATTTCGGCCACGACGCGCTCGCCGAGCACTACCGCCAGCAGCCGCACCGCTAGACCTCATAGGTCGAACTCGACGAACACCGGCCAGTGATCGGACGCCTTGATGCCATAACCGATCCACGCCTTCTTGACCTTGGGCGCAAGGTCGTGCGTGACGAACACATGGTCGATGCGGCCCTCGCGCGGGAAGGAATCGACCTCCTCCTCGCTGTTGCCGGCGGCCGTCCAGGCGTCGGCGAGATCGCCCATCACATCGCGATACTCCGCATGCGCCGGCGTGAAGTTGAAGTCGCCGGCCACGATGGCTGGGGCAGGCACGGCAGGTGCGGGCTCCTGCCACATGAAACTGTCGGGCGCCGTACCGTCCCAGGTGCCGCCCGACAGGGCCGCGCGCCTGACGCCCTCCAGCAGCGCCGTCACCTGGGGCAGGCGCTGCCGCGGCCCGACATGGCTCAAATGCGTGCAATAGACCCG